>CACYHU010000058.1 GCA_902774215.1 uncultured Chloroflexota bacterium
ATAAAACAGCAATGCGGTACACATTCCCAAAATAGATTTTACCAGAATATTGCCATTTGGGATGGACATAACTGCAAAACAAATACCACCGGCACAGATTCCTCCCGGAACTGAGCGAAGCAATGTACCGGTAAGGTTTGTTTCAGCCCGGAGAATTCCTTTCCCTTTGATCAAGCACCTGAACCCGGCTGGATGGGCCAGAATGATCAGCATCATGAGCGCCTGAACAGTGAAAGCAATGGAGTCTGTAAGGCTCAAACCGGGCGCATCCAGCGTCCTGAACAACAGAAATCCGGCTGTAATATAGATAATGACATTTAAAATCGTACCCAACAGCGGGATAAGAGCCTGTTCCTGTGCATAGTAAGCGCGGTTGGCGATCTCAAGCAGACAGTGACCTGCCAGTCCGACCAGAAATCCCTGCAGTGTCCGCATCATCAGCAGGTTCTGCGCTTCATCAAAAGCAAAAAAGACACCGATAACAGGTCCGAGCCCGATGCCCATGATCACGGCGGCTCCCAGAGAAAGTGCAAGCGCGATGCGGCAGGCCTTTTCAATCACTTCCTGATAGGAAGCTGTATCATTATCGGAGATGAAGAGTGAAAGTGACGGCAGAATGGCAGTACCGATAGCTGTACCGATCAGCGTTTCCGGAAGCTGTTGGAACATATAACCGTAACTCAGCGCGGTGACAGCACCGGCCGCGAGGCGGGATGCGTAATTATCCCGGATGATAAAGATCAGCTGGACAAAAAACACGGAAAGAATACGCGGACCGAGGATCCGCAATACACGTTTCACCTGTGCATCCTGTAAGTCAATGAGCGGATACCAGCGGAAACGGTGCCGGATCAGTGCCGGAACCTGTATCAGCAGATGGGCTGCGGCTCCGATGATGACACCTCCGACCAGTCCGTCGATCCCCATGCCGAAACAAGGCAGTGAAAGCGGCCCGATGTGGTATGGTTCTGATGGCGCCAGTACTACAGCCCCGAAAATCTGTCCGATGTTGTAAAAAATTGGAGCCAATGCCGGCATCAGAAAATGCTGATTTGCCTGCAGCCCGCCGACGAACAGACCGGAAAGCGCGAAAAGCAACATGGCGATCAGATTCATGCGCATCAGCCGGATGACCGCTGCCTGCTGATCTGCTGTAAACCCCGGCGCAATGCCGATTTCAGATACGACCAGCGGTTTGGCAAACAGTGCTGTCAGAACAGCGAGAATTCCGGCGCAGAGAAAGGAAAGATTGGCTATCGAGGAAAAAAGCTTCCATCCGGCGTTTTTCCCGTCTTTATTGATTATATCCGACATCACGGGGATCAATGCCATGGAAAGCGCTCCTCCGCTGATGAGTGTGAAAAGCATATCCGGCAGGTTGTTGGCGATATTAAATACGTCCAGTTCAAGCGACAATCCGAACTGGCGGCCAATGATCATCTGCCGCAGTACAGCGAAGCATTTGTCAATACCGTAGCAGATAAAAAGCAAAAGCGAAGTCCTGGTAAGTTTTGATAATTTCAATTGTTGTCCTTGTTATGTATACGAAAAATTATTAATTGAAAAACATCAGTGTTTTGCTTTCCCTCTTCTGTTTGTTATTATAATTCGGAATTGGTGCAGTTGTTTGTTTTCTTACATGAGACAGAAGGACAGGTTCTCTGTTTCATGTGAGAAAAATCTTATCTATTCAGGAAAGAGCATACGGGGATTTGTTATTTTACTGTAAACCTGCATGAAAGACCTGGCATCTGTGCTGCGCCTCCCGGTTCTGGAAATCTGTGAAATTGCAGAACGGGATGAGAAACAACCTGTCCTTACATCTTATATGAAAAGAGGTATACATTCAATGCGGCGTTGTGTGATCATAGGCGGGGCGGATATCGTAAATTACAAAGCGGTGCGGACTTATCTCTGTCCGGATGATTATTTTGTCTGTTGTGACAGCGGGCTGAAGCATCGGGACGGACTTGATGTTCAGCCGGATCTGGTCATAGGCGATTTTGATTCATCCGAAAATCCTGATCTCCCGGTCGAGACGATCGTTCTTCCCTGCGAGAAAGATGATACGGATACAATGGCCGCTGTCAGAGAGATGGAAAAACGGGGCTTTGAAGATTTTCTGCTGATTGGGGTGTTCGGTAACCGTCTCGACCATACGCTTGGAAATCTGTATATCCTCCTTTGGCTCAGGAATCGCGGTAAAAATGTGCTTGCTGTTGATGATTTTTCAGAAATGGAAATAGTAATGCCCGGGACAACCGCTCAGATAAATCCTGTGCATCCCTTTTTTTCGTTGCTGTTTATAGCAGGACCCGCTCAAGGCGTTACGATCAAAAATGCGAAATATTCTCTGAAAAATGCTGACGTCGAGCCGGAGTATCAATATTGCGTCAGCAATGAACCGCTCCCGGGTAAAACTGCGGAGGTTTCACTGACCAGAGGCGTCTTTCTTCTGATCCGCGACCGCTGAAGTACCGGATTCTTTTTCCTGATCCAGCTTTGCATTCCGGAAATACAGCAGAATATCGGTAAGTACCATGAAAAAATTAATAAAATAGAAAATGGTCGCAAGATTATAGGTATGTGTGATGATTTTCCCGATGATACCGAAGATATAACCGGTTTCGATCAGGAGCAGAAAAGGCAGACTTTTCCCTTTTGCGGTCCTGGACCGCAAAGACTTTGCGATATTCGCCGGCCACGAAAGGCCGAAGCAGATGATCATAATTGATTCACATACGACCGGAAGAGACATGATTTTCTTCTTATTGGCAGTCAGATGTCAGCAGTCTGTGACCGGTTGCTGCCGGGAGCGGCAACCGGTCATCAATCCGCTGATAACTGATAACTGCTAACTATCAGCTAATGATACCCGTTCGGATTGTGGCTCTGCCAGTTCCAGGAATCTGCACACATGTCGTCAAGCGTTTTCTCTGCGGTCCAGCCAAGAACTTCTTTAGCCTTGGAGGCATCGGCATAGACGGTCGCGAGGTCACCGGCACGGCGCGGGGCGATAACGTAAGGCAGATCTCGGCCGCAGGCCTTTGAATAGGATGCGATCATTTCCAGAACGGAAACACCGTTGCCGGTTCCGAGGTTGAAGATATCAACACCTTCATGATCCAGTACATAACGCAGGGCTGCAACGTGCCCGGATGCAAGGTCAACAACATGCAGATAATCGCGGACGCCGGTGCCGTCCGGGGTGTCATAATCGTTTCCGAAGACGTTGATCTTTTCACGTTTTCCGACAGCTGTCTGAGCGATAAAAGGCATCAGGTTGTTGGGAATGCCCTGCGGGTCTTCACCGATCAATCCTGAGGGATGAGCGCCGACCGGGTTGAAATAGCGCAGCAGAACGACGGAAAAACCAGGCGTTGCTTTGGCGATGTCCTGCAGGATCTGTTCATTCATAAGCTTTGTCCATCCATATGGATTGGAGCAGCCAAGGTGAGAATTTTCGGTGAAAGGAACTTTATTGTCTGCGCTGTAAACGGTGGCGGAGGAAGAGAAGATGATGTTCATCACACCATGTTCGATCATGCTTTCACATAACGACAGGGTCGCGTTCAGATTAATGCGGTAATAAACCAGCGGCATCTGGACAGATTCTCCTACAGCCTTTTTCCCTGCAAAGTGTATTACTGCATCGATTTTGTTTTCTTCAAAGATCCTGTCCAGCGCTGCTTTTTCGCAGACATCGGTTTTATAAAACGGGAAATCTTTTCCGGTGATCTGCTTCACCCGTTCCAATGCTTCTTCACTGGAGTTGGAAAGATCATCCGCGACCACGATGTCATAGCCGTTTTCCAGCAGTTCAACAGCGGTATGTGATCCGATATATCCGGCCCCGCCTGCGAGCAATACTTTTGTCATAAAACCTCCGTTTTTCGTTGCCAGCTGTCAGTTCCTGACAGCCCATTTCTTATGTCTATCAGCAAATTTATCATTCCCAAAGGGTCAGCGGGTATTTTCCGCTTTCGCGCATGGATTTGAGTGCTGCGACAACTGCAGCCTTGTCTTCGTGATAAGTAACTCCGTACCAGCGTTCGTCTGTCGGCAGAATGGTTACACTGGATTTTCCTTCCGTGATAAGAGCATTTGGGATCAGCGGCAGGAAATACTCGCATTTAAGTGGATTGACCGGCAGGTTTTCTCTCAGATAACCGCTAAACCGCGCTTCGATTTCTTTCATCATGGAATACTGGAAACCCCAGAAGTTCATCGAAACGAGCGTACCGTTGGGAATGAATTGTTCATTTTCACCTTCGATATAAAGAGCCCCACCTTCCGCAGGGACAATGTGCAGGCATTCCTTTATACCTGTCATGTGCCCGAAACCATCCACGGAGCAGACACCACGGGAGACGTAACCGTTTTCTGTCAGGGTATTCTCAATGCGGAACCCGGACATTACATGGTGGGTTTGATCTGTGTCGGCTGAGAGAAAATCATAGATGCTGCGGTAGGGATGTTCCCCGTAATAATCATCTGCGTTGATGACACAGAAAGGACCTTTGACAAGATCTTTTGCTGAAAGCACGGCATGGGCTGTGCCCCAGGGTTTTGTTCTGCCTTCCGGAACGCTGAAACCTTCCGGAAGGTTTTCAAGAACTTGGTATGCATAGTCGATTTGAATATATTTTCGCAGGCGGCTGCCGATTTTTTCTTCAAATAATGCTTCGTTTTCAGGCTTGATAACGATGATGACGCGATCAAAGCCTGCGCGTTTGGCATCAAATACGGAGTAATCCATTAACAGATGTCCATATTCATCAATGGCGTCCATTTGTTTCAATCCGCCGTATCGGCTGCCCATTCCGGCTGCCATGATGATTAATACTGGTTTATCCATTTATTTCTTCCTGATCATTTTATGCGAGCTTCATTTTCTCGAGTAACTCTTCTATACTCATGCCGGCTTCTTTGGCTGCCTGGTCTATGGTGATGTATTTTTTCTTAGTCAGGCCAACCAGTGGCAGGTGCTGTCCCTGCTCAATCCCCTGAGTATAAAAGTATTCCATTTGTTGTTCTTTGTCGAGATGTGCAAACATAATATCAGGTACCTCCTCCTTTTTTGATATAGTCTTTAGTCTTTCAAATCATTTTGGTCACTGCAAATGCGAATGGTTTCTTTCACTGCTTTTTCGGATCTGCCATGTGATTTTATCTTTCCTGTTATTTGACCTTAGCTATATTTTAGCATAAAACCGGCATGATATAACTGGGAATTCTCAACAGTTATATGTGAGCTCTATATAAGAATAAGAGGAAGCTTCCTCTTTGTGACCCATATATAATGAAGAACCGCTGGATAAATATAGGATCTCGTCTCCTGCTACAAAACCGAATATTCATCAATCGCCGATATTGGTGGCTTCCTTTTTTCTCTGAATTAATACAAAATTTATGAAAATTGCAAAGGAAAACGTATATAATTATGGAAGGAGAAAAAGGATATTTAGTAATATCAGCACAGAGAAAGGATACCAATGCGTCGGGAACGGTGGCGGAACTTTGATTTTTGGCTTTTTGGGGTGGTGATCGTCCTTTGCTTTTTTGGCATTGTTATGATCCAGTCCGCGCTGGCCGGGAACCTGGAAGTTTCCATCAACAGCCAGATACTCTATGTGAGTATCGGGTTGGTTTTCATTTTAGCCTGTGCCTTTTTTGATTATCATTATCTGGATTCCCTCGCAAATATTTTATATATCGGGATCATCGGGCTGCTGATCGCACTGCGATTGTTCGGTACAGCGGCATTCGGTTCAGCGCGCTGGTTTCGTATCGGACCGATTTCGCTGCAGCCTTCCGAATTTGCGAAGCTGATCCTGATCATCCGTCTGGCTAAATATTTTTCCGACCATGACCATGAAAAGCATGACCTGATGTGGATCATCAAAAGCTTTGCTCTTGACTTCGGTATTGTAGTTTTTATTCTGCTGCAGCCTAATATGTCAACATCTATTGTGATGATCGTTTTGTGGTTTTCCATGATCTGGGCAAGCGGAATACCAATCAAGAGCCTGCTGGGTCTGGGCATAGTCGGTATGTTTGTTGCTATTGGCATGCTCGTGTGGATATTTTTATCTCCTGAGACGGTTCCTTTTGTACAGGAATATCAGCTGAACCGTGTCCGTACTTTTATCGCGCCGGATCCGGATGCCCGTTACGGTGACTCCTATAACATTGACCAGGCAGTGATCTCGCTTGGATCCGGTAAATTAACTGGACAGGGTTATGGCGCGGGAACACAGGTGCAGCTGCGTTTTTTGAAAGTGCGGCATACGGACTTTATTTTTTCCGCGTTGGGACAGGAATTCGGTTTTATAGGCGCTATGCTCGTGATCATTACGCTGTCCTTTATGGTGCTGCGGATAATTCATATAGCCCGCAACGCTCCGGACTTTTTCGGTGCGTTGATCTGTTATGGGATCGCGACTCTCTTTTTCTTTCAGATGGTCGTTAATATGGGCGTGAATCTTCAGGTATTGCCTGTGACCGGGCTGACGCTTCCTTTTATCAGCTACGGCGGTTCCTCTACCATGGCTTTGGCGATGGGGATCGGTTTGGTTGAATGCGTGGCGGTGGCTTCGGAAAAGAAGACAGAAATAGCTTAATAGGCACCGGTGACCGGGAGGCGGAACCGGTGCTTTGTAATAATGAAAGGTTGGATTTGATAAAATGACGAATGAAAATAAACCGGCACGTGTCCGTTTTGCTCCGTCACCGACGGGACGTCTGCATTTGGGCGGTGCCCGCACAGCGCTTTATGATTATCTGATCGCCAAAAAAACCGGCGGACAGTTTATTTTGCGTATAGAAGATACGGACAGGACGCGTTATGTCCCGACAGCTGAACAGGAAATTATTGACGGCCTGCATTGGCTGGGTATTCAATGGGATGAAGGCCCGGACATAGGCGGCCCTTATGGCCCGTACCGACAGACAGAAAGGAAAGAGATCTATCAGAAGGTTGCTGAACAGCTTGTCGAAATAGGCGCAGCTTATTATTGCTTCTGTACACCTGAACGTCTGGAAGAGATGCGCAGACAGCAGGCTGAAAATAATGAATTTCCTCATTATGACGGACATTGCCGGGATATCCCCCTTGAAGAGGCAAAACGCCGTGTTGCCGCAGGTGAACCCCATGTGATCCGGCTCAAGGTCCCGCATGAAGGGACGACTGTCGTTCATGATATGCTGCGCGGGGATATTTCTATCGACAATAAACAGCTTGAGGATGCAATTATACTCAAGACCGACGGATGGGCTCTTTATCATCTGGCCGCGATGGTGGATGACCATATGATGGGAATTACCCATGTTATCCGCAGCTCCGAATGGCTGCCTTCCCTGCCGCTGCATCATATGATCTATCAGGCACTTGGCTGGGATGAACCGGAATGGGTCCATCTTTCCGTGCTCCTCAGCCCCAGCGGAAAGGGAAAGCTTTCCAAACGCGAATCTGAAGAACTGTTGAAACAGGGATATGCGGTGTTCCTGACCGATTTTGCCGATCTTGGGTATCTCCCGGAGGCGGTAACCAACTGGATCGCACAGATGGGTGCCAGCTTTGACGGGGAAAACGATTTCTTTGCCATGGATGATCTTATTGAAAAGTTTTCCTTTGAACATCTGAATCCAGCTCCCGCGGCTATGAATTTTCTCAAACTTGATCATTTTAACGGTGCTCATATCCGCAGCCTTACACAGAAAGATCTTGCCCGGCGATTGCTCCCGTTTTTCCTGAAAGCCGGGATCAACACGGATTATGAAGGTGTATACAAGGTCGTTCCCTGTATCCAGGAAAGAATGGTAAAGCTGACTGACGGCCCGGAAGTAGCCAGATTTATGTTTGAGGAGGATATTCCTCCCGTGATGGATCAGTTGATGCAGAAGAAACTTGAAATCAGTGATTGCATCAAAATTGCTGAAAAAGCTTTTGAAGTCATCAGCGGGCTGGATGATTTTACCGCTGTTGGCATGGAACAGCCGCTGCGGGATATGGTGGCTGAACTTGGTTATAAACCGGGACAGGTGTTCGGTCTGCTGCGCGGTGCAATCTCCGGTCAAAAGGTGACGCCACCGCTGTTTGATTGTATGGAAGTTATCGGAAAAGAAAAAGTACTGCAGCGTATTGCTGACGCTGTTGAATTTTTGAAGGCGAATCAATAAAGGATCAGTCAACTGCTGGCTGCCGGAGGAAATCAATTGAAAATCGGTTGGAACTTCCGGCGGCTGTATTGCTTTATTTAAAGTTTGAAAAAGGAAAAAATGAGCGGATTGGACAGTTTTACCTTTGAAATACCTGCAAGGCTGCGCTTCGGATGCGGTGTGATGGATGAACTGCAGAAGTCTTCTCTGCCGGGGAATCGCGTGATGATCGTCACCGGCGGCAGGACGATCCGTGAAAACGGGACGGTGGACCGTTTGGTTAAAATGATCCGGCCGAAAACAGAACAGATGCTGCTGTTCGATGAAGTGGCTGCCAATCCTTCACTGTCTTCTGTGATGAAAGGAGCGGAACTTGCCCGTCAGAACAGAGTGGAATGTGTGATCGGTATTGGCGGAGGCAGTGCACTGGATACTGCTAAAGGAATCGCGGCGATGGCTGTTAATGACGGTTCATTGTGGGATTACACAGCATCCGGATCGGGAGGGGGAAAGACTATGGCTGTCAAACCGCTCCCGCTTATCGCGATTCCGACTACAGCAGGTACGGGCAGCGAGGGAAACAAGACGGCTGTGATAACTGATACAGACCGTCATGAAAAGATTGGTATCCGTACTGATTTCGTATATTCTGCTTATATCGATCCGGAACTTACGCTGAGCATCCCTTCGCAGCATACAGCGGAGCAGGGCTTTGACGCTTTTTGTCATTGTCTGGAAGCTTTTCTTTCTGTTAAAGCCAATCCATTCAGCGATGTTCTTGCACTTGCGGGACTGAAAGCCCTTTGGAAGTGGCTCCCGAAAGCGGTCGAATGTAGTTCCGATATCGAAGCCCGTTACTGGGTCTGTTATGGTTCCATGATGGGCGGTATGGTGCTATATCTTTCTTCCGCATCTGCTGCTCATACTATAGAGCATATGCTGAGCGGTCTGAATCCCTCCGTAACGCATGGTGGCGGACTGGCGATGATTTTTGACGCCTTCCATGCAAAAGAAGCTGAAAATGTTCCGCAGCGTTATGCGGAAGTAGCTGATGTTCTGGATATCGCAGCGGGTAAGCCGGAGTCAGAGAAAGCTGAGGCATTGCTCAGGAAAATGCATGACTGGAAAAATTCTCTCGGATTGGACAGGCTGCATTTGCGTGATTATGGCTTTTCCCTGGATCAGGTGGATGAAATGGTTCGCCTGACCCATTGGGTGGGCGGTGGCCCGCTGACACGTGATCGTTATCGTCTCTCGGATGACGATCTTGCCGGGATTCTTCTGTCTTCATTTGAGGAATGAGCCTTATGGAAACGGTCCTGATCACCGGAGCCTCACGAAGGATCGGCAGTCTGATTGCTGAAAAGTCAGCATCTGCAGGCTGTTTTGTGTGGATCCATTACAGATCACATGAGAGGGAAGCTTTTCAGCTCAAAGAGCGGATTCTTCACTCCGGAGGGCAGGCTGCTTGTGTTTATGCGGATCTGAGGGAGCCGGGTGATATTGATGCAATGCTTGATCATATAGCCGGATCGACTGATCCGGATTTGACTGCGCTTATTAATAATGCCTCTGTTTTTCCGAAAGGTACGCTGCAGTCTTCTTCTGTTGAAGATTGGGACCTTGTGATGAACACGAACCTGCGGGCAGTCTGGTACCTTTCTTCCCGTTTTGCGGAAAGGTTCAAGATGGCAAGGAGGATCATAACGATAGGAGATGCCAGTGTTTCGGGTGGTTATGCGGAACATGCTCTTTACGGTCTCAGTAAATTTTCCCTGAAATATTTAACGGAACAGATGGCCGAATCCTTTGCTCCTGAGATCCGTGTAAATCTGGTCTCACCCGGAGTTGTACTTCAGGGAGAGTCTGAACCTGATGAGATTTGGCAAAAACGTGTGTCAGGTACCCTGACTGATAACAGTGAGATTGTGGAATCTGTTATGGATTGTATATCTTTCCTGATGTCTGATCCGGGAATGACCGGTACGGAATTGATCCCGGATAATGGTTTGAGGATTGGCAGAAAAAGGCAGTGTTGTAAATCTGATGATTTTCAGGTAACATAAATGAACTGCTTGATTGCCCTGTGAATTTGAAGTAGAATTAAGTAACGATTAAAAAAATTGGAGTCCGTTATGAAAAAGAAATCCCTGATTCTCCTTGTACTTTTTGTAATTATTCTTTCTTCGTGTAATATGCCTGAAAAGGTCACGGAAGAAATGCTGCGTACGATAGTAGCTTCAACGATGCAGGCGAAAATCAATGAGATTGGATCCATGACGCCGCCAACACCTACTCCGACAGAGACTCCAATCCCGTCAGATACGCCTACCCCGACGATCACGCCTTCTCCAACCATTGAACCCACTCCTACCTGGATCATGCATGAGAGAGGCAGTGCTGAAATACTGATCCTGTACTACAATGATATTGTGAACGGCAGGGATGACGATCCTTATTATCAGTGGGAGTTCGATCATGCCGGTGGTCCTTATGTTCATTCGAATGAATTTGAACAGCAGATGCGGATTCTGAACGAAATGAAATATACGACCATTACACTTTCTGATATGGTGAATGTTCTCTATAATGGCGGCGAACTGCCTCCCCGCCCGGTTTTGATCACTTTTGATTCCACTGAACTGGGACAATGGGTTAATGCTTATCCGATTATGAAAAAATACGGGATGGTTGGAAACCTTATGATTCAGGCAAATCATGTCGATGCGAAACATTCCCTTTCTTCAGAACAGATCAAGACCATGATGGCAGACGGATGGGAAATCGGTTCTAACGGGTATTATGGAAATGGTATGGGCGATCGGTCTGCGATCAGTCAGGAAATTGGTCCGTCAAAACCGAAACTTGAGGAAATCTTTGGTGTCGAAATAACGACGTTCTCATATCCGGATGGGTATCTGGATCCCGAAGGGTATATGCTGAGCAGGGTCAGCAGCGCCGGGTATAAAGCGGCACTTGCGGCTTACGGAGGTACTGAAGTTACGCTGGATCGCTGTTATTACATTCCTCGCTATGAGATAAAACAGGGAATGTCTTATAACGATTTCTTCGCACTCCTTCCCTGGAAGGAAGGTCAGATTTCACGTGAGACGATGGAATGGACTATTCCGACCCCCACATTGGAACCGTCAATAGTTGCTATGACGAAGGAAGCGGAAGAAACTTTGATTGCATTGGATGCGACGAATTTCCCCATTGAAGGTAATTTACCGTAAAATGGGTAAAGTTACACTGAAAGATGTCGCGAAAGCTGCGAATGTCTCATTCACGACTGTTTCTCGCGCGCTGTCAGGCAACCCGGAGATCAGTAAGGAAACCCGGGAACGTATTCTGAAAATAAGTGAGGAAATGGGCTATACAACAAATTATATAGCCCGTTCCATGATCAAAAAAAAGACGGAACTGATCGGTTTGATCGTTCCGTCTATTGATAATCCCTTTATGTCTGAGCTTGCTTATTATGTGGAAGTTACCGCACGCAGGTTCGGATATAATTTGATCCTTTGCAATTCTTATCCTGACCTGAATCAGGAGTTGAAAGCGATGCAGCTGATGGTGGGACATCAGGTTGACGGGGTCCTGGTAATTCCTCAGAAAAGTGCTTCCTGCGGGAATCTGATGAAATATGCATCCATGCTGCCAACGGTTTATCTGAGCGAAAATCTCAGGGATCAGGACGCAAGTTATATTTCTGTCGACAATCATCAGGGTACGATGCTTGGCGTTGAATATCTTCACAGACTCGGGCATCGGAATATTCTGTATTTTGGCTGCCGTGTCGGGAGTATTACTCACCGGCTGCGTGCGGAGGGATATAAACAGGCCTGCCATGATTTGGGCCTTGAGCCGAAAATCGTTTATTTTGAGTCAAGTGCCAGCTCAATTGAACTTGGTTATGAGATGGCTCGCTCTGAACTCTCTCAGAGGAGTGATTTTACTGCGGTTTTCGCATCAACTGATTCAAATGCTATCGGTCTGATGCAGGCAGCCCGGGAATCGGGTATTCGGATCCCTGAGGATATATCGCTTCTTGGTTTTGATAACATTCGTTTGGCTTCACTGCCGCAAATTGATTTAACAACCGTGGCTCAGCCAAAAGAAGAGATGGCTGTGAAAGCAGTTAAGATGCTTGTGGACAAAATCGATCATCGAACTTCTGGCAGTGCCTTTGAAATTATAAAGCCGGAACTGATTGAGCGGGGTTCCTGCAGAAATTGTTCTGTTTAGCCTCTTGATAGTCTGCCCCCTCATCATTTGAGAACTTTATTTCTGTGTGACCCAAATATCGAAAATGATACAGCTCTTTTTTATATTCTTTATCAGAATTTTGCTGTAAAGCGGATCATGCCCTTTTTCGGGTAGCAGGCCGACAGTTCACCGCCCAGGGATTCACAGATGGACCGGGCAACAGACAGACCAATCCCATAACCGGATCGTTGTTCATTGTGAGTTCGTGCGCTGTCAGCGCGGTAAAAACGTTCGAACAGATATTCCTGGGTAACATTCATTTCCGGATCGCAGTTGTTTTCTTCTATGATGGTAACGGATTTAGATTCCTGTGACAGACTGAAAAAGATATTCCCTTTTTCAGTGGTGTATTTTACCGCGTTATCCATGAGAACCGTTAATAGCTGTGTAAAAGCCTGCCTGTTTGTGCTGAATATGATATCAGGGGTAATGCTGCTTTTAACCGAAATACCCTGTATTTCAGCACTGTCTTTGAAAGGCTGAATTACTTCACCGGCAAGCTCGCTGATATTGATATGTTCTTTTACAAGTTCAGCTTCTTCATCCAACCTCGCCTGCATCAGCAGATTGGATGTCAGCTCTCCCAACCGGTTGACCTGAGCCTTGATATTCCGGTTATATTTGTTCTCGCCATGTATCAGCATCATGGCGTCATTATTTGATTGGATAACAGCCAGCGGCGTTTTAATCTCATGTCCCGCGTTTGTAATGAATTGTTTCTGCTTTTCCAACCCGGACATAATCGGATGTACGAAATTTGCTGAAAAGAAAAACGAAAAAACAAACGCGGCAGCCCAGCTGATGACAGCAAGTATGCTTGATGTGAGGACAACAGTCCTTAAGGTAAGTTGCTCTCTTGTCAAATCAAGAAAGTAAATTATTTGATTTTCATCTGTTTTTTTTACCCTGTATTTGTAGCAATCAATTCTGCCGGAGCTTGATGATTTTTCTAAAACTTTTTTTGCTATTTCACGTGCTTCCGCATCCGTTACGAAACGTATCTGATTAAGATCACATGAAATAATTTGTCCGTCTCTGTCTGCTGTGACCGTGAAAAAATGTATTGAACGCATTATATCCAGTTCGGGAGGAAGGTGATACTGTGGTAAGTCTTTCTGATTTGGTTTTAAAAAAACCCCGTTCGAATTGACAAGCATTTCCAAAACTTTATTTTCCTGCCTGTCAAACAAGATCCAGGTGAAACCATAAATCGATAACAAAAGCGTGACAAGCAGTACGGTAACAGATGCCATCGCGAAGAAGATAAACTTTTTTCTGAGCGTTTTTATCATGATCCTTTTTCCAGCTTGTAGCCAAAATTTCTTCGGGTTATGATTTCCACTTTTGATTCAAGACTCGCAAGCCGTTTCCGAAGATAGGAGATATAAAGCCAGACACTGTTTATATCGGTATCCGCGTTATACCCCCAGGCCTTTTCCAGCAGATCCTCTGATGTCATAAAGCAGCTGCTGTTAAGCATCAGCTGCTCCATAAGACGGTATTCCTGTTTTGGCAGAACGATGGATCTTCCGCCGCACGAGATTATCCCATCCTCAACGTTGAGGGTCAGATCACCGAAATGAATCTGGTTTGTATGAAATTCCTCTCCTCTGCGAAGCATCGCCCGGATACGTGCAAGCAATTCTCCCATGTCAAACGGTTTTGCCAGATAGTCATCTGCTCCGGAATCCAGCCCTTTGATGCGGTCTTCGATCTGGCTTTTGGCAGTCAAAAGCATGACAGGTTTTTTATAACCGTTTTTCCGAAGTTCGGTGAGGACCTCAAGCCCATCCCGTTTCGGCATCATAATGTCCAGAATGATGCCATCGTAGTTTCCGTACATGGCGAAGTCATAGGCGTCTTCGCCGTTATATACAGCATCTACGATATATTTATGGTAGGACAGAATGTCAACAACAGCTTCAGAAAGAGCTTTTTCGTCTTCGGCTAAAAGCAGTTTCATGTAAAAATCTCCTGAATTTCCCAGTGTATTATATGATAATATCACAAAACCGGAATTTAACAGCCTTGTCAGTGAGTATTTTTTATTCAGTTGTCAGAATTTTGTCAGGATGGCTTCCAATACTCCGCCTCCAAGTGCTGTAGCTTTATCTGAAACAGTAAAACAGTGATTCCGGTTTCCGCGGGGGTCAATATCCATGATTTTCAGTTTTTCCCATACCGTGATTCCTGGATATATGATCCCTCTCACAATTCCGGAAAGCTGCGCACGGATTTCCGTCTCATCAATGCGGGCGATAAGTTCCCCTTCTTCCACTTCATCACCGATTTCGACTAATGGTTTGAAGATCCCGCCGCAGGGTGCTTTGATTACGCGCCTTAGCCCTTCTCCTTTGATAGTGCCGGGTATGCCTGTATCCGGTTCAGCAGCTCCGCTCCAGAAAACGCGTCCCATGTTATGACCCCGGTTCGTTTCGATAACACAATGGGCATTTTCTCCCGCTGTGAAACCGGGTCCTAATCCAATCACCAGCGATGCGTCGTCCAGATGGGTATCGTCACGCCATGATTTGATGATCCGTGCGTCTATAAGTACATCCGGTTTCAGTGAAAGGATCCTTTCGGCGTTTTCATCAACAATTATGGGAAGTTTATTCTCCCCCCAGACATCGTTGATGTTATTTATGTCCTGGACAAGGATGCCTTCCGCGTTTTCAACCTTTGCGCTGCCGTCAAAAACGGCGCTGGAAAAAGCTATGGTTCTGCGTATACACAGCGGTACCGGAAGTTCTGACATGATGATCCGATAACCGCTGCGCCATAAACGCAGCGCAATGCCGGATGCAAGATCTCCGGCACCTTTGATGGCGATCAGTTGTTCCCGTTTCATTTCAACTCCTTGTTAATGGATACATATAAAGTCGTAATGCTGCAAAAGCTCTGATATGGCTTTTCCAACGGTAATTCGTTCTTTTGTGTCCGCGTGTGTGAGATAAGCAATGCGAAGTGCATTTGCAGGTATATTTTTCAGCCCGCCTTGTGGATCATCCAGAAGCTTCGCAATAGTTTCTGATGTGATCGTGTTATTTGGTTCAAGGCCTGTTATTCTGGAGAAAACCTCAGGCCGGTGTACATATTCTGTGTTCAGCGGTTGGTTTATCACATCCAGCCCTGCCAGATAAAAGCACACATTGCATTCCTGCGGAATAACCGGTTCGTGTGCTGAAGGAGCTTTGATGTGGCGATTTGCTGCACCGTCAGTTTCTGCTATCAAAGACCAATTTTTATCCAGGCATATTTTCGAAAGATGAGTGAATTCTTCGAAACCACAGCCTATGATTTTTTTGTTTTGCGGCTTCAATGTTGGGGAAACCCAGATGACCTTATCCGTTTTTTCAGGCGGGAAGCCGTTGAGAGCGAAAATCTGATCCGCTGCTCTTATCTGATTCTCGCCTACTTTCGTGGTTGTCGTTGTAATAACAGAACCAGGAATAATTTTTGCAAGGCTGAACATCAATGTGGTTTTTCCGCCTGCTCCAGCTATGGAAATGACAGGATGTTCCGGTAGTAAGCCTGGAATGTCACTTAATTGAATTCGTTCAGGTTTCATCGTCGGATATGATTCCCTGAATATCAAAAGGAAGTGTCTGGATGAATGTTTCAACCTTTTGACGATCATTTGGGTCAAAACGCACACAGATCCCACAATCAGAGCTTACCTTCCTCGGTATCGGTGTAAGCCGGCAGCTGATGTCCCGTTTCTTCAGCGCTTTTTCGATACTGAAAGCGTGCCCGGAGGTGTGAACCAGCATGATCAATTCTTTGCCCATGATTCCTCTGCAAGTGTTTTGCATGCTGTGATGCATATCCGGATATCTTCTTCAGTTGTGAACGGAGAAACGGCGAAACGGATCGTTCCATCGGGAAATGTGCCGAGTGTACGGTGCGCAAGAGGTGCACAGTGCAGCCCGATGCGGGTCATGATACCCCAGCGCTCTTCCAACTCCGAAGCTGCGGTCCCGTTGTCAAGGCCATCAATGGTGATGGAAAGTACCTGGCCTTCTCCGGAATATAAATGGATGCCAGGATGCTCCTGCAGACCGCTGCGGAGATTTCCAATCAGTTCGCTTCCATGCCGCGACAGGTTTTCGATGCCCTTTTCTTCTATCCATTGTAATCCCGCATTCAGCCCGGCAAGGCCGCAGATGTTTTGGGTCCCGCTTTCAAAACGGTCGGGAAGAAAGTCGGGCTGATCATAGCTTTCTGAAAGGCTCCCGGTTCCGCCCCGGATCAGAGGCATGACCTGATCTGTATCTACACGGGAACTGAAAATAACTCCACCGGTTCCTGTTGGCCCGTATAATCCTTTGTGACCGGTGAAGCAGAGAAAGTCAATATTGTCTTTTTCTATATTCAGCGGAAAATGTCCGGCAGATTGTGCGCAGTCTGCCAAAAGAAGAAGATTATTTTTATGTGCGATCCGCCCGATCTCACGCAACGGCTGTACGATACCGTTCACATTGGATTCATGACATATAACGATGAGCCTGGTGCTGCTTTGAATCTTGTTTGCTATTTCGGCTGGATTGATTTTTCCATCAGTTCCACCCGGCAAAATGTCACAGCTGATACCCATTGCTTTCAGCGGTCTCATAACGGCATTGTGTTCCATGGGGCTTATGAGAACATGGTCCCCCGGATGAAGTAAACCCCGCAGAATCAGGTTGATCGCCATTGTAATGTTTTGAGTGTAGCTTACGTGAAATGGATCTTTGCATCCGAAAAAAGATGCGGTCCGTTCACGTACCTCATAGAGCAGTTCACCTGCTGCCAAAGCCAGCCGATGTCCTCCGCGTCCCGGGTTTCCGCCGCAGCGATTTATTGCATTGCTTATGGCTTCTGAAACACTTTCCGGTTTAGGCCATGTTGTAGCTGCATTATCTAAGTAAATCATATCCGGTATCATAAGGTTTGCCTGTATGAATTCCCGGGAGAAGGAATTCAAATCGAGAATTATTATACCTTTATCTGTGGTCAAACAGAAAAACCTCCCCGAAAACGGGGAGGCTGTTTTTTTGCTTTATTTTGAGATCGTAAGGATGATGTCTTCGCCTTGTTCCTCAATATTAACGTTGAATTTTTTACCCTGAGCCATGCGGCGGATATTTGCTTTTGCTGTTGCATTGTCAACAGTGACCTGAATCGGGAAATTTCCCTCTTCAATGGCTTTCAGTGTCAAAAAAACCGGTTGAGGGCAGGAAAGTCCGCGTGCATCGATTGCCTTTGCTGCTTTTGTATTATTTGCCATTTTATTCCTCCTCAGTCAATTTTATCGCGGTTGGTGAGACCAATGATGATGCAAACGATCAGTCCCAGAATAACGGCTGCCATTGTCTGAGTGTTTGGCTGCCAGACTTTTGTTACGCCGTCGACGACACTGTTAGCTGCACCAGCCAAACCAAAGTTATGGCTGAATGCGGCGCCGGTGATCATTCCCAGTACAAAGATGCCTGCATCCATATCACCTTCACCACCGAGGAAAAGCTGACGTCCGGCACAGCCGCCGGCCAGTGTATATGCAAGGCCGGAAAGGATCATGCCAAGCAGATTCCAAAGAAGGTTGCTGTGAGCGATCGGCATGTTGCTGTATCCGGGGTTGAACTGGCCAAGGACGAGATTGGTCAGAAATGCAAATACACCAAGTGCAAGAACACCACTGACGAGATGCGTATCCTTGAACATAACCACATCACGGATCGCACCGACTGTGCAGAAACGGGTTCTCTGGGCAATAAATCCAATAATCAATCCTGCACACAGCGAGATAATGAGAGGAGCGTGCATGGAGCCGGGACCGGATTCGCTGTTGAAGATCGGACCTGTTCCATCAGCGCCGAAACGCGGCTGCATGATTGCCAGAACAAGAAGTGCGATCATAATGCCGGGAAATGCCCATCCGGCAGCTTTTTTGCAGGTGTGACTTCTTCCGAGGTTATACCCGTTTTTCAGGAAGAAAATACCAATCAGGATACCGATTGCCAAGCCGATCAAACCAACCAGCCCATTCAGGTCTCCGCCGGCGAGACGGAACCATGCTCTCCATGGACAGCCAAGGAAAACCAGCGCACCGGTCATGGCAAAGAAACCAAGAATGAAGCGGACGATCGGAGCGGATCCGCCGCGTGCTTTGAACTCGTTAAAAAGCAACGCTGCTATCAGGGAACCGAGTACGAAGCCGATAATTTCCGGACGGATATATTGTACGACTGGTGCACGGTGCAGTCCCAGCGCACCTGCGATGTCACGTTCGAAACATGCAACACAAACCCCCATATTTTTGGGGTTGCCAAATTTTTGGAGCAGCGGCCCCAATATGCCGATCAATGCACCTGTGACAACAATACCGACACGTGAACTAAAAAAATCAGTAATTTTATCTTTCATAAAAGGATCCTTTCTTTTTTTACTCTATCAATTAAATATTTATTTTATAAGTATTTTGAAATAATTCAAGTGATTGGTATAATTATCACAAAAATAATAATTGTGATTCGTTGTGTTTTGGATCAACAAGGAGAAAAAGCATGAGCATAAAATTGACAGAATTGGCCTTTTGTGCAGGTTGTGCTGCAAAATTAAGAGCGGAAGTTCTGATGGATGTGATCAATCCTTTCGGATCAGTTTTTAATCAGGAGGATTATCCGGAATTACTGATTGGGCTGGAAAAAGCTGATGATGCGGCGGTATTGAAATTGAATGACGAGCAGGCTCTGGTTTTTACAACGGATTTTTTCCCACCTCCAGTAGATGATCCTTATGATTACGGTGCGGTCGCGGCTGCGAACAGCATATCCGATATTTTTGCCATGGGCGGAAAACCTTTAATGGCACTGAATGTTACCGCTTTGCCTGCTGATCTACCGAAGGATGTGATCTCGGAAATTTTTCGTGGCGGCGCTGAAAAAGCAAAAGAAGCCGGATGCCCGATCGTTGGCGGGCACACGATCCGCGATAATGAACCGAAGTACGGGCTTGCTGTAGTCGGTATGGTTCATCCGGATAAGATCCTCTATAAGGGGCATCTCAGCATTGGTGATAAAATGGTTCTGTCCAAGCCTATCGGCTTTGGTGTGACGGTGACGGCCTCAAAAGTCGGACTGGCCGAGGAAGAAGACCTGCAGGCTGTGATCAAATGGATGAAAACATTGAACAGGACTGCCTCTGAACTGGCGGTGGAGTTTGGCAGTCATTCCGGTACAGATGTGACAGGATTCAGTCTGATGGGACACAGCTGGGAGATGATCCGCGGGACGGATCTCGGATTGCGTTATGCCTATGATGACATTCCGTTCGTGCCGAATTACGAGAAATATATGGAAATGGGAATGTTCTCTGCCGGTGCCGATGAAAATCATCAGATGATGCTATTTGATCCCCAGACCAGCGGCGGACTGCTGCTGGGCATTCATCCGGATAAAATAGATGCCTTTATGCAGAAGGCTGATCGTTTGGGTCAGTTTGCACGTGTAATAGGAGAAGTGGTGCCAGAAAATGGAATAACTGTGGAATAACTGTGGTTTGATGCCGTGTTATTTACTGTATATTCATATTTTCAAACACAAATTTCATAAAAAAAGTATAATACGACAGGTTGAATGATTTTTGAAAGGAGATAATGATATTATGAAAAAAATCATTTTTGTTGTATTGGCTGTTTTTTTACTCAGCTTTGGTGTAATCTTTGCCCAGGAAACTGAAACAGAAGCAGCAAGTCTCACGTTCGCAACGATCGGGGATATGATTTCATGGACAACCAAACCTCAGGAGATTTATGACCTGCTGAAGGAATATGATATTGAAGTCACTGCTGAGCAGGATGAGAAGTATGGAAAGACTATAACCGCAGAAAAGGAATCAGAAGATGAATATTTTGGGTACGTCTTCTATTTCGATAATGAAACCGAAGCTCTGTGGGAAGTTGAATGTGTTTCTGTTTTGTATGATGGTGATATGGTTTTGCCTGCATTTGAAAAACTGTATAACGAATATGGTTTTGAAAATGCCGAACCCTATGAAAATGAAATACTGGCAAAATATGCAGAAGATTTTGATGCGTCCTTTACCGCAGCAGGAGACAGTACGATTGCTTTGATTGCAGCAAGTGACGAGACTGAAGAATCATACGGAAAAGTTGCATTGGTCCTGATCAATCGGGAATATTTCGAAAAATAAAAAATTAGAATAATCACCATAAAAAAAACAGGCCAGCCAGCCTGTTTTTTTGTGTCTAAGATGATTTAATCTTCATCCTCATCTTCATCGGAGTCATACCCGTCATCCCAGTCATCATCGCTTCCATATTCGTCGATATCATCTTCGAAATTTCTTCCGTTCAAATCATTGGGATCCAGATAAGCGAGATTATCGAAATCGTCATCTTCCGGTTCCGGTTCATATTCATCTTCAGAAGGCATGCCATATTGAGCAATGACCTGCTTGTAGATCCAGATCAGATTTCTTTTATGCAGATTTTCTGCCAGTCCACCAAGATAGACACGGCTTTTTCCACAGTCTTCCACATGAATGGTAGAAAGAAATTCACCGGGATTCCGCTTGATACGTGCTTTTTCCCCGACTTCCTTCAGTTTATTCAGGTAATTGATATTTTCGCGCATAGCTTCTTCAATTTCACCGCGAAGAATGATATCTCCATGTCCCTGAATAATATTCTCAAGGCCCAGCGCGTCAATTTTTGTGTAAGTGTTCAAGGTATCGACAAAATTACCTTCAGAAAGAGCCGGAATCGGCATGAAAGCATCTCCGGCGAAGAGTATCCGGTCTTCTTCAACAAAAACGGAAATTCCATCATCAGTATGTCCCGGTGTGAGCATGATGATCAGGTTTTTCTTGCCAACTTTCAGTGTGAGCTCTCCATCATTAAAAGTCAAATGAGGCAAAACAATATGAGAGTTTGCAAAGGAAGGGTTTTCCTGCTTTGTGGCTTCCAATGCGGCTGCACCGGATGTTGCAAGGTATTGCGCGCATTTTGTATGAGCAATTATTGTAGCTTCGGGAAAGAAGCAGTTCCCCCATGCATGATCAGCATGTGAATGCGTGTCAATCAAATATCGAACGGGAACCTTAAGATCATTATCGATAAATTCCCGCATCTGTTGGGTTTCTTCAGGGAGGGCAAGGGTGTCAACTACAATCGCCCATTGAGGGCCAACAATAACACCCGCAGTAACTTGTGCATAGAGTTCGCTTTGCAGCCAATAAACGTTATCAGAAATCCGCTCTCTTTGCATTGATCAAAAACTCCGTACTCGTAATCGGTATTACAACCGCTTCCGTAAAAAACAAGATATAGGATAGCACAAATAATTAAAAAATGTGAGAAAAAGTGATAGTCATTTATTATACGGGTGATGTTTGTCAGTGATCAGAAGATAATAATCAAAAAATCCGCCTTTCAGCGGATTCAGCACCTCCAGAGAGATTCGAACTCTCGTTTTAACCTTGAAAGGGTTGCGTCCTGGTCCCCTAGACGATGGAGGCTCAATAATGAAATATTGTAAAAATCGTTTTCACGATTCAGCACCTCCAGAGAGATTCGAACTCTCGTTTTAACCTTGAAAGGGTTGCGTCCTGGTCCCCTAGACGATGGAGGCTCAATTACTTAACGGTCAATATTCTATCAGATATCCATATGTCCGTCAAGATATTGGATGAAATTTGTGATTATTATGTTCCCGTTATGTTTTGTGTTATACCCTCATAGTGTTTGATCTGTTTTTCTCAGAAGCAAATCTGCCGGCAGATTTTTCAGCTCGGGCGGAAGAAGATACTGTAATGTTTGCTGCAAAGAATATAGCTGAGTCAGTGAATCCCGTACAAGTGTCGAAGAGAAATCCTTGTAAACAGGAGGAACATGAATAACTGTCATGTGAAGAGAAGTCAGAAACGGGCTGTTCCTGATCACTTCCTCGCAATTAATTTCTCCCCGATCCATACAGACAATACCAAATTCTTCTGCGATTTCAGGAATATTTTTCCATAGATGTTCCAGCTCCTGAAGCTTATCCGCACCAAGCAGCAGCGATGGTTCCTCACCAAGATCTCTCAGCATACAGAGCGTTTTATATGTTTTGGGCTGTTCTTTTTGTCTCATTTCAATATCGGTATATCGCATCCAGGATCGATTCTGTGCGATCTGCCTGAGCATATCAATCCGGTCCTGATCTGAAAACGCGAAGCTTTTATTCTGATCAAATGTGATATAGGTTGATTTAGATGGAACAAAGAGTACATCTCTTGCCTCTGTTGCCTGAAGAGTGATTTCTGCCAGATCGATATGTGCACGGGTCGGCGGGTTAAACGCTCCGAAAAAAGCAAGTGTTCGGGACATCAATCCTCCGGAAAGGGATCAATGACAGGAGGTTTGACTCTTTTATGTGCTGAAGATGCTTCTTTGGACTTGATTTTTGCATCTGTTTCCGCATCACCGCTTGAGCCCAGACGGATATAATCGTGGATCGCCTGGTAGGTGATCCCAAGTTTTTCCTCATCACTCATGCCGGATAGTCCGTCTGTCGGTGTTTTCTTTACCAGGTGTCTGGGAAGTTCCGGCAAAGTCAAACCAACTTCGACTACTTCAATGCTTGTCAGATCAAGCAGAAGTGCGAAATCGCAGGAAGTGTCCCCATCCTTTGTGCAGTAACCGACTGTAGATTCTGAGAGATTACCTGTGCCTACAAGGCGTGCACCAAGATATTGTGCAATATAGCGCAGTGTAGTCATACGCAGACGAGGCCCGACATTAACATTACTTTCTTTATCAAAGCTGACATTAAATTCGCTGTCTGCCGGATCATTGAAGCAAAGATTTTCCAAAAGGGCTTCATGCATTTTTCCGATATTGACAGTCTTTTTATTGATGCCGAGCACCTTACAAACTTCGATGGAATCCGCAATATCTTTTTGTTCTCCGTCCGGCAGCATAACGCCGTAAACATTTTCTTTTCCAAGTGCTCTTGCGCAGATTGCAGCACAAACCGTGGAGTCTTTGCCGCCGGATATGCCAATAACAACCTTGGAGAAGTTTTGTTTCTCTGCCAGTTCCGCGACACCTTTTACAAGATTATCCCGTGCAAGTTCTGCGTTGAATGAATATTTTTTCATATTATTTCTTCCTTTTGTTAAAAATCTCAGGAATGGCTCAGCATATGCATCTTCATCTCATAGTAGGCCGGGCTCATATCCAAAAAGTGCAGATGTGGGTTCTCAAAACGCTGTTCCTCCGGCCATATTTCGTTGTGAAGCTGGTGTTTCACACGATCTGCGATTACGGATACATCTTCAGTTACAAAAGTTCGTTTTCCGCTGATCACCATGGGCTTCTGCATAAGTTTCGCTGTGCAGTTCTCGTAATTATATTTTTTCCAGGGCCTTTCCGGCGAAATAAAATGATAAGGTTTTGTAAGATCCGGATTTTCTCCTTTCTTTGTAATCAAATCCGCCACTGCTCTGCCATGTTCATCAAAAATACGGTACACATCTTTCAGCCCCGGGTTAGTAGTTTTTTCAACATTATCCGAAATCTTGATCCTTGGTTCCCATTCTCCGTTTTCGTTAACAGCACAAAGCTTGTAAACTCCTCCGAAAACAGGTTCGGATTTAGCGGTGATCATACGTTCACCAACACCGAATACGTCTACAGGACCTCCCTGTTTGAGAATAGACGAGATGCTGTATTCATCAAGACTATTGGATATGACGATTTTTGCATCAGTGAAACCTGCTGCATCCAGTGATTTCCGTGCCTTTTTTGAAAGATAAGCGAGGTCACCGCTGTCCAGCCGGATTCCGTAATTTTTTGACTGGATCCCTTTTTCTTTCATTTCTTTGAAAACCTTAATCGCATTTGGCACACCTGATCCCATAACATCATATGTATCGACAAGCAGAATACAGTTATGCGGATATACCGATGCAAATTTTCGAAAAGCAGTAAGTTCATCTCCAAACAGCATTACCCAGCTGTGAGCCATAGTACCGCTGACAGGAATGCCAAACTTCTGGCCTGCCAAAACAGTAGCTGTTCCGTGAACGCCGCCGATTGCACAGGCACGGGCTCCAAAAACTGCCGCGTCATTATTGTGAGCACGCCGTGCGCCAAAATCTGAAACGATCCTGCCATCGGCTGCGTGAACTACACGCTGTGCTTTTGTTGCAATCAGGCTCTGATGGTTGAATTGTGCAAGTATCTCTGTTTCGACAATCTGAGCTTCAACTATATCTGCAATGACGGTGATAACAGGCTCATTGGGATATATTATCGAACCTTCTTCAAAAGCATAAACATCACCATGAAAGCGAAAGGTTTCAAGATATTCCAAAAAGTCCTCTTCGTATAAATTCAGACTTCGGAGATAGTCCACATCTTCTTTATTAAAATGGAGATTAGTGATGTAGTCTATTATTTGTTCCAACCCTGCAAAGATTGCAAAACCGCCGCTATCGGGAACTTTGCGAAAAAAAACGTCAAAAGCGACCTTTGAATTTTTCACTTCAGAATCATGAAAATAACCGTTTGCCATTGTTAATTCATAAAGATCCATTACCATGGCCGGATTGTGGGCTTTAAGGTTTATGTAATTCATGGACATATCTTCTTTCAATGATTTATATTATTTCTATCTGACAGGAACGCATGGTTTCCAAGGCAGCGAGATGTTTTTCAGGCGTGACTCCTGCACAGCATGAAGCATCTGCGCAGATATCGGTTTCAGGAAAACGAGCTTTGAGAATTAAAGCGTTAGAAATTACGCAAATATCTGTACAGAGCCCGATGAGTTCAATTTCTGCATCTTTTGGTGCAATTCCCCTGATTTGCAATTCCTCTGCAATCACAT
The DNA here is from genome assembly GCA_902774215.1 of uncultured Chloroflexota bacterium. Lineage (GTDB taxonomy): Bacteria > Chloroflexota > Anaerolineae > Anaerolineales > Anaerolineaceae > Flexilinea. Next base: position 25,305 of record CACYHU010000058.1, read on the forward strand.
CCGGCAGTGAAAGACTGCCAAAGGAATATTTTTCGATAATCGCGGCATCTCCCAGTGCCTCCGCAACTTTGTTATTAATCTGCCAGCCTTCTGTTCCTTTGATACAGTGTTTTACGGGTAAGAATCTCCCTTCCCTTGTTTCAAGATAATTCACTGTGTGCGTATCTTTGGTCGCGAAGACCATTGCTTTTTCTTTTGTTCTGGCTTCATTGATTTTTTTGCAAACTGAAGAAACAATGGATTCAGCTTCTTTTGTTCCCAGTGAACCATCAACAAAATCATTTTGCATATCGACTACAACGAGAATCTTTTGTTTCATTTAAAAATCCTTCCTAATATAACCAGATTATGTAATACAAATTACGTCATCTGGTGAGCAACTAAATTTCAGATTCGATATCGGACTCTGATGTATTACCTATGAAAAAAGGCTGATAGGATGTCAGATAACGGGTCGGAATCGTTCCTTCGATGATAACACTGCTTCGTCCGCTTTCAATATATTCTACAACACCCTGATCATGGAAAAGCGCAATCAGAGCACCTTCTGTGTATGGAAGCTGAACCCGTATCTGAACCATCTTTTCAAACAATGTTTCTACGATGGAAATTTTTAATTCTTCAATTCCTTCTCCTGTTTTCGCAGAAATAAGGCAGGCATCCGGGTCGGTTTCAGCAAGAAGTTTTCTGGTTTCCTCTATATCTCCATCGAGTAAATCAGCTTTATTAAATACATTAATGGTCGGAATGTTATCAGCTTCAATCTCTGCAAGTGTCTGTTTAACTGATTCAAATTGCGCTCCGGCATTGTAATGAGATACATCTATTACATGAAGCAGCAGATCAGCCTCGTTAATTTCCTCAAGGGTAGATTTAAATGCAGCAATAAGGTCTGTCGGGAGCTTCTGGATAAAACCAACTGTATCGGTAAATAGACATACGCGTTCACCCGGCAGGATCACTCTTCTTGTTGTCGGGTCAAGTGTTGCAAAAAGCTGATCTGCCGCATAAACGTCAGATTTTGATAAACAGTTTAACAGCGTTGATTTACCCGCATTTGTGTAGCCAACCAAAGCTATAACCGGAATCCGGGATCGTTTACGCTGGACACGATATCGGCGCCGGTGTTCAGACAATGATTCAATTTCCCGTTTTAAAATGGTTATACGCTTGCGGATTTCCCTCTTATCTACTTCGAGCTGAGTTTCACCCGGACCGCGAAGCCCAACACCTCCGACACTTCCGGAACGTCCGGAGGCTCCACCGGTCTGCCGTCCGAGATGCCCCCATGCATGTGAAAGTCGGGGAAGACGATATTCGTTTTGAGCCAGTTCAACCTGCAGGCGCCCTTCTTTTGTGCTTGCATGCTGGGCAAAAATATCGAGAATCAGCGCAGTGCGGTCTAATACCCGGACTTTATCTCCAAAGCGTTTGGAAAGTTCCCTCAGATGGCGGGGTGTCAATTCATCATCGAAGATGATCACATCTGCAAGTGTTTCTTCAGCCAGTGCTGCAATTTCCTCAACTTTTCCGGATCCGACATATGTTGCGACATTTGGATGGTCAAGCTTTTGAGATGTTTCTCCGACTACTTCCAGCCCTGCTGTATCTGCTAACAAAGCCAGCTCTTCAAGGCTGTCTTCAGTGTCTAATAACTGCTCGGAATTCTTTATTTCTGCAGTTACCAGAAAAGCCCGCTCTTTTGGCGGTTTGGTTGATATTAATTCATTCGAACTCATGTGACTAATTATATATGAATTTTGTCCGGATGGGATATAATCCAGTTATGGGAACGATTATTGATCTTTCTACACCATTGCAAAAAAAAAGTTCCGCTGAGGAGGAGTTTTCCCGATCCCGTTTTGATACAGAAATTATTCATTTACAGAACTATGATAATTTTTACAGTCTGATGGATCGGCTTCAGCAATGGGATGCTTCGGGAGAAGATTGCCACAGGCTTCTGCTTTTATGGCCTGCCAGGGGGAAAATTCTTGAGTCTCCGCTTGATTTTAGCCGTATGCGCAGTTGGGCTAAGCAGAACCATTATGAGATTGCGCTTGTGATTCCCGGAGATAAAATAAAGCGTGAAATTGCAGCGGAGGAGGGAGTTTCTGCTTTTGAAAGCATAAAAGAAGCTGAAGAAAAAGATTGGAAATCCTTTGAAAATAGTATTCCCATTACTGAAGAACATCAAAGACTGCGGAATCTTATTATTCTGAAGGAGAACGTAGAAAAAACACAACACACGCGGTCATCATTCGGGATCAGTATATGCTCATTTCTCCTGACGATAGCTGTATTATTGGGCGTTTGTTACGCAATATTACCGCAAGCCCGGGTCGTAATTACACCTTATCTCACAAGGAAAAGTATAAACATGACGATCTGGACAGATGACCGATTAGATATCCCTACCATAGCCGGCGGTATTCCAACGGAGGAAAGAGTTTATGAGTTGTATTTATCTGCAGAGGTACCTGCCAGCGGTGTGGTTCAGACAGTACCCGGTGTTGCGGTTGGTGAAATACTTGTTCAAAATAGCTGCAGCCGTATAGTCTCTTCTCCGGCAGGAGTACTGGTAGGAACTGATGAAGATTTTGAGAGTGGTGTTAATTTTATAACGCTTGAAGATATTTCTCTTCCCCCTGATACCCAAAAGACAGTCCGAATTGAAGCTGTGAATGGCGGAGAATCGGGTAATCTGAACGCAGGAAGGATATTATTCGCGGAATACCCCGAATCATTGTGCTGGAATATTACACAAATACAACCCACACATGGCGGAACATCCGGTACGTATAAATCTCCGAATGAAAATGATTTGGAAAAAGCGCGGAAACAGATAGAATCACAAATTCCGGAAGCTGCATATATGGCATTAGAAAATGATCCGGATGGGCATGATCTTCTTCCGCTTGGTGATGCGGTTGTTACGGCAGTAAAAAGCATTAACTATTCTCCTGAAATGGGATTTGCCGCTGATATGCTGAATGTGAGAGAGTCGTTAGAAGTAACCTATAAAACGATTCGGAAATCTGATATGGAAATGATTGTGGAGGGTCAGGCTTCACGTATGAATATTCAGGCTGTCAGCTTTACAGGATATGAAATCCTTTCCGAGCCAAAAGAGAAGAATGGTTTGCTGACATGGGATGTTCGTGCCGATTATCTCGTTTATGAGCCGCAATCAAATGAGGAAGCTTTGCAGATCATGCTGCGGGGAAAAACCCTGGAACAGGCAGATTCGATTTTAAAAACGCTCGATCATGTGAAATCTTCCAAAATAACGCTTTTTCCATCGATTTTAAAACGAATGCCTCTCACTGCACAGAATATTAAAGTGATCATTTATCCGGCTGTTGAGGTGGAGAAGGAAAAATGAAGGTAATTTTAGCTGTAGATCCCGGAGAAAAGAATATCGGGTTAGCAAAATCAGATCCGTTGGGCATAGGGGCTTCAGCGCTTTGTGTGATCCATCATGTTCAGCAGGAAAAAGATGCACAGGTAATAGCGGAAAAAGCTCGGGAATGCGGTGCATCCTCTATACTGATTGGTCAGCCATTGAACGCTGATGGAACAGAGAACCCGAAAACCCGGCATTCTGCAAAGCTCGCTGAAGCGGTCAGCCGCTATTTTGATGGTGAGGTATTCCTATATGATGAATATGGCAGTACTATTGCGACACGGGAACGATTTAAGGAAATGGGCGTACGCCGTTCAAAACGTCTTGGCCATTTAGATGCACATGCTGCCCAGACTATTTTGCAGAACTATCTGGATGAGCAATACGAAAAAAGGTACTGGGGCGGAGATACTGAATTGTCTGATAAAGATGGAGAAACCCTTGAATAGAAAATGGCTTTTAATTATCGTCGGGATCATTATTATTCTTTTGCTATTTGCGGCCTTTTTATCTATTCGGACAAGAATAAGCCGAACAGAAGAAATACTTGGACCGGTATCTGAAAATTTAGGAGCGGTTCAACGCATTCGTACTGCTCTGCGATGCTCTGATGTTTTGGATCGATTTACTGAATCAGTTAATCCATCGGCAAGCCGTTACCTTTTAGAAATCGAAACAGGTGAAGGTGTGAATTCAATTATTGAAAAAATTGCCGTTGGACTTGATGCGGATCCTGAAATTCTGCGCCTGTATCTGGTGTATACCGGCGCAGACAGACAGATAAAACCGGGACGGTATGCACTCAGCGGTTCTTTATCGATCCCGCAGATAACGGATTTGATCACAGCGGCTGGTAAATCTCTTGTACGTTTTGTTTTTTTCTCAGGAATGCGTTTGGAAGAGATCGCAGAGTTGATTGACAGCTATGAATTTAGTTTCAGCGGCAGTGACTTTCTTGAACTTGCAAACAATTATCCTGCTGCGCTTCATCCGGCTGGATTGACTTCTTTGGAAGGTTATTTTGTCCCCGGAACTTATGAAATGAGCCGCGGTATCTCTCTTGAAGATTTCCTTGGAAATTTTGTGAATGTCTTCCGGAGACGAGTTCAGGAACCTTTTGAGACTAAGTTCCGCTCCAATGGACTGTCACTGCATCAGGCAGTGATACTTGCTTCTATGATTGCCCGGGAGGCTATGTCGGAATCGGAGTACGGGAAAATAGCTTCTGTTTTTTATAACCGTATCAGGGCGGGTATGAAATTCGAAAGTGATCCAACGGCTCAATATGCTATTGGATTTGATAAATACAGCAATTCCTGGTGGAAAATGCCGCTGACAGCAGCTGATGTAGCTGTGATTTCACCTTATAATACCTATCTGGTGGATGGATTCCCTCCGGGACCGATCTGCAGTCCTTCTGCTGCGATATTTGAGGCAGTGGCACAACCGGAACAAACAGATTATTATTATTTTCGTGCCCGCTGCGACAACACACCATATCATAATTTTTCCCGGACTTTTGCTGAACATGAAGCTTACGGGTGTAATTAGACAGGAATTTATTTATGAATAAATTATTAATGGGTCATGAACGGGATATCCCTATGCGGGAAAACCGGAAAGCTTTAAATATTATTTTCAGTATCTTATTTATCCTGTTGATCCTTTTCAGTGCTTATATTTTTATCCGCTGTACACCGGATGGAGTCGGGCTGGTCAGTGATTCCGTGAATTATATCAATGGCGGCAGATCTATTGCCGCAGGGAACGGATACTATCGTCAGAGCGGCGGAGGTGAACTGAAGCCGATAACAAATTTTCCCCCTCTCTATTCTATTTGCCTGGCACTGCCATTCCTTTTCAACATGGACTGGCAGCTTGCAGTCTGGTGGGTGAGCTTGTTTTTCTTTGTGTTGAACACTGCGCTGCTTATACGTCTGATATGGCTTGCAAGCGGAAATCGCTGGGCAGGGTTGCTTGGTACGGTAATGCTGCTGATGATGAGACCTTATCTTTATTATCAGTTTTATGCTATGTCCGAACCTGTATATTATTTCTGCACGCTGCTTGCATTTGTTTGTATGCTGCGTGGTTATCGCAGCGGCAGATTCCCGTGGTGGTTTGGATGCGGGATAGCCTGTGGCGGAGCCTTTTTAGCTCGTTATATCGGGATAGTCTCTCTATGTGCGATATTTGGAGCTGTAATTATTTTCTGCCGAGAGAAGCGGAGACATTCAATACTTGGGTTGTTTGGCGGTTCGCTTCCATTGATCGCTGCATGGCTGATCCGGAATGCATTGATCACGGGAAATGCTTCAAACCGTCAGATTCTTTTCCATTGGGTTACAATTGATGATTTGCGGCATGGAGTGATGATTCTCTGGCGATGGATCTATCCGTCGCGCTATGGCGGAATGGAAGAACCGGTTGGCTGGATGGTTTGGGCAACCGCAGGATTTATGATCTTTGCTTTGATTTTTTGTGTTGTCATTATGATCGCTGCATCCAGACGAAAAAAACTATTACCGGAGCCAATCGTCAGTATCTGGACCTGGATGCTTTTTATCCTCGGGTATAATCTGTCTGTTATACTTACAATTTCTCTCTTTGATGCTTCGGTTAATATTGAGGAACGAATTCTTTTCCCTGCATTTATGATTTTTTTCCTGATCCCTTCTGTTATTTTTGGATGGCTGCTGAACCGTCGTGATTATCTTCCGGCTTTGCTGCCTTTAGCTCTGATTCTTTTCTTTACCTTCAATTTTGCCAAAGATACGGAACCTCATCTTTCCGATATGGCGGAACATGGTTATGGCTGGGGATGGGAAGGCTGGAATACTTCTCCCGCAATGCAGATCATTCGGGAATTACCGGAAGAAAAGATCATCTATTCCAACCAGATTGAAGCAGTCAGTCTGTGGACAGGACGCGGAGCATATGCATTACTGGATCCGGTCGATCCTTCCAGTAATCAGGTAAGAGAAGGATATCAGGATGCATTAAATGAGATCCGCCGCCAGGTGAATGACGGCGAATCAGTGTTGGTTTTCTTTGGAATCACGAGCTGGGTAGCGGACGGTGATAATTGGATCACACAGCTTTGTGAAGGACTTCCCTTTATATACCGCGACACCAGCGAATGGGTTTTAGGTAAATAAGTGATATTATGGTTCGGAATTAAGAACGTTTGCTGTGGGAATCACGTCTTTACCGAGAACCAGCTGCGGCATGGCACCTTCCGGAACAATGATGAACTTATCCGTACCCTTGATAGCTGAAGCATTCATTTCCGAAACCTTCAGCTGGTAATATCCCGGGTTTTCTTCATAGATTTGAGCCATCAGCCGTTCTTTCGCCAGATCCGCCTGTGCCTCAAGTTCTGCGGCTTTTGCCTTTTCCGCATTTAATTCCTGTTCAAGGATCGCGTTTTCCTTTTCCGCCTTCAAGACTTCTCTCCGGGCAATCAATTCCTTTTCTTCCAGTTCTGCAAGCGTGACTTTCTGACGTGCAGTTTCCTGCTGTGCAGCCTGTTGGACGCGGATTTCTGCTTCTTTCTGAACGGCGTTGGCTTTCCCTTCTTCCTCGAGCTTTTGTGCCTGAGCTTTAGCTTTTTCAGCATCGAGCAGATATTGGTTGGTTTCATTGATGACCTGCATTGCCTGTTCAGAAGCCTGGACATCTGTCACAACTACATTATTTACGTACATGCCGATTTCATTCGTAAGTTTTTCCAGTTCATTTTCGATGCAGTTTCGCAGTGTATCTCGGCCTTCCGCAACAGCGTTCCCGCGCAAGTCATTTTGCCCGACACAGACCTTCATCGCCTGGCGTGAGAAGCCATCCATTTGATCCTTCAGCACATTATTGTCTACATAACTTTGACGATAATTAACATAATGGCGGGCGATTTCATCCTTAGTGAAATAGCTGATGGTTCCGTCAGATTTCACAGATTTGATGGATGTCAGCGAAGGACGGAATACCTGACCGCGGATCTCAACATAAACAGGCTGCATATCCTTGGTGAAAACTTCGTCATCGGCAACGTCGAATGTCACGCCTTCAATATTGTAATTTTCAAGCTTGACATAAAGTCCAAAGTCATTGTAAATACCGCCGGGACCGACAATATCAACGATCTCTCCTGCGCGTATCTTGACACCCATTTCCTGCTGTTCGAGCCCTTTCATCAAATAGACCGGCTTGAAGATAATAAATGCCGCTGCAAGAATCAGTATGATGATAACAATCAGGATACCTGTTCGTGAGCTCTTTTTTAAACTTTTGTTTGAATAATTATTTTCCGGCTGATAGTTTTCCATGTTTACCTCCTTTTAGCGAAATGAGACAGATTACGTATTATTAATTAATTTGTAAAATAGCTTACCGTATTTTGGTAAAATCTGCAAATACCGATACAGATTAATTGATGTTTATGAGAATTATTCGTAAGAAGTGTTTGTTATTTGGAAAACAAGTTTTTAAACATCATTCCTTCCTCTGATCCGAAAATTTTCAGTTTCAGAATTCATGTTATTATTATATTGAGATACTTATGTTAATATGGAATTGAAAAATAAATAGAAAAGACAGGAACTATGAACAAAAACGAAAAACAACGATGCGTGATGATCAGTGCCGACCATGGATTGGCGATCGTCTATTTTTTACAGACAGATGTAGTACAAACCATGCTTGATGCAGGGATAAGGGTTGTTGTTCTGACAGATGACGGGGTCGTATGTTGAAGGTCTTCGCCTGGAACAATGTAAAAAGTATTTCAATGATGTTGACCATACTGACCAATACTGGCTTCATTTTCTGCGATGGATGGGCGGATCTGATAAAGTGAATACCACTGCGATAGACTGTCATCTTCGGCAGCGCGGGCATGAATCTGCAATGACGGAAAAGCTTATCCGGATGCCGGTGATTCGTTCAAAGGTGAAGCAGCTTCGCAAATCGGCTGATGCGCGTAAAGCATTGGTAAAAAGTCAGATGAAATATACGACGCAGATTTATGGCGATTTGTTCGAAAAATACCAGCCCGATCTGGTTATTGCCAGTACTGCCGGATGGCGGCTTGACCGCTATTTGCTACGTGAAGCAGCTGCAGCAGGAATTGAGACCTGTCTGGCTGTTATCGGTTGGGACAATCCAAGCAGTTACCGACTGCCGGGGGCACCAATGCAGTGGGCGAACTGTTGGTCCGGTGAACAGAAACGGGAATTGGTCGATGGCGCGGATTGGCTTCCGGAGCGGGTCAACATCGGTGGCATTCCGACATACGATGGCTATTTCCGTAATACCTGGCGTATGAGCCGGGAGGATTATTTCAAACTTCATGATCTGGACCCGGATCGTAAGCTGATTTCTTTTGCCTGCAGTTTTATCACTTTCTCACCGAATTATCAGGATATTGAGGCATTGGTAAAACTGGTTTCGGAAGATCAGCTTTGTGAACCTTCTCAGCTGCTTATCCGGCTGCATCCAAATCATTTTATAAAAGATTCCCTATTTGAAGAGGAAGCGATTAGAATTCGGGAACTGATCAGGGATAAACCGCATGTACATCTGATTGAACCGGTAGCACTGGGTGGTGATTTGGGTTTTTACTCGGGAGAAGATATGCCTGAAAAGGATTCAATGATGGCATGGTCGGATGTTTTTTGTACTGTTTATTCCACGATGGTGGTAGAGACAGCAATTCATGACCGCCCAATCATTGCTGTCTGTATTGATGCACCGGGCGGATGGAATAAGCCGGAAAAGTTCTGCCTTTCTCTTTCCGAAATTGGAGAATGGCCTACGCATGAGCGATATCGTAATGCCGGAGCAGGACGTGTGGTTTATAACATAGATGAATTGCGGGAGACACTGGATCTTTATCTCTCACATCCGGAAACTGATCATGAGGAACGGATGAAGTTCATTATTGATGAATGTACCTTTACTGACGGTACATCCGGAAGACATACCGGTGAATATTTTGTGAAACTTGCCAGACAGGCAAAGCATCACGAACATCCTGTTTACCAGTTTGATCTGATTGAATAAAACATAAATACAGACAGGCACCGGTGTGCTGTAAAAAAACAGTTCATCATTGCCTGTCTTTATTTTAAAATAATAATAATAATAAATCAGACTTTACATGATGACCAGCATGAATTCGGCTTTTTTACCGCCATTTTTTTTCAGTACTTCTTCAACGCTGGCAGTGATGATAGTTTCTCCGGGAAGTGTCAGATCACAGCAGAGTGTTACACGCTGACCTTTGCCGAAAACTTTCTTAACGTCCTCCAGCAGGTTTGTCAATCTGTATGGCGTATCCATCAGGATGATCGGAAGACGCATCATCTTCAGCTTTTTTAGCTCATTGATACGATCTTGCGGCGCGCGAGGCATGAAACCGCCGAAAACATAGCGGGTAAGTTTCTGCGGAGTAACGGAGATGGCTGTTGTAAGGGCAGAGACTCCGGGAACCGGAATGATTTGGAAACCGGCAGAGATGACTTCCTCAACTAATCTGTGCCCCGGATCGGAGAAGAGTGGTGTACCACAGTCTGAAACCAGGGCAAGACTTTTCCCTTGTGCTAATTCTATCAGCAGTGTGTCGATCTGCTGGGTTTCGTTATGCTCATTGGTGGTGATGATCTGCTTTTCTTTGATTCCGAGCTGTTTCATCAGACGGCTGCCATTGCGGTATTCTTCGCATACAAGAATGTCGACGTCGGTCAGTACTTTTATTGCGCGCAGTGTGATGTCATCTGGATTCCCGATTGGGATGGATACAATATAAAGTGCATTTTTTAGATTCATTCTTATAATTATAAAGCAATTTATCACAGCTAAAACCAGACAAGTCAAAATTGGTAGTCAACCTTATAATTGTCTGACAAATGACATTCATGTGACAAATGACACGATACTTTTATTTTGGTTTCGGCTAAAATAAATAATAATAAAAAATAAACGGTAAGCAGGATTCTGCTTGTTCAAAAACAGGAGGTTATGTTATGAAGAAACACAATTTCAATGCCGGTCCGGCAGTTTTGCCGGATTACGCGATCAATGAAACCATCAAAGCTATTCAGGATTTCGGCGGTCTTTCGATTCTTTCGATTTCCCATCGGACTAAGGATTTTGATGCGGTGATGGATGGCGCGGTTGCGGCAACGAAACGGCTGTTGGATATTCCGGATGATTACCATGTGATTTTCCTCGGTGGTGGTGCGAGCACCCAATTCTATGTGATCCCCTATAACTTTTTGAAAACCAAAGCCGCTTATCTGGATACCGGCACCTGGGCTCTCGGCGGTATAAAAGAGGCAAAGCTTTATGGTGAAGTGGATGTTGTTGCTTCCTCCAAAGATAAGAATTACAGCTATATTCCGAAGAATTACACCATTCCGACTGATGCGGATTATTTCGAGATTTGCTGCAACAATACAATTGAAGGTACCGAAATCCGCAAGGATATTGACAGCCCGGTTCCTTTGATTGCTGACATGTCATCCGATATCTTCAGTCGTCCGGTGGATGTTTCCAAGTATGCCATGATTTTTGGCGGTGCCCAGAAAAACTTTGCTCCTGCCGGTGTGACGATGGTTATCATTAATGACAAATTCATGAATGAAGCTGTCTGCCGTCCGGTTCCGACCATGGCGGATTACCGTGTCCATGCCAAGAAGAACTCCATGAATAATACACCTCCGGTATTGCCGATTTTCACTGCTTTGAAGACCATGGAGTGGATGGAAGCCGAAGGTGGTGTGAAAGAAATGGAAAAACGTGCTATCGCCCGTTCCACGAAAGTTTATGACTGCCTCGAGAATTCAAAGACCTTCTATCCTACTGTTGCAGATCCGGAAGACCGCAGCCGTATGAATATCTGCTTCCGCCTGAAGGAAGAATATGCGGATCTGGAAGCGGACTTCCTTGAGTTGGCAAAAGCCCGCGGTCTGGTCGGTGTCAAAGGCCATCGTTCGGTCGGTGGTTTCCGCGCGTCCTGTTATAATGCGCTGCCGATGGAAAGCGTTGATGCGCTGATAGAAACGATCCATGATTGGGATGCTGCACATTAATTGATCAGAGATTGTTGGTCAGTGATCAGATCATGAAGGAGAATAAAATGGCGAAAGTTTTGATTGCAACGGAAAAACCGTTTTCTAAAACTGCTGTTGAAGGAATTACGAGCATTCTGACCGCGAAAGGTCATGAAGTCGCGAAGCTGGAAAAATACACAGATTCTGCTCAGTTGCTGGAAGCTGTCGCGGATGCGGAAGCATTGATTATCCGATCCGACAAGATTACTGCGGATGTGATGGCACATGCGCCAAAATTGAAGCTGGTCGTTCGGGCCGGTGCCGGTTATGATAATGTTGATCTCGAGGCAGCGACTGCCCGAGGAATCGTTGTGGAAAATACACCGGGGCAGAATGCGAATGCAGTCGCAGAACTTGTGATGGGGATGATGGTCTATAAAGCACGCAATTTCTTTGACGGTTCCACCGGTAAGGAACTGCGCGGCAAGAAGATCGGTCTCCATGGTTTTGGTGCAGTAGCCCGCTGTGTGGCTCCGATAGCCAAAGGCTTTGGTATGGATGTTTATGCTTTTGACATCCCGCAGGTACCGGATTCTGTATTTGAAGATGCCGGTGTGAAACGAATCACTGACATTCCGGAACTGTATAAAACTTGTGACTATGTTTCTCTGCATTTCCCGGCTCTGCCGAACCTGATCAAGTCTATCAATTATGATCTTCTCTCCAACCTGCCGAAAAACGGCTGCCTTATCAACGCTGCCCGTGCTGAGGTGGTGGATGAAGACGGAATAATGGAAATGTTTGAAAAACGAGATGATTTTGTATATCTTGCAGATGTCGCTCCGAAGAATAAGGCTGAAATAGCTGAAAAATTCCCGGGCCGCTTCTTCTTTACACCGAAGAAAGCCGGTGCCCAGACCGCTGAGGCAAATGCTAATGCCGGTTTCGCAGCTGCCCGTCAGATTTGTGACTTTTTCGAAACCGGATGTACAAAATTCCAGGTAAATAAGTAAAATCTTTAGCAAATTTGCCGGCAACCTTACCTAAAAAAAAACAGGAAACATCCGCGTTTCCTGTTTTTCGTTAAATATAGGGTGAAAAGAAATTTAATTCAGACTGTCAAATTTCGACAGCTAACTTCTATTCAATTCCTCAATAATATCAGGGAGCTGTTGGTCTACAGTATCATTTTCGAGTTGGCAGGTACCGGCATTACGATGGCCGCCTCCGCCATACTTCAGACAAAGCGCGCCAATATCAGCGTTGGAACCTTTGTTAACGATTGACTTTCCGATCATGACAGCCGTGTTCTGTTTTTTGAAGCCCCAGGCGACATGTATGGAAATTTGTGCTTCAGGGAAGAGTGCATAGATCATGAAACGGTTTCCGGCATGGATCACTTCTTCATTGCGGAGGTCCAGGACGACGACTTTATCATATACTTTTGCAAGGCGCAGCAGCTGTTTCTTGAAAAGGTCAGCCTGTTCGAAATAGAGATCAACGCGTTCTTTTACATCGGGCAGTTCAAGAATTTCGTCAATGTCATGTTCCAGACAGTAGTCGATGAGTTCCATCATCAGAGCATAGTTTGAGATGCGGAAGTCATGGAAGCGGCCGAGGCCGGTCCGGGCATCCATCAGATAATGAAGCAGTACCCAACCGGTAGGATTGAGGATTTCATCCATGCTAAAGTCTGCACTGTCGCCTTTATCTACTGCAGCCATGAGATCATCGGAGATACGCGGAAAAGCTTCTTTTCCACCGTAATAGTCATATACGACGCGGGCTGCGCTGCGGGCTTTCGGATCAATGATGAGTTTTCCACCTGTTTCGATAGCCTTAAGTCGTTCTTCTTCAGATTCGTGATGATCAAAAGCAATGGATACACGCGGATCATATGGCAGATTTGTGGTAATATCGTTTTTACTCAGCTCAATCTTGCCATCCTGGACATCTTTGGGATGGACAAATTTGATTTCGTCTATGAGTCCCTTCTCTTTGAGCATCATGGCGCAGGCAAGTCCATCAAAATCGCTTCTTGTTACAAGTCTTCTTGTTTGCTGTTCCATAGTCTTTCCTTTCGTGATATATGATAATATGAGTATAACACAAAACTGAGATGGTTCAATATCAGCTGTAAAAATCCAATCTTAAGATAAGAATTGTTTTAGTAAAAACCGTGAACAAGGAAAGGAAGATTTCTTTCAACAAGCATTACAACGACGTAATCGGGATCTTCTTCGTCGAGGTTGATTCGATACAATTCTCCGTAAGTCACGAAGTGAATCTCCGTGATGTCGTGGATGGCAGACTGCATGAAATATTCTGAAAACGAATCTCCGATGAGCAGCATCTTTTTTTGTACCGGAGCATCAGACATGAAGCGCTGAAGTTTTCCGTGATCGACTGTTTCAGGTTTCCAAACGCTGATACCGTCATTGTAATCGATTGCAACTCCGTTCTGTTCGGGAATTTGTTCGGAGAGTCCCAGCATACCTGCGAGATCCTTTCCTTCGCTTTTGTAATAATGGAATTGCGGCATGTTCTTTGGCAGCGGTGCACCGGTAAAGGCTGTCCGGACCTGTGCAGCGGCGATCCATCCGCCCAGATTATTCCAGTGTGTGTCTGTTGTGTAATAGACCGGATCTGTCAGACTGAGTTCTGTCAGATGACGCTTTGGATAAAGCACCGGAAAACTGACTTTATCTGTAAGGTAACTGACGACCTGATCCCCTTTGCTTTCTTCGGATATTCTTTGTATTCTTGCCGGCATTAATGAAGGATAAACCTGTTCCTTATCCGGTGCTATATAAAGAAGGCACTCCGCTCCGTGCCTGCTCAGCGGATCGAACAGTTCTTCCAGATTATGCCGGATTTTTTCCAACTCATTATCTGTAAATCTATCGATTCCCTTATAATTCTCAATTGTTTTGCGGTAGAAAAGATGATTATCTATACCCCGAATCACGTCTGATTGTACGAAATCCTGTTCGCTATGCAGCTGAAAACCGCGATAAAGCTCAATGAATTGTGTTTTGAATGGCAGTACATCCAGAAACCACTCCTCGAAGCGTTTGGTCCAGGTTGAATAGTTTTCTGCGGTCAGCTCCGGAAATTCACTTTGTGCTTTATTTTCTGTGTTTTTATATCCGATCTGTTCGCGGAATAGAAAAAAAACTGGAACCGGGACAAAAACAAGGATAATGAAACAGATTAGAAAGATGATGCCGTGATTTTTCATAGCTGGTCCTAAAACCTGAAATAAATAAAAGGATTATGCGCTGCGTTTGCAAGCATCACAATAGAAAAGAACAGGCAAAGGATAGCTGCAGCACCGCTGACAACTTCCCGCATTTTAGTTGTAGTGAGCAAAGTAAATCTCTCTTTGTAATTGCCCAAAGAAAGAATCAGCCCTATTACAAAGATGCATATTGTGACCGGATCTACGATTTCCCAAAAGTTCCAATAACCGTTTCCTGTAGGGAAAAACATTTGACGTAACTGAGTAAGGGCAGATGAAAGATCATCGGCTCGGAACAATACCCAGCCAATACATACGATAAACAGCGTATAGATATGTTTGAGCAGCATACCAAATCGGGTGGGTATCCTATCGGATGGCAGCAGCCGTTCTATGATCAGGAAGATTCCGTGGTAAAGGCCCCATAAGACAAAAGTCCATTGCGCACCGTGCCATAATCCGGTTGCGAAAAAGACGATGCATAGGTTGATTATTGTTCGTAAAGTTCCTTTACGATTTCCTCCGAGCGGGATATAAAGGTAATCGCGGAACCAGGTGGAAAGAGAAATATGCCAGCGCCGCCAGAATTCACGGATAGAAGAAGAAGTATATGGGAGGTTGAAGTTCTCCCGAAAATGAAAACCAAGGACTTTTGCTAAACCGATAGCCATATCAGAATAACCGGAAAAGTCAAAATAGATTTGAAGCGTATAAAAAACAGCTGCGGTCCAACACAGCAATGAAGAAAGTTCACTGATTGGATGTCGGAGAATCTCATCAACCGTATACCCGAGTGTATTGGCAATCAGAACCTTTTTTGCCAACCCAAAGCAAAAACGTTTCAATCCGATGACCGTTTCACTAAAGTGCATCTCCCGATGGTGAAGTGATGCTGCAATATCTTTATATTTTACGATCGGACCTGCGACCAGCTGAGGAAAAAAAGAAATATAAAGTGCTAAATTTATCCAGGAACGCTGGACTTCGATCGTCCCTCTCCAGAGATCTGTTATATATGAAATTGATTGGAAAGTGTAAAAGGAAATACCGATTGGTAATGCAATTTTTTGCAGCGGGATTGCTTCAAAATTTAAAAGATCGTTAAGTGTTTCGGCGAAGAAATTGAAATATTTAAAATATGCCAGTAAAAGCAGATTCATTGAGATGACTGCAATTAGCAACAGATTACGCAGAAATTTACCGCTTACCATATTGATAAGCAGTCCTCCAGCATAATTCATTGTAATTGAAAAGAGCAGCAGGACGATGAATTTCGGTTCACCCCATGCGTAAAAAACCAGGCTCATGATGAGCAGAAACAGATTGCTGCCTTTTTTTCGTGTAATTAGTGCACCAATCAGAGTGATTGGAAGAAAAATCCATAAAAAAGGAAACGAACTGAATACCATGTACCGGATTATAATCCGCTATCCGGTATAATGCAGCGGAAACCGAGAAAATAATTCGGTTTTGAAGCATGCCCGCGATAATCAGTACGCAGCATGAACATAGTCTCCTCTGCTTCTAATGGGGATGCGGAACCACCGCGAATGACATATTCCGCTGCGGATGAGTCTGATTTACTTCCGTCTGTTTCCGGTTCATACAGCGTTGACGTCCATTCCCATACATTTCCTGCCATGTCCAATACACCGAAAGGACTTTCACCATCTGGGAAAGACCCTACTGAAAGCAAATCACTTGTTTCTCCCGGTACATTGGCGTAGATTGTTGATTCTTCCGGAAATTCATTTCCCCATGGATATATGTTCCCGCTGATACCGCGTGCTGCCTTTTCCCATTGAAGTTCTGTAGGAAGTTTTCCTCCAATCCATTTGCAGAACCGCTGTGCCTGT
This sequence comes from uncultured Chloroflexota bacterium, assembly GCA_902774215.1. GTDB lineage: Bacteria > Chloroflexota > Anaerolineae > Anaerolineales > Anaerolineaceae > Flexilinea. Next base: position 41,856 of record CACYHU010000058.1, read on the forward strand.
TTGTAAGTAACGTAATTTGCCGGCTGATCAGCGGTTTCTGTGTTCATAATATCCATCGTCAGGGATTCTTCACAAAGACCGGCTTCCACACATTTGCGGAATTGTGCATTGGTGACTTCAGTTTTTCCGATCCAATATCCATCAATGCTAACTTCTTTTAGCTCTTCTGCAGGACCGAAAAGGAAGGATCCTGTAGGAATGTAAACCATTTCTATTCCACTCAGTGGTTCAATAATAATTTTTCGAATCTTAGATTCAGAGCTTTCTTCATTTCCAGGTTCAGCTCCTGAGATTTCCTTTGTTTCATCATTTAATGGTTCTGTCTGTAAATTTGAAAGATTTGTAAGTAATATCTGTTCATCTTCATCTGATTTATCGTTTTCAGCTTGTTCCGATGAGTCCATTAATAATATCTGATTTTCCAAATCAGTGTCTGTCAGATCGCTGTTGCTGGATTCATTGTCATTATTTTCTGAATTTATTTCTTCTTCTGTTGATGACATTGTAATGAGTGTCTCGTCTTCATCCGGTTTAATTAGCTGTTCATCTTTTTCATCAGCCAGGGATGTTTTTGTTGTATCAGAGTCTGAAAGCTTTTTCTCTAATACTTCCTTCTCATTGCTCAGGGATATGATGACAGCGTCTGCTTCGGTGAGTTTTGCCTGCAGTTCATCTTTTTCACCGGTCAGGGATGTGACAGAAGCGTTTGATTCAGCGAGTTGTGCCTGTAGTTCATCTTTCTCGCCGCTGAGGAACGTGACAGCAGCGTTTGCTTCGGTGAGTTTTGCCTGCAGTTTATCTTTTTCACCGGTCAGGGAAGTGACAGCAGCGTTTGCTTCAGCGAGTTTTGCCTGCAGTTCATCTTTTTCACCAGTCAGGGATGTGACAGAAGCGTTTGCTTCGGTGAGTTTTGCCTGCAGTTCATCTTTTTCACCGGTCAGGGATGTGACAGAAGCGTTTGCTTCAGCGAGTTTTGCCTGCAGTTCATCTCAGGGATGTGACAGAAGCGTTTGCTTCGGTGAGTTTTGCCTGCAGTTCATCCTTTTCGCCGGTCAGTGTAGGAACAGCATTGTTTGCTTCGGTGAGTTTATTCTGCAGTTCATCCTTTTCGATAGTGAGCGAAGTGACAGCATTGTTTGCTTCCGTGAGTTTATTTTGCAGTTCATCCTTTTCGATAGTGAGCGAAGTGACAGCATTGTTTGTATCGGTGAGTTTTGCCTGTAGTTCATCCTTTTCGCCAGTCAGGGATGTGACATTTTTTTGTAATGAGGTTATTATGATTTTGTTCTCTTTATTTTCCTGTGATAAAGTGTCTCTTTCTTCTGTCATTGTTTCCAATAAATTGTTCATTTCAACGATTTCAGTTTCTTTCCCGTTAATCTTTGTCTCTAAATCAGCCTGCTTATCTATAAGACTCGTGATATTATCCTGTGTATTTTTTAATTCTGATTGGAGACTGTCATTTTCGAGATTGATAGAAGTTATTACACCGGAAGCGTTTTTCAGCTCGTAATCTTTTCCCTTGATGGCAGCTTGTAAATTATTTAATTCGTCAGTTTGTTCATTGATAAGAGAAGTGCTTTCCGCAAGTTTTTTTGTGATTGAATTTTTCTCTTCAGTCAGCGTTGTGTTGGTTCTCAGCTCATCCTCAAGAGCTGTTGTTTTTTCATCGAGCTGGGTTTTTGTTTCAGAAAGATTATCAGATAATTCTGTGATCTTTTCATTCGCTTTGGTTAATTCTGAAACTTTTTCTTCCAAATTTTTTTGGATGGATTCATTTTCTCCTGTGAGTTTTTGAATTTGATCATTTGATTCTGTGATTTGGGAAGTCAAGGCTTCTTTTTCCTCGTTGAAGGATTTTTCAAGTAATGCGAATTTCCGGGCACTGCAGCCGGTACAAAACAAGATAAGTATTATGGTGAAAATGATAATGGCTTGTTTTTTCATATGAAAACCCCTTCCTGCAGTAGAAAAAGTAAATATGATTCAAGTATAACATATTATTCTTTGAATAAAACCGGATGATTTTACGACGGTTCATAGTTTTTTTACACCTGAAATGTTAGATATGTGTAAGAAATTTGTCACAAATTGCAGAAAATCAGCTGATTTTATTTGACATATTACGGTAGTTATAGTAGAAATTGAAAAATTCATTCAGGAAGGAGAATTTTCGGGATGAATAACGAAACGATGATGCAATATTTTGAATGGTATCTGGCAAATGACGGCCTTTGGTGGAAACGCTGTGCAGCCAAAGCTGAAAGCATGGCAGCACATGGCATTACACGGGTCTGGCTTCCTCCGGCTTATAAAGGTACTTCGCAGGAAGATGTTGGATACGGAGTTTATGATATGTATGACCTCGGAGAGTTCGACCAGAAAGGAACGATCCGGACAAAATATGGGACAAAAGATGAATATATCGAAGCCATCAAGGCTTTTCATGATCAGGGTATCAAGGTGCTTGCGGATATCGTCCTCGAACAGAAATGAACAAATCGGTGAAGAAGAATTGATCAAAGCCTATTCCCGATTTACTTTTCCGGGACGAAAAGGCAAATACAGTGCATTCACCTGGAATCATAATCAGTTTACCGGTGCAGATTGGGATGAGAACAAAAAGGAAACCGGACATATTTACCGTTTTAGCGGAAAGCAATGGAAAACTGATGTAGACCCTGAGAATGGCAATTATGACTTTCTAATGGGTATGGATGTGGATTACGGAAATACAGCTGTTGTCCGTGAAACGAAAAAATGGCTGCGCTGGTATATAAAAACTACAGGTATTGATGGATTCCGTCTGGATGCGGTAAAGCATATCAGTGCTGCTTTTTATCGTGATCTGTTGGATTATATCCGCAAACAAACCGGTATGGAACTGCCTGCTGTTGGTGAATATTGGAGCAATGATTCCCTGTTTGACGTTGCGCTTCATTATAATTTCTTCTCAGCTTCACAGGCTGGAGATAGTTATGATCTGCGCTCTATTTTTGAAAATACATTGATGAAGGAACGTCCGCAGAATGCGGTGACTTTTGTGGATAACCACGATACACAATATGGTCAGAGTCTTCAATCGTTTGTGGATGACTGGTTCAAGGATCACTGTTATGCGATTATCATGCTGCGTCAGGAAGGTCTGCCATGTGTATTTTACTCAGATTACTATGGAAATCCGGTGAAGGATCGCCCTGCTGTTCTGAATCTGGGAAAGATGATGAAGATGCGTCATTTTTATGCTTATGGCGAACAGGAAGATTATTTCGAAGATCAAAACCTGATTGGATGGGTTCGAAGAGGCGATGAAGAGCATTCCGGATCCGGGCTGGCAGCTGTTTTGTCCAACGGCGAAGGCGGATCCATCCATATGTTTATGGGAAAAAAATATGCAGGTGAGGTTTTTTCCGATGTGCTTGGCAACTGTGCTGATACAGCGGCTGTTGATGAAGATGGATGGGCCGATTTCACCTGTGAACCGAAGCGAGTTTCCATATGGGTGAGACAGGAAGCTTTCGAAAACCTGGTCATTAACGGATAGATGTGAACCGGGAAAAAGAGGATGAGGACAGCGGATTTTATCTCATGTTTTTATTGCATGTGTTCGACGATTTTGCTGTCTGCATCCTGTCATCTATAACCTGTATTCTGTATTCTAAAAATTGTCCCCATCAGTCAGATTCCTGATATAATCCAACTCGCTCATCACGGGTATTCCTTCTACAAGCAGGATATCTGTGAAAATCCCGTTCCCTTCAACTAATCCGCCATCAAATTTCCCGTTATGGATGATACCTGAACCGCAGGAAGGGCTTTTTGATTTCAAAATGGCAGATGTGCATCCTGTTTCGCGACAGATGCGAAGTGCTTCCATTGCTCCTTTCCGATACTGTTCAGTTACATCTTCACCAAGCCGGTTGATCACTTTGCCGTCAGGCTGGATCTCACTTGGTTCGCGCGGCGTTGGCATCCCCATTCGGCATGGAATGCCCAATAAACATTTGCTCACAAGAATCATTTGTCGGTCTCCGCTATAGCGAGTAATGAATTTATCTATAAGTTAGAAGAAAATTTTACGAGTCAGAAGTCGTATGAAGAACGAGCTTTGACGATTGTATAAAAACGGATCAATAGATAAAAAAAACTCATTTATTCCATTTGAAAGAGCACAAAAGACATCTATTAAAAACATTGTATCATTACTAAATAAAAATATTAATAATATCAACGGTTTTTCTGAGTCAGTGCGTCTGCCAATAATAAATACACAACGTAATGTTGGCGGATCTATATTCTAAATTTGGCAAAAAATAACTCTGGTAGAATGAAAAAAATTAGTAAAATCATTAAAAAGAATAAAAAGAATAAGTGATTGTATAATAAAGTTAGGTTATGAATCTAAAAATGGATTTTGACCTTCTGACTGGAAAAGAGTTCTGTAACTTACAATAAAGAATGTTTACAATGACAATCTATGTACAGTCCTAAATATATTCGAGAAAGAACAAATAACTAAACAATGTTGTTTTTGAAAAATAAATAGGAGATAAGATGAACTATATATCATATAAGTGGGAGTCAATTGATAAAAAATATAAATATACTATTTTAGGATCGCTGCTTTTTGGGGTTTTTGCTCATGGAATGGGACTTTTTAATAAATATTCCATGAATGATGATCTCAATTATTTTTTTAATTACGACTATCCACTTGAATATGGCCGTTGGATGGAATATTACCTGATAAAAGTAGAAAAGTTGATTTTTGGTACAGGAAGCTTTTCCTTGCCGATAATCAATGGTTCTGTCTGTCTTCTGTTTATTGGTATAACCTTATGTCTTTTGGTCAATCTATTGGAAATAAAATCAATAGTTTCATGTATTCTGCTTAGTGGTTTTTTTGTTTCTGTACCGAGTATTGTGCATTTGTTCGGTGATATGTATTTATCTCATTTCTATTCCATTGCTCTTTTCCTTTCAGTGTTGGGCCCATATTTCATACTAAAATATAATAAATGGTATTCTATAGCAGTGGGAATTATCCTGATGATACTTTCAACTGCGATATATCAGGGCTTTATCCCTGTCATGCTTTCGACTTTTCTATTTACAACAATAAAAATGATTACAGGTATAAAAGAAAACAGGGAAAGAATTGAACTGTATCGAAAAATTTGTATTATGATTTTCAGTTGTTTGATGTTTATTTCTCTTTATTTTGTTATAACGTTTACATACAACGATTTTTATGGAGTGAAATTGATAAATTACAAAGGTGTGGATCAGATGGGTAAAACACCTTTATCAGTTTATTTGTCAAGAGTATATGTTGCCTATAAAGATTTTTTCTTTCCTTCCAAAAATGTAAATTTTTCGATACTTCCCGGCAATACATATTATCTGTACTATGTATGTTTATTCTTATTTGCCTTTTTCTATGGAAAGCTTTTATATTCCCGAAGAAAAGTTGCTGCTGATTTTGTGATGTTGATGTGTTCAATGCTTCTCATTCCGTTATCTGTAAATTTTTTATTGGTAATGGTTGATCAGTCCTTTTTTTATATGCTCATGCTTTACAGTAAAGTAATGTTTTTTGTTATTCTTGTCTGGATTATTGAATATAACCTGAATGATAATATTCTCCGGATTGCGAGGATGGAGCAGATCTTTTGTTTTGCTGCTTTGAGTTTATTCCTTTTTATGTATTGCAGATTTGATAATATTTGTTATGTGAGGATTGAGTTACTGCAATCAGAAGCAACCCGTTATTTTTCGACATTAATTACCCGTATGCAAAGTATGGAAGGATATGATTCATATAAATATGTATCATATATAGGGGAGCCGAGAATTTATCGTAATGATAATTCAATAGAACCTATTTATGAATTTGATGATATTTTGTTTTATCCGTACAATGAATTGAAAAATGCGTTGAATGGTCCTTGGCGAGTATATTTGAAATTTTGGTGCGGTTATAGTGCACATGAAATTGACCAGTCATATTTTAAAGATTTACCTGAAGTTCAGGAGATGTCTCATTATCCGGCAGATGGATCCATTAAAATAATCAATGATACATTAGTTGTAAAATTTTAATGTGATTTTTTTTCGGTGTTATAATTCCCATGTAGAATATTTTGTAGGGACGTCATATTTTATCTGGCAGCCTGCGGCAACGGGCTGCCTTTTCCTTTTTCCAATCCTTTTTATTTGTTTTTTTATAAGTTTCTATATGGTTTATTTCCTTACTTTTCTTTAAGATTAATTATCCCATATATATTCTCATTTGTCAATCAAACCAGAAGGCTGCCCCTAATTTTGGGACAGCCTCCTTTTTTCGATAATTATTGGGGTTTTATTTTGTGATATGCCCCTTCTGTTTAAAACTTTTGCCTGCCATGTGAAAATTTATTCATTTTTCGGCATTGCTTTGTTTACCAATCCCTGAATATCGAGCCCGACGCCTTCGGAGATTTGATTGACGGTAGTCATGACGTCCTTGACGAGACGGGTGCTGTTACCGTCGCCGTACATCGTGATGGAACCGACCTTATTGAGCGGATCGCTTGCAGCTTTGACGATATCCGGCAGGGCTGAGAGAATCATTTCGAGTTTCCCTGCCTCGTTCAATTTAGCCATCGCTGCCGCTTTCAATTCCAGCGCACGGGCTTCTGCGATGCCTATTGCTTCAATACCCTTTGCTTCTTCTTCCATGGCAATGCGTTTCGCTTCCGCAGCCTGTGCTTCCTCGTACTTCTTTGCCTCAGCTGCCTGTTCTGCTGCATAGCGCTCAGCTTCAGCTTTCTTTCGGATGTTGGCATCCAGTTCGCGTTCTTTGAGCTGGACTTCTTTCTCGCGAAGTTCGATCTCTTTTTCACGACGGGCAATGTCTGCTTCCACGCTTGCGGTTTCAATGGATCGGCGTTCTGCTTCTTCCTGAATCTTATAAGCGGCGTCAGCGGCTGCTCTTTTCTGGTCTTCTTCGATCTTGAACTGTGCCTGTCTGATGACAAGATCCTTGTTTTGTTCGGCAATACTGACCTGTGCGGCAACTTTCGCTTTGTTGCTCTGATCCGAAGCCTGAGCCTGGGCAATTGCTACATCACGTTCCGCATTTGCCTTCGAGATCGCGGCATCTTTACGGATTTGGCTGATATTTTCGATCCCGAGATCCGTGATGACGGAATTGTCATCGATGAAGTTCTGAATGGTCAGGTTGACCACTTCCAGACCCATTCGAGCCATTTCTTCTTGTACAGAGGATTGTACCTTCTGGGCGAAGATGTCACGTTTCTGGATCAATTCGCTGAGCTTCATCTGGCCGATGATCTCACGCATGTTACCCTCAATGACCTGCTGGGCAACATAACCGATGTGGTCCGCGTCCTTGTTTAAAAAATTTTCTGCAGCCCGGACAACTGACTCCGGATTGGAGGCTACCTTTACATTTGCAACAGCATCCACATTGATGTTGATATATTCCGAAGTTGGGACTGATGAACTGGTCTTGATATCTACCTGAATCAAGTCCAGTGCAATTTCATCTACCCGTTCCAGGAACGGAATTCGAATGGTACTGCCGCCAATAACAACCCGCGGTTTTCCTGATGATTTCCGGAAACCGGAAATTATCAGCGCCTTGTTTGGCGGTGCCGTCAGGTAGGTTGATTTAAAGAATATTGCAATAGCCAACAGTAAAACAACACAAATTATCGGAATAATAATATTTGTAAACTCCATGACATACCTTCCTCTCTTTTACAAAATTCAGTTATTCAATGTTTCTATGATAACTGAGTGAGAAAAAACCTGCAAGGATGAAATATACAAAATAAGATCGTTTATTTTGCCTTTCGATAAAAAAAAGTGCGGCTTTTCGTTGTATAATAAAAAAATATACTGCGGAGGCTGGATGAAAAAATTATTTTTATTTTTAATTTGTTTACTGGTGATATTTGCAGCTCAGGCTGCCTCGGCGCAGGACAATGAACCGGTTCGTAAGCTATATGGCGATTGGGATGTGCTTTCAAATGATACAGGCTGGACAGTGACGGCATATCGAGGAACAGAGAAAAATGTAGTGATCCCAAATGATTTTGATAATATCCTTGTTACTCAGCTGGCAGCAGAACTGTTCATGAATGATATTTATCTGGAAAGCATTGTAATTCCGGGAAATGTATCGGTAATTGGAAGAAATGCTTTTAATGGGTGCATCTCTTTGAAGGAAGTAAGGCTGCCATATAATATCAAAACGGTACCGGAAGGTGCTTTTAAGGGATGCAAATCACTGGAGAGTATTGCGTTCCCTGCTGCATTGACCAGTATCGGAAAAGAAGCCTTTGCGGATTGTACCGGATTGCGTCAAATTAGTCTGACAAGACGAATCAGTACACTTAATGAGTCTGCTTTTGATGGCTGTACAAATCTTTCAAGCGTAATTGTACAGCGCAGTCTTTCAACCCTGGGCGCGAATGTTTTCAGGGGGACAGCCTGGCTCGAGAGACAGACGGATGAATTCGTCATTCTCGGACGTGGCCTGCTGGTGAAATATAACGGTAACGATGCAAATGTTGAAGTCCCTTATGGAACTATAGCGATAGCCGATGTTTTTGCTGATAACAAGACAGTAGAATCGGTAAAACTTCCTGATACGGTTCGCCGGATCATGCAGAACGCCTTTAAAGGAGCTGAAAACCTTCATACAGTGAATATTCCGCCATGGCTGACAACGATTGGCGCAGGTGCGTTTTCAGGCTGTGGACAGATTACTTCTCTGGAACTCCCTGTTACGCTTACTTCCATCGGTGCTAATGCCTTTGAAAACTGCGGTAAACTGACTGAATTGGAAATCCCTGACCGGGTTAAATCAATTCCTGCCAATCTGGCTGTGAACAGCGCGTCCCTGACAGATATCCGCATTCCTGAAGTTGTCACTTCGATCAATAAAAATGCATTTATCGGACTGTCCGGTGTGCATGTTTTTGTATTCCCCGGTTCAGAGGCCGAGAATATTCTAAAGGGGTATAAATATCCGTATTCTTATATACAATACAAAACCGAAGATTACATTTACTCTAAAAGTCTGACCGGTGTTCAAATTATCCGTTATCTCGGAAATTCAGCGATCGTTGATATACCTGAAACGATTGACGAACTTCCCGTTACCGGGATAAGTACGGCTGCTTTCCAGAATAACTCATTTGTCAGGATTATAAATCTTCCGGAAACACTGCAGAATATCGGAGACTGGGCTTTCTCGTATATGGAAAATCTTGAATATGTAAATATGCCGGACAGTTTGCGCAGGATCGGTAATTATGTATTTAAAGGATCTCCCATGCTCAGATCTCTATATTTCCCGCCAAAGCTGGTACACGTCGGTGATGATATATTTGATAATCAGTCCGGTTTTGCTGTCTGTGCTAAAGAAAAAACAAAGGTAGAGATTTATCTGATCGAAAAGGGATATGTTGTTTACAGCGAAGACTATTGCCGGATGGACGATCGGATGTATGATAATATCAGCGTTGATTTTGATAATACAAGTAATGTTTGTGATAGCGCGGAAGAGAATCAATTGATTCAAATCCCGGATGGATTAAAAACGGTTACATCAGATTTGTTCGCAAATGCGGAAAAAGATATTGTGCTTTCTGTTCCCGCAGGCGTGGAGGAAATTGACCCCGGCATATTGGATGGCAGAAATACAACTATTATTTCTGACTCCCATACCGCTGCCGAAAAATTTGCGCTTGAGCACGGTTTGAAGTTTCTTGTCCGTGTTGATTTATGGACTGAAAATTAGAATATGGATACGGTATTCTGGTATGATATTTGTTGTATGTCATAAAACTGTAATATAGTATCTTGACTTTTTTGAAATTGATGCTATTATTATAGTGTCGATGCGGGGTAGAGCAGAGGCAGCTCGTCGGGCTCATAACCCGGAGGTCATTGGTTCGAATCCAATCCCCGCTACTTTTTTTTGCCTGTTTTACGAGTGAATGGATCGGAAAACAGGCTTTTTTTACGGTTTCCACGATTTCGATATTTTATATTCCCTGTGTATGAAGTCCGGGTATTCAATACACATTTTCAAACGACAGGAAGAGGAGATCCGGGAGGCTTTGGTCAGCTGACGGTGATAAGATGTGAAGCGGGGCGGAATCCCGAATTACGTATTCCGAACTCCGCATTCTGAAGAATGGGTGCCGTGACCCCGATTGACGGTTCCGCGTGCCGAACAGCGGCTGTGACGATGAGAGGCCGTCCGCGCACGCCTAACCGTCCTCCTGAATTTGTGCGAGGATTTTCCGCATTTGAGCTGCCTGGTCGGGATAGAAGGCGGCAAAGTCCGGGTCGCAGGCGAGGTAAATGATCTCTTCTTCGGTGAAGGTGATGGCTCCCTCTTCATTCGGACTGCTCCGATCGAAGGCATGCCGCAGGACCTCCAGATAGAAAGGTATATTAGGATCCGCGGTCATATGGTCCGGCGGATCATCCGGCGGCGGGTCTTCTACGTATATTTGTTCTTCCGGAACAGGGTCAGGAATAGGAACCGTATCCGAAATTTCGGTTAATTGATCTGCTGCGTGTATATGTTCTTCCGGCATGGGATCAGGCTCCGGGTTTTCGGGCTGCCGCTCCTGACCGGGAACGGTATCCCCGCGTGCGGAGCGGCAGCGTGGGCGAAGCTCCCGCTCTGTATCTGAATCAGGCGAAGCCTGTACTTCTCGGAGCGGGTTTCGGACCGCCGACGGAGGAGGACTATCAGCGCTAAAGTTCGGCGTTAATTTTGAGGATCGATCTTCTTCCGGTAATTTACTTTCAGTGGTGGAGTTATCGGGAGAGCTGTTCTCCGCTTGTGCTTCCTCTGCAGGAGTGGTGTTTTCGGAAGAACTGATCTCCGGTTGTGATTCCTCTGTGGGAGCGGCGGTATCGGGAGAACTGATTTCCGCTTGTGATTCCTTTGCGGGAGTGGTGGTATTGGGGAGACTGATCTCTGGTTGTGATTCCTCTGCAGGGGTGGTGGTATTGGCGGGACGTACACAGCTGACCCGCTCGCGGTTCAGGCTGCATACGTCCCGGTGACCCGCTTGCGGGTCACCGCATACTTCGTTTGTTTCTTCCTTGCTTGATTTTTCAGAACTGATGGATTTCGAATTCCGAATTGCGTTTTTGCTCTTGCTTCCGCATTCGCGTGAGCCATCAAGGGCGGAAAGTGCGCGGGGCGCGGAAAAAGCGCCGGGTTCGAAGATCGCGGCGACATCGGGCAGCGGACGGCCGGAAACAGCGGAAATCATCGGTTTCCCCTGATCATCGTCGCTGAAAGGATCGGAAATCATCTGATTCCCCTGATCTCCGGCGCAGTTCGGGCGGCTGTTTCCGAGAGCTTCCGCATTCAATCTGACCACTGACCCCTGACTACTGACCGCTTTCTCAAGCTTGTCCTTCGTCTTATACAGCCTGAACAGCATATTCGTCCAGCTGAGCTGATTGATGAGCAGACGCTCGCTGATCTCCGGATGGGACTGAGCGGTCTGGATGACGCCGAGATAGCTCTTCCGGAAATGGTAGGAGGAAACGCTGATGAGGTCCCCGATCTGCATCGGGGCCTGAGCGAGATCCTCGCCCCGGTTGTGCAGGGCGACCAGTCCGCGGCCCATGGTCATGACGCCTTTCATCACTAATTTGGACAAATCTGTAAATTTCTTGGAAAAATAGTTGGCTTTCTTTGCCTCGTCGATCCAGGTAATCAGGGAGTTATAGGCGAAGCCCATGATCTGGTGCGGGTCGACATCCTGTGAGACGAAGGGATCGACGATATCGGTCGGCAGCGGAGCCCTGGCGAGGATCTCGCGTTCATGCGGCATCACCGCGCCGTTGTAAAGAGAATTCAGCGCGTTCTGGTACATCATGTTTTTTATCGCGGATCTGGTTGACATCGTTAGCTCCTCTTCTTTAGGGTGTAGGTGGCAGGTGTTGGGTATCAGGTTTCAGGTGCCAGGTGTTAGTGGAACAGGAAGCGGCTTCGCCGCATTCTATTTATACTAACTGCTGCCTGCTGGCGACTGTTTGCTAATACTGCCGGCTGGCTGACCACTGATTCTATAACCTGTACCCAGTGACCTATAACCTGCACATTCTACATCCAACATCCTGCTTTCTGCCGACTGCCGACTGCCTGCTGCATACTGTCTGCTATAACAAACAGTCTACCCCATAATTTAAAAAAAGAAAACCGCCAATATTGGCGGTTGACAAATGTTCGATTTTGTGGTAAAGCCCGAGTTTGCCACTTTAAAACATGAAAAAAGGACCGATTTGGCCCCTTTTACGACAAAAGAATGAAAAAGTGCGTAAATTTATTTTGAATTTATGTGCCTTCCATTATAGCCCTGCAAGAAAATCTTTATTCCCGTTTTTCTTGATTTAAAATCCGTCCATCGATAAAGCTTCGGAGGAATATCAATTACAAAATCTTTCAATATCAAAGAAGGAACAGGATCATCTATATCCATAAACCGATAAAAATCATTAGGACACAGAAAAATGGTTTGCTGATTTTTGTCAAGGACTGTTTCCCTTAGGATATTTTATTTTGCATCATAATCAAACATTTCATATATATCTTGAAATAAGATTACATCTGTAATACAATATTATAAAATAATTGATCAAACTAAGGAGCATTACAGTGAGTGACAAAAAGCTGGTCATTCAAAAACAGAAATACACGGGGGAAACCATTGTGACATCGATGCGGATTCCCAGGGATCTGCTGGCGGATCTTGATAAAGCTGCCAAAGAATCCAACAGGACACGAAACGAAGTTCTGATGATGTGTCTTGAGTTTGCTCTGGAAAATATGGAAATCGAAAAATAAAGGGGACGTTGAAGATGGGTAAGTTTGTGATCGAATGTCCGAGATGCGGAAAATTTACTGAGGCCTCAACCGGCTTCTTCGCCAAAAGGAAAATCATGTGTTCCTGTGGGTACACGATTGATGTTAGAACCGATAAAATGTCATCTCGTGTCTGTCAGCACTGCGGCAATACGGTGATTTTTGACCAGAGCAAAGGCGCTGATGCCCGATGCCCGGTTTGCGGCCAGCCGATCAACACGATGTCCGAGCAGTCAAAGATGGAAGAGATCTCCTGCGAACAATGCGGGGTCCGTTTTACCGTAAACAAAGCAGTTCCTACCTATGTCTGTCCTGTCTGCGACCATGTCAATGATGTTGCGGAAAGGGTCGCAAAGGAAAAGATCAGAAAAGACGGGCTCGCCAGCATCATCAAATATGAGGGCAGCGGAGATACACTGGTCTGGAAACACCCGATCGAGGATTTCAACTACGGTTCACAGCTCATCGTCCATGAAAGTCAGGAGGCTGTCTTTTACCGGGACGGTCAGGCACTGGATCTTTTCGGTCCGGGACGCTATACGCTGGAAACACAGCAGCTGCCCATGCTTGAAAAGATCTACAAGCTGCCGACTGACACTGAAGGAACCTTCCATTCCGAAGTTTACTATATCAACCTTGCTACGGTCATGGGGATCAAATGGGGCACGGATTCCAAGGTCAGGATGTTTGATCCAAGCTCCGGAATGCATGTGGAACTCGGTGCCTGCGGGGAATTCAATATCCGTGTGATCAACTCCCGAAAGCTGCTTGCCAAACTCGTCGGGACGGGCGGCGTATTGAAACAGGAGCAGCTCATCGGGATGGGAGACGGCAAGGGATATTTTCGCGGAATGATCATGACCCAGGTCAAGAGTTATCTGGCTCAGGCGATCAAAGCTGCGAATATCAGCGTTCTCGAAATCGACGAGCGTCTGATGGATCTTTCCGCTGAACTGCGTAATCGGCTGAATAGTTTCCTTGCGGATTATGGCTTGGAAATGCCTGAATTCTTCGTCACAAGAGTCATGACTCCTGATGATGATCCGAATTTCCGCCGAATGAAAGAACAGTATGCTCAGCAGTTTCTTCTCGTCCGTCAGGAACAGATACGCAAGCAGGAAGCGGAAGCTGCTGCCGCACGCAAGGAAGTTGAGGCTGCGACAGCTGCGCGCATGAAAATAATTGGTGCTCAGGGAGATGCGGAAGCCCTTCGGGCGAAGGCACAGGCGGAAGCTGACGCCTACCGTATGCAGGCGGAAGCTGAAGCGCTCGAAATGAAGATGAAAGGTTATACATACCAGCAAGAAACAGCACGCCAGGTTGGTATGGAAGCAATGAAGAATGGTATCTCCGGCGGAGCAGGCGCGGGTGCGCTGGGTGACCTCGCCGGGTTGGGAATCAGTCTTGGTGCGATGGGCAGCGTGATCGGCATGACAAAAGATGCCTTGCAGCCTGCGGCTGAAACCGCGAAAGGTCTTGGTCAAATGGTCGGTGCCTCTATCACAGATAACGCCGGTTGGGACTGCGAATGCGGACAGAAAGGAAATACAGGAAACTTCTGTATGAACTGCGGCGCAAGAAAACCTCAGCAGAAGGCTGCTTCAGACACCTGGAATTGTGAATGCGGTGCGAAGGGCAACACCGGAAAATTCTGTCCGAATTGTGGCGCAAAACGTCCAGAAATCAATACCGGATGGGATTGCAGCTGCGGTCAGAAGAACAACACAGGAAAGTTCTGCGCTAATTGTGGAAAGAAACGGGAGGAATAAGTCATGAAAAGCCAATTACGGATCGGTATCATTTTATTGATAGTATTGGCTGTATTTACGGTGATTGCCTTTGCTGTACCGTTTGAACATACAGCTGTTTTCTGGATTTCCTATGCCATGGGAGTTTTCGCTCTGCTGGTATTGGGTGTTGTCCTTTTGTCCATGTTTGGAAAAGAAACAACGGTCAGAAGCAAATTCTACAGATTCCCGATCACCCGAATCGCCTGGTGTTATGGAGCGACACAATTGATTCTGAGCCTGATCTTTATGATCTTCTCAGCGAAGATACCGGTTTGGATTCCTGTGATTGTTTATGTTGTTTTATTCGCTGTTGCGGCGATTGGTTTAATTAGCGCGGATGCCATGCGCGATGAGATTGTCCGTCAGGATGCAAAACTGAAAACTGATATTTCCTGCATGACAACGCTGCGCTCTATCGTTTATCCATTGGCGGATCAATGTCCTGATCTAAACGCAAAAAAGGCACTGCAAAAACTGGCTGAGGATTTTCGTTATAGTGATCCTGTCAGCAGCGAAGCTCTGAAACCGGTCGAAAATGAACTTGAGGACCTTGTTTCCGAGCTCCAGAATGCTGTCAGCAGCGGAAACATTACTCAGGTCGCTGCGCTTTGCAGTAAGATCAGTACAGTTCTGACAGAACGGAATCGACTGTGTAAATTGAACAAATAACTCCGGGAGGAATTATGGCGATATTTCGATGCAAAATGTGTGGCGGAGATTTGGAAATTCAGGATGGGGCGACTTCCTGTGTATGTGAGTTCTGCGGGACACGGCAGACGCTGCCGACCAATCAGGATGAAAACCTGCAGGGACTGTTTAATCGGGCGAATGTGCTGCGGATAAAGTCCGAATTTGACAAGGCCGCGGATATTTATGAAAAGATCCTGCAGGCGGACCAGACCGAAGCGGAAGCCTATTGGGGACTGATCCTCTGCAAATACGGCATCGAATATGTCGAAGATCCCGCGACTTACAAACGGATACCGACCTGCCACCGGGCATCCTATGACGCTGTGACGACTGATGAAGACTACAAAAACGCACTGAAATATGCCGATGCCGTCCAGCGGGAGATCTATGAAACCGAAGCGGCGAAGATCGAAGAGATTCAGAGAGGTATCCTTGCAATTGCACAAAAGGAATCTCCATATGATGTCTTCATCTGCTACAAAGAAACTGATGACAGCGGAAACCGAACACAGGACAGCGTGATCGCCAATGACATTTACTATCAGCTGAAGAATGAGGGTTTCAAGGTCTTTTATGCCGCGATCTCCCTGGAAGACAAACTCGGCTCGGAATATGAACCGGTAATCTTTTCAGCGCTGAATACCGCAAAGGTTATGCTGGTGCTGGGTACAAAGCCGGAATATTTCAATGCCGTGTGGGTAAAAAACGAGTGGTCCCGCTTTCTGAAGATCATGAAAAAGGATCGAACCCGCTTGATGATCCCCTGTTACAAAGATATGGATCCATATGAACTTCCGGAAGAATTCGCTCATCTGCAGGCTCAAAATATGGGGAAGATCGGTTTTATTAATGACTTGGTTCGCGGAATAAAGAAGGTTATCGGAAACGACCAGCCCCAGCAGGCAGCTGCACCCATGCCTGTTACTGCGGCAACTCCGGTTCATACAAGCAATGTGAACGCACTTTTGAAACGTGGAAACATGGCTCTTGAAGATGGCGAATGGGAAAAGGCCGATGATTTCTTCGAACAGGTTCTGAACCAGGATGCAGAATGTGCGGAGGCTTATTGGGGAAAATATCTCGCTGCAAATCATCAACATAATGCAGAAGCTTTATACTCTTCATTGACTAACCAATATAAAGAAGTTGCCTTTGTAAAAAAAGAGGCTTTTCCGCCTAATACCGCATATATTGAAAATGCTGTAAAGAATTTTGGTAAGGTTGGTATTTATTCCGAAGAGAAAATAAGAAGATATTATCAAAATTTTGACAGATATTTCGATTCGGAAATGGAAATAAGAAAAAAGCAGAAGGCAGAATTGATTCAGGCTACAGAGACGGATAAATTATTTATTCGTGCGCAGCAATACGCCAAAGGAAATACAAAAGAAGCTATTGATCAATTTCTTGATTCGATCAATCGGGCCATGGATTCCAAAATACAGGAGGCTACGAATAGCGATGCTCAAAAGATTGCTGATAAGGTTGCAGCTTACCAGCAATATCTATCAGAAACAGATTCAAGATTATATAACGAAATTAAGAAACTTTGGGATGAGAATGAACCTGAATATCAAAGGCTCCTTCAAGAATTTAATAACGCAAATACCGAAATTAAATTTATATCCTTACAAACAGATTTTCAAAGACTTGGGGAATATAAAGATTCCAAAGTGCTTGCTCAGAGATGTTGGTCAGAATACTTAAAACTTCAGAAACAATTCTTGCAGGAGCAAGAACAGCAAATGAAAAATAAAAACAAAGAAGAAGCACAAAAGAAAGAAAAAATATTCAAATTATCAATTATTTTAATTGTTATTGTACTTTTAGGAATTATAGTAGGGCTGATTATCACGTCCAAATAAAAAATATTCTTTGTATGATGAGTAGCGCATCTTACTCCGAAGCTTTAGTATAAGTGATGTTGGAAACAGATAATAATGAAATGTTGAAGATTATTTCAGGATAGTTAAGAGGATATTATGGCGATGTATCGATGCAAGATGTGCGGCGGAGACCTGAAAATTCAGGACGGGGCGACCTCCTGTGTATGTGAATTCTGTGGGACGCAGCAGACGCTTCCGACCAATCAGAATGAGAATCTCCAGGGACTGTTTAATCGGGCGAATGTGTTGCGGATAAAGTCCGAATTTGACAAGGCCGCGGATATTTATGAGAAGATCCTGCAGGAGGACCAGACCGAAGCGGAAGCTTACTGGGGACTGATCCTCTGCAAATACGGCATCGAATATGTTGAAGATCCAGCCATCTATAAGCGCATCCCGACCTGCCACCGGGCGTCCTATGAGGCGGTGACCACCGATGAAGACTACAAAAACGCGCTGAAATATGCCGACGCGGTCCAGCGGGAGATCTATGAGACCGATGCGGCGAAGATCGAAGAGATCCAGAAGGGCATCATTGCCATTTCTCAAAAGGAATCACCCTATGATGTCTTCATCTGCTACAAAGAGACCGACAACAGCGGGAACCGAACCCAGGACAGCGTGATCGCCAATGATATTTACTACCAGCTGAAGAATGAAGGATTCAAGGTATTTTACGCAGCGATATCGCTTGAAGATAAGCTTGGCTTGGAATATGAACCGGTGATCTTTTCTGCGCTGAATACCGCGAAGGTGATGCTGGTCCTGGGAACAAAACCGGAATATTTCAATGCGGTCTGGGTGAAAAACGAATGGTCCCGCTTCCTGAAGATCATGAAAAAGGACCGTACCCGCTTGATGATCCCCTGTTACAAAGACATGGATCTCTATGAGCTTCCCGAAGAATTTGCTCATCTGCAGGCACAGAACATGGAGAAAATCGGCTTCATCAACGATCTTGTCCGCGGCATAAAGAAAGTTATCAGAAAGGATCAGCCCCAGCCGGCAGTAAAGCCTATGCCTGTTGCCGCAGCAGCTCCGGTTTATACAAGCAACGTAAACGCGCTCTTGAAACGCGGAAACATGGCTCTGGAAGATGGCGAATGGGAAAAAGCCGATGATTTCTTCGAACAGGTTTTGAACCAAGATGCAGAATGTGCGCAAGCTTATTTTGGAAAATTTTTAGCTGCTAATAAACAACCTGGTCGCAATGTAATGATTGATCCTTTGATTGATAATTTTTGTGGAGATATTGAGAAAGAAACCGTGGAAGCTTTTCCTCTTGATGAAGATCATATTCAGAAAATTATTCATAAATTTTCTATTCCCGAGTACCTTCCCGAAAAGACAATAATTGATTATTATCATTTTTCCAGTCATTACCAATCAGAAGTAAAGTATCTTAAAGAACAGAGATTTCAATTATTGACTTATCTTGCTGCAGATAAATTCCTGATTCGAGCAAAAAAATATGCGAATGAAAAGGAAAAAGAACTTTTTAAAAACTGGATGAATTCTGTAGAAAATGCCATGGATCATCGTATCATTCAAGCGCTGGAAGAAGATCAGCAAAAAGAAGAAGAATTGAAAAAAAGTTATGTTTTTTTTCTTAAAGAAAAAGATTATCAGATTCAAAAACTTTGGCAGCAGGCATCCATAAAGCGTGAACAAGACTATCAAAAAATAATCAGAGATATGAGGTCAGCAGGCTCTAAAGGAAGTTCATTAAAGAGTGATTTGTATAGAGCAAAAATGAATTTCAGTACTCCCGGCATGAAAGACTATAAGGAAGCTGCAAAATATGCTGAATTATGCAAAATACAAATAAGCCGTTTTGAATCTTATGAACGAAGAAAAATCGAAGAATCCAAAATAGAAAATCAGTTATCAGAAGAAATACGGCATCGATTCCACTGACATAAAATGTTTAGGAAAAAACAAAAATCATTAATAGATAGCTTCCATAAAACCATTCCATTCAGAAAAATCACATTGTCTATATTGGTTATTTCCAATAGCTACAACAGTGCCATCTGATTTCAACCCAACTTTATAAATCTTCCGGTAGGAACAATTATCTAAGCGAGGTTATTGGTAAAGTTTGGAAATTAATTAAGAAATTTTTACAAACAGGAGCAAAGATTTCTTAATAATTAACAATATCAGCTTTATTTACAAACCTGAATATGGAAATATCATAAGACTGCGTAAAATCAGCCGGATGCCCGATTTGCCATTTTCTTACGAGTGTCGGTGATGGCGGCCTGATAAAAGGCTTTGTAGCCGGGTTTGCCGTCGGGAGTGGTTTTTTCGGTATCGGAGAAACCCATGTCGAGGACTTCCACGTCCATGAGTTTGAGCAATTCGGTCTTTTCCCGCTGTTTTTCGGAGCGGAGCTCGTAGAAATATACTCTGCCGTGTTCGGCGCGTTCCCGCTGTTTTCGGTTCAGCAGCCACCAGAGGTCGACTTCGGACAGGCCGAAACCGAAGCCGAGAACATAGACATCGCCCAGGATGAAGGAATCCATCCAGCTGTTCAGTTCGATCAGTTTTCCCTCTTTCTGATTGCGGGCATAACGATCTTTATTCTTTTCCGATTCCTCGATGATCTTATAGAGCAGCTTCCCGTACCAGTAGTGGCCGAGGATCATGCTGTCGGTTTTGCGGATCTCACCGTGAACATGCCAGATACGGTTTTCCGTATTCCCGCACTTTACCTGATTATAGGTGTGCAGCAGGTAATTCCTTTCCGGGTTTTTTGAAGTGTACCGCATGAGTTTTGCGACCTGTTGGTCTGTGAGTTCATATTTCCCGAGAGCCGCTTCTTCCAGTTCATAGCTGTAATTCGTCGTAAGGATATCATCAAATCCCATGGTCAGAAGGTCCCGCAGGACTTCCATCTGCCGGTCGTTCCGGATCTTCCCCCTGAAATCCTCCTTTGCTGATTTCAGAGATGTCCGGATCTGGTTGTCCGATGCAAGGATCGCCTGCAGCGGCATCGGCATTTCGGATCTCGACCAGTCAAAGTCATTCCGTTTCGCGATCTTCCCGATCAGATCCGCCCATGAGATACCGCTGTACGCCAGATTGAGCCCGTTGCCGAGAAACAAAATTTGTGGAATTGTAAAATTATTACATATATTTACCATATATTTTTATTTTTTAGAATTGATAGCAATGAGTAAAATCAAACTCATTATCAGAATTACAACCAAAAGGATAATAGTTTCTCTTGTCTTTTTTGTTTTTTCTTGTTGTTCAAGACGTCTTTGTTCTTCTTGATATATTTCTTTTTTCCTTTTGTGTAATTCATCTATTCTTTTGCTAATATCTTTATATCCCGTCCCGATTTTTTCGAATAAAAAAATAGCTGTATCACAGGCACTAATAGTTTCTGCTTTATCTGCTTGTGAACATGCTAATTGAAAATAATTTTCTCGTTTTTGAAATGTTGCTTGATAAAGCTGATTTGCTTTTTCATATGAATCAAAAAATTCTTGAGAATACTCCTCATTTATCCTTTTGAAATTTTCATCATCCTTGCTTCGTTCATTTTCCAAGTGTAATTGCCAATTCGTTAGTATTCTTTTTTTTGCTTTGATTATGAAATCATTATTATTAGCGAATCGAATGGCACGATTAAAATATTTATTTCTATTAAGTTTTTCAGTTTCGTTTTCTATTATTTGTGATATAGAAGCCGTTTCGCTTGAAAATGATTTCTCGTTTTGATTGAAAAGTTTTCGGATTGTTTTGCTATCTAAATAATTTTCTATCGTAAATTTCTCGGCAACAAGATCAACATCTTTCATGTTACGGGGAACAGTAATCTGTTGAATTTTACTGTTTTTTATGAGGTTTTGCGATTTCCCTATCAGTTCCTCTATATTTTTGCATTGATAAAATGCTAATAATTTTCCAATGTAAGCATCTGAAGATTCAGGATCGATATCCAATGCCTTGTCAAAATAAATATCTGCGGTAGAAAAGTCCCCGTCCTGTAATTCAATGTTTCCGCGCTTGAGAAACGAATTTATATTTGTTTGTTCTGAAATTTCTTGAACAAATTTTCCTTCTTTTTCTTCATGAGGTTTCAATTCAAGCACTTTGGTGATTCCGCGGATCAGGTCCTGGATAAAGCCGATGCGGCTCATGTCGTAACTCTGCAGGATGGAAAGCTGTTCCGGCATGTCGTAGGGATCCATGTCGCGGTAGCAGGGGATCAGCAGCCGGCTGCGGTCATTTTTCATGAGGGCGAGGTAGCGGCTCCATTCGTTCTTCACCCAGACCGCGTTCATATATTCGGGACGAGTCCCGATGACGATCATAACTTTGGAAGAATGCAGGGCGGTAAAGATATAGGGCTCATACTGCTGCCCGGGTTTGTCTTCGAGGGTGATGCGGGAGAAAAAGACACGGTATCCCTGATCAGTCAGGCGGTAATAGATGTCCTGCGCCAGGGTGCTGTCGAGGGTACGCTGTCCGCGGTCATCGCTTTCCTTGTAGCAGATGAAAACATCGAAGGGAGCTTCTTTGTTGACGGTTTCGATGATGTTCCGCTGGACTTCGGCGATAACTCTGCCGTCGTGCTCATACTGTTCCCGTGCGATCGGATCAGCGTTAGCGACAGCTGCCTGATAGTCTACGTCCTCCAGAAAGTTCGTGAAAGAAGCCCGGTGGCAGGTCGGGATATATTTTCCGCTGGCGGGATCCTTGACATATTCGATGCCGTACCGCGAAAGCGCCGCGCACCAGTGTGCTTCGGCATCGGTATCATCTTCGGCGATGATGCGTTCATAGACGCTGAGCGCCTTGTCGAATTCGCTGATCCTGCGGAAATGGTCCCCGCGGTTGAAGGCGGCCGCCCGCTGTTCATCATTGATCTTAGGCAGTGTCTGCCTGGTGCCGCAATACTCGCAAACCGCGACGGTCGTCCCGTCAGCGATATTCAAATCCCCGCCGCAAATTTTACACCGAATAATCGTCATTTCTTCTCCGCTAACTCTTGATAAAACACAAATTCTTTATAATTACTATTGTAACATATTTGTATTTTTCAACTGAAATATTGTAAATCACAATTTGAAATATCCATTTGGATTTGAACTCTTAGTGAGAAAAAAAATCGCCGAAAAGACGGCGAATTTGCTTTCTGAAGGGTTATGTGTGTATTATCCAATACCGTAGGTGACGGTTTTCCAGTAGCCTTTGTCGGAACGGCCGAGGTACCATGTCCATACGTAAAGCGTATCCGCTTCCCAGGCGCCATAGGCTTCCTTCGGTGACATGAACCAGACTTCGTAAACTGCGCATTCATCGAACTCGCCTCTTTCAAGGCTGTTGATATAATCCAGATTCTCTTCACTGAAATCGTCATCTGTATAGCTGATGTTGAGCTGCTTCACACCTTCCATTTGGGTAAGGTCGGCACGGATGTTTTCGGAACCACCTTCCAGATCGTAAACTGAGAAATGATCAGAATTGAGGAAAGGTTCGGCCCAGCCCCAATTGCGCAGGGTCCATTCGCCGTCTTTATTGCGGACAACCGTCCAGGACCAGCAATAATCCTCATTCGCAGCCCAGGCCATCGACTCCTCTTTCGGAGAGCGGAAAGCAGACATGAAGAGCATGCATTCATCGTAAGGTTCTTCGCTGTCTGCATTTACGTTCGCGAGTTCGTTCAGTGAACGTGCATCTCCGGCGTATTGCAGCCGATAGAGCCTGCAGCCGTCCCAGGTGGAAAATTCCGCCATAATGACATCGGCGGCAGCCACGATATCCTCATATGAAAATAATTCGGAAACACCCGGATAAAGCGGATAATCAGGCTCCTGAGCACCGGCAGCTCCGCAGACGCACAAGGCTGTGAGGATGACAGCAAAAAGTGTCAAAATGATATTTTTCTTCATTTCTATAAAATCCTTTTCAAAAATAATTTTTAGAAAACACCGGTTTTTATCCGGAAGCCTTCGAAAAAACTGTTGACTGCATAATTTGAAGGCGTTTCTGATAAGCGTATTTCTCAGTATTTCCTGTTCACATTCTAATAATTATGATGAAATTCGGGGAGAAAAAGTTCCAAAAATTTCGGAGGAAAATATTCCGTTCCGGTCAGTGTGCTTATGTTCCCGGCAATCATATAAAATGTTTGACAAATAAAAAAATAACTATATGGAGCTGCCGCAAATTAGAATTTTGAAAAGCCATCGGGAGGGAGTGCTTCGCAGGGACGCGGAATAAACGTCAGCAGCCTGCGAAAGTGATCCCCGCGTCCCGGTTAATTCAGTCGGAGGGCTCTTTTTCTGATTTACCCGTAAAAAAAGCAATGGGTACTTTTTGATGGTATTTCTGAAAAAAGCTGTCGTACATCTTTTATGGTGTACGACAGCTCCTGATTCATATATAACAGGTATTATTCTTCGGCAACCTTGACGATGACCGGTTTCTTTGCTTTTCCGACGGCTGTCCAGGAAAGAGCGTTTTTCGGACAGACCTTTACACATTCTCCGCAGCGAATACATTCAGCGCTGTTGGGATTTTTCATCGGGTCAACACCCATCTTGCACTGGCGGGAACAGGCGCCGCAGTTAACACAGGAGCTCTCATCAAAGCTCATGCGGAGAATGCTGACCTTCTGGAACAGGGCATAGAAGGCACCCAACGGGCAGACGTATTTACAGAAGGGACGGTAAATAAAAATCGAAGCTGCCACGCAAAGGATCAGCAGGATAAATTTCCAGCGGAAAAGTGCCCCGGCTGCCGCCCGCATACCGCTGTTCAAAAGGACCAGCGGAATCCCGCCTTCCAGTGTGCCGACCGGGCAGATATATTTACAGAACCACGGCATGCCGACATTGACCTCATTGCGGTAAAAGAATGAGAGTCCGAAGACAAATACGAACAGCATTATATATTTCAGATACCGAAGAATTTTATCTGCTTTTTCCGGTACTGTGATTTTGGGAGTCGGGATCTTATACAAAAGCTCCTGGATCAGGCCGAAGAGGCACAGCCAGCCGCAGATAAAACGTCCGACCAGCATTCCAATAGCAGCCAGGTAGCCGACGACATAAAATGCGAATTTCCGTTTTCGTGCGTCAAACAATGCCTGCATCGATCCGATGGGGCAGGCACCGACAGCACCGGGGCAGGAATAACAGTTCATGCCCGGGACGCAGAACTTCTTCAATGGGCCCTGATAAATTTGACCGGTGATAAATCCTGCCAAATGCGCGTTGTGCAGAAGTCCCCAGCCGCCCTGTACCGCTTTGCGGATGCGGGTATGCTTGATCAAATCCTGTTTAGCCAATGCCGATACACTCCATGCAGATGGCAACAGCCTTCCGCATCACATCCTTCCACTCCCCGCGATATACGCCATACGCGCACATGGCGATCGCGAGCACCAGAAGTACATAGGTTACCCAGGCGGGTATTTCTTTCCGGTTCATGATTACTCCTCCTTGTGTATTTATTTTCTAAATATTTCGCCATACGGTCCTGACAGGCAGAAATTATTGCGTCCATAAGTAGTATACCATTTTGTCTCAAATTCAGATAAATAAAATATGCATATCGGTGAAAATTATTTTTCTTTTGAATAAATCAGTGCTTTCCTGCAGAATTGGTACAGTGTACAATATATTATGAATCCTATCTGCTTATTTAATAAACTTGTGGTAGGATAAATGAAAAAGATGTCTTGAGTCAGTGAAATTTTTAAATTGTCGAAATTTGTATCATATTTTTGAAATCGATATGGAAGGCTGCCGCTTTTCACTGATAGAAAAAGCTTGTGAATAAAATAAGGAGTAATGTAATAATGATCGATCAACAGTTGGTTAAATGGGGAAAAAGCGGAAACATCATCCGCGAGATTGCGGAGTATTGTGATGAACAGGCAAAAATTGTAGGCGAGGACCATGTTTATAATTTCACTATCGGCTCTCCGAGCATTGATCCGCCGGCTCGCGTTTTTGAAGTAATGAATAAGCTGATGTCTTCCGTTCCTCCCGCCCGGCTTCACACTTATGCCCCCGCGATCGGTTTTCCCGAGGTTCGGGAAAAAGCCGCGGAATATCTGGAAAAAACATTCGGAATACCTTACCGCAAGCAGGATGTCATCATCACCTGCGGCACATCTACCTGTCTGGCTGCGCTGACAAAGGTCCTTCTTTCCGGCGGCGGCAGGGCTATGACCTTTACTCCGTACTTTATGGACTATAAATATTACGCTGAGGCTTATGGCAGCGGACTGACAGAATGTCCTACCACCCCGGACACCTTCCAGCTTGACCTCGAGGCTGCAGAGAAGGCACTGACAAGTGATACCATGATGATCATCATAAACTCGCCGAATAATCCCTCCGGCGTGGTGCTGAAACGGGAAGGACTTGAGGAATTGGCCAGGCTGTTATACAAGAAGCAGGCTGAGTACGGACATCCAATCTACATCGTTGCTGATGAGCCATACCGTGACCTGGTTTATGACGGGCAGGAAGTTGTATTTCTACCTTCCATTTATAAAAATACGATCTATTGTTATTCCTTTAGTAAATCCATTTCTCTCCCTGGTGAGCGCGTCGGCTTTATGGCTTTTACGCCGGAACTTGATGATTATTTCGATATATACTCAGCTGCCATAGCCGTCATCCGTGCTTTCGGGTATATCTGTGTGTCAAGCATGTGGCAGCGGATCTGTATTGAATGTCTTGGTGAAACGAGTGACATTTCGATTTACAAAGGAAACAGAGACCTGCTGTATGGCTCGCTCACGGAGATGGGGTATCAGTGTGTTTATCCTGACGGAGCGTTCTATCTTTTCATGAAAACACCGGAACCTGACGCGATGGTTCCCGGGGATAGTTTCGGAACACCCGGATATGTCCGCATTGCCTATTGTGTCAGCAGAGAAGTGATCGAGCGTGCCCTTCCTGTTTTTCGCAAACTTGCGGAAGAATACAGGATCGCCCGGTAAAATGCCGGTCAAAAGACTGATTTAAAAGTATTCAAAAAGCATTGGAAAGACTTATGATCCGTCCGATTGTCCATGATCCGTTTTTTCTTGTACAAAAATCCGAACCGGCAGAGGCGTCCGATAAAGCTGTCATAACTGATTTGCTTGATACACTTCGTGCGAATCTGGACGGATGTGTCGGTATGGCAGCGAATATGATCGGGATAAAGAAACGGATCATCGTCTTTTGCAGGGGCTCAAAACAATATGTGATGGTCAACCCTCAAATCACCTCAGGTTTTGAGCCATATGAGACAGAAGAAGGTTGTTTATCTCTTACCGGGGTAAGAAAAACAAAACGTTACCGCAAAATAACAGTGAAATATCTGGATCAGGATTTCCGAAGCAAAACAGGTACCTATGACGGATATACCGCGCAGATCATCCAGCATGAAATCGATCACTGTGATGGAATTTTGATTTAAGCAGCGGGACTATAAATAAGAATATTTCAGGACAGACAAAAGGTTTATACAGGTACTGTCCGCAGTCATATGTCTATCCATCAGGCAAACTTGTTGAAAAACTGTATTTGTGTTATATTCTCTGTATGTTGAAAGGAAAGACCGAAATGAAGAAAATTTCTTTTATGCTGATTACCATTTTTACAGTCCTTTTTTCAGTGAATCCGATTTTCGCTCAGAAGACTGTTACGCTTGAAATGATCAAATATGTCGATGATCTTGATCGTGAAGTCAGTATACCGGAAACGGTGACCTCTGTTGTTACCCTCGCACCGTCTTTGACCGAGACAATTTATTTCCTCGGCGGAGAAAACCTGATAAAAGGTACCGATATCAATTCTGATTATCCTGAAACCATTTCGAAGGTAAAAAGGGTAATCGGTTGGGATATGACACCGGATTATGAAATGCTTCTGGCACTTGCCCCGGATGTTATTTTTGCTTCGGAAATGACGAGCTTTGCCGAAATCAGCAACATGGAAAAGCTTGGCCTGACGGTTTATTGTGTAAAAAATCCCGCGGATTTTGACGAACTTTTTGAATCTATCCTGACGATCGGCAATGTGATTGGCAAGACAGATGAAGCTGTTGAATTGGTGGAATCGTTGAATGAACGCGTTGAAGCTGTAACAGATGCGATGAAAAAATGTGATGATAAAAATCTTGTTTTTTATGAATTGGATGCAACTGATCCCACTAAACCCTGGACAGCGGGAAAGAATACCTTTATTTCCGGTATTATCGCTTTATCCTGCGGGGAAAATCTTGGCGACGAGCTGGAAGGGGAATGGGCGCAAATCGGGTTGGAAGCGCTGATTAAAGCTGATCCGGATATTATTTTGCTTGGCGACGCTGCTCACGGCAATTCGCCGGAAGCAGTGGCGGCAAGGACAGGGTGGAATGAGCTTTCTGCCGTAAAAAACGGAAAACTTTTTGAATTCGATGACAATCTTGTTTCCCGTCCCGGACCGCGTCTGGTGAAAGGGCTTGAAGTGATCGCCGGGCTTCTTCATCCGGAATGTTTTAAGTAACTTAAGAAAACGATGATCAATAGCCCTTCTCATAGAAAATGAGTCGAAGCAACCTGTTCTGTTGACTCATTTTGAGTCAACGAAAACAGGTCACCTTCGACTCAGATCGAATAAATCAGCGTTTTCCTAAACCTGACGTTGTTCTTTCGGTGAATAAGCCAAAAAACTGATCAAACAGGAAATTGCCCGCCGGCGTTTAAGCTGCTGCGCAGCAGGTGCGGAGCGGGCGTCAGCCGGGGACAGAAAAAACTTCCCGCGCCTGAGTTCTCAGTCGGGGGCGCGGGCTGACCTTCGGTCACCCGCTGCCCCCGACGCCCCCATTTTCGACAGATGTTCTTCCGGGTGATCTTATTCAGAACAAAGCTAATAACTGTGGAACTCCCGCTCCGAGTTTTAACCGGGCGCAGCTCATACATTACAATCCAGACTGATACTGATACCGCATAGTTGTCGAAGCACAATATCTGCCGGTAATTTTTGAATTATAAATATTCTTATATTTTCCGATTATTTTATCGGGGCTGCATATGTCAAGTATAAATTACTAACTGATGCCGGTGCGCGGAATGATGATCAGGCCTTCATCCGGATCATGTAAAACACGTACCGGTATATCATATACTTCGGAAAGCAGATCCTCCCGAAGCACTTCTGACGGTGTTCCGACGGCCCGGATCTCTCCATTATGCAGGATGGCTATGCGGTCCGCAAAACGGGCGGCAAGGTTCAGGTCATGAATAATGAAAATTGCAGCGATACCTTCTTTTCTGCAGATCCCGCGCTCCAGTTGGAGAAGCGCGACCTGATAATGGATATCAAGTGAGCTGGTCGGCTCATCAAGGATCATGATCGGGGCATTTTGAACCAGTGCCCGCGCGAGGATTACGCGCTGTTGTTCTCCGCCGGAAAGGGTGGAGATTTCTTTCTCTGTCAGGGCAGACAATCCGGTCAGCGCGACCGCATGGTCGATGATTTTCCTGTCTGTTTCACTCAGTTTTCCATACCAGTTGAGATACGCGGTACGGCCGTGAGAGATCGTTTCATAGACAGTGTAACCCGCGGGCAGGGAAATTGCCTGCGGTACGACAGAAATCATCTGAGCCCGTTCCCGTGTGCTCAGTGATGCCAGATCTTTATCATTGCAGGTGATTTTGCCGGAACGAAGCGGCAGAAGCCCGGTCAATCCGCGCAGCAGCGTTGTTTTTCCCGCCCCGTTTTTCCCGATCAGCGCCAGCATTTCAGCCTTGTTGATCTCGATGGATATGTTATGGAGCGTATCCGGATGGCCGTCATAGCCCAATGAAACATTTGTGAGCTTCAGCATGTTACACCTTCGCCTGATTTGTCCTGTTCAGGATCCACAGGAAAAACGGGGCACCGGTCATCGCGGTGATGATGCCGACAGGGATCTCCTGCGGCGCAAGGATCACACGGGCAAGAATATCGGAAATTGTGAGCATCACAGCGCCGCCCAGCAGGGAAAGCGGAAGCATCCTGCGGTAATCACTACCAACAGCGATGCGGATCAGGTGGGGAACAATGAGCCCGACAAATCCGATCACACCGGTACAGGCGATGGCTGCGGCAGTTGTCAGCGTCGCATAGATGATCAGTCGGATACGGACTTTGTTTACAGGTATTCCCAACTGGAGCGCCTGGTCTTCTCCGTATTGCAGGATGTTCAATGGATAGGCATATCTGATTTGTCCGGCAACGCCGATAAGGATCATCGGCGCTGTGACAAAGATGCGGTCCCATCCGGCAATTCCCCCGCCTCCGAGCATCCAGCTGAATGAACGTTTAAGTTCCAAACCGCTGACGAGGATCCAGACCGAGCTTAATGCCGATGTGAAGGCATTGACAGCTACACCTGCCAGCAGAAGCCCTGTAATATTTAAGTAGCCGCCCATTCGCCCGAGATTGAAAACCAGAAAAACAGCTGCTAAGGCAAAGATAAAAGCAAAAAGCGGTACCGCAAACGCGGAAAATCTGCTGTACTTCCAGAAAAAAGACAATGCGATAACAGCTCCGAGCCCGGCACCGGAAGAAACACCAATCAGATAGGGATCCGCCAGCGGATTGCGGAACAGCCCCTGATAACTTGCTCCGCTGATCGCCAGCGCTGCCCCTGTCAGCATCATCATAACTGTGCGCGGGATCCGCAGCATGAACAGGATGGTGCCGATACTTTTCATGTTTGGCGGGATTTCAATTCCGGACAGCCGGAATCTGATAATTGCTGTCAGGTCCTGAATGGAAATGGGGACACTTCCCAGCAGCATTCCGAGCAATCCGGATGTTGCCAGCGCTGAGAGTAGAATAATGATAATGTCCTTATTTTTTTTCATTTTCATTCTGATCCCTGATAAAATTGGAACCGGTCAAAATTATACTGCAATAATTTTGACTCTGTTGTTTTATTATTCTAATACAAGAGGATAAGTGATGAGATTTCCAGTAATACCGCCAATCAATGAAGATAAACGAAAAGAAGCAGCAGATCGTCAGAATCTTCTGACAAAACCGACAGGAAGCATGGGTCGGCTTGAGGATCTGTCTATCGATATAGCCGGGATGACCGGAATTGTTGCGCCGGAGCTGAAAAAACGGTCGGTGTTCCTGATGGCTGCCGATCATGGCATAACCAGGGAGGGTGTCAGTCCGTATCCGGCAGAAGTCACTCCGCAGATGGTGATGAATTTTCTGAATCATGGCGCGGCTGTCAATGTTCTGACCAGACAGTCTCACAGCGATGTGGTGATTGTGGATATCGGTGTGAATTATAAATTCCCTGATTTACCCGGCCTGTTATCCAGAAAAGTTGCAATGGGAACTGAAAACATGCTTGAAGGTCCTGCAATGTCACATGAACAGGCGGAAAAGGCTTTGCAGACAGGAATGGATGTGCTGAATGAAGCAGCTGACCGTGGTCTGGAGCTGGCCGCAACCGGTGAAATGGGTATCGGCAATACGACTTCCGCTGCCGCGATAACGGCTGTTTTATGTGGAAGGGCTCCTGTAGAGGTTACCGGACGGGGAACCGGTTTGGATGATGCAGGCCTTGTCCGGAAGATTGCCATAATTGAGGAGATTTTGAAAGAAAGGAAACCCGATCCTGACGACCCGATGGATATTCTCTGCAAAATCGGCGGCTTTGAAATCGCCGGTATGGCAGGTGTGACGATTGCGGCGGCCTCACGCAAGATCCCGCTGGTGATGGATGGATTGATCTCAACCGCGGCGGCAGCACTGGCTGCTGCGTTCGTTCCGGAAGTTAGAAATTATCTGATCGCAGGACATCGATCACCTGAGAACGGTCATCGTTTTCTTCTGGAAAAGCTTGGAAAATATCCGCTGCTGCAGTTAGATATGCGTGTAGGCGAAGGAACAGGGGCTGCGCTGGCTTTTAATCTGGTGGACGCAGCCAATAACATCCTGAGAGAGATGGCGACTTTTGACTCGGCCGGTATTTCAAACCGGTAGGATATCCGCAGTTTGAATGAAAAACTGTAAGAAATAACTGATTTTGTGTGATGAAAGTCATAAATTCTATGCTAAAATAAGTGAAATTGATTTGAAGTCCGAATCCAAATATTTCTGAACAGAGGTGAATCGTGAAACTGCTGCAGGATCGTATCAGCCGGGATGGAAAGGTTTTACCGGGGAATATCATCAAGGTTGATGGTTTTTTGAACCATCGGGTGGATGTCAGTCTGCTGAAAGAATTAGCAGATGAATTTTATACCGTGTTTGAAAAGGATAAACCGACTCTTATTATGACAGTCGAAGCATCCGGCATCGCTTTGGCAACCGTAACCGCAGAACGGTTTGGTTTGCCGATGCTTTTTGCAAAGAAAGCAAAATCAGACAATATTGAAGGCGGCCTTTATAAGAGCGAAATTTTTTCTTTCACTTACAAGAAAACGGTCAATCTTATTGTGTCCGCCGAGTGGCTTGGCCCGAATGAGCGTGTCCTTGTGATCGATGATTTCCTTGCCAATGGTGAAGCGCTGCGCGGTGTGATCGATATTGTGCATCAGGCAGGTGCTGAACTGGTCGGTGTCGGTATCGCGGTTGAAAAAGGTTTCCAGCCCGGCGGTCAAAGATTGCGTGATGCCGGTTACAAGCTGCATTCGCTGGCAATAATTGAGCAGGCGGATGATAACGGGATCGTATTCCGTGAAGAATAGTTTTTGAAAATGTATAAAAAGCCCGCGGGAGGATTTGCGAACCGCGGGCTTTCTTTGATTTAAGGTAATATTCGGTTATTGGCTGTTTCACAGAGAATGAGTCGAAGCTGCCTGTTCTGCTGACTCAGTTTGAGTCAGCGAAAACAGGTCACTTTGACTCAAGCTGAATAAATCAGCGCTTTCTTATAATTCAGAGTGTTTTGTTAATAATTCATAAAATTGTCAAACAAATACGCTGAACGTTTTAAAATCGGATATAATTCTAATTTGAGGTAACATGGAAGAAGCAAAAACAACGAACGCATCTGAAAAGATGGCCAATTCTTCTGAAAAGGTTTCAGCTGAAGTGAAAACCGAAGAGAACTCTTCCGGCGGTTCCAAAATTCCGTTGATCATTGCAGCTGTTTTGATCGTTCTGGCAGGTTTGACGGCTCTGTTCATCTGGCTCGGGCCTGAAACTACCGGAATGATCCGTGATATTATGCTGATTGTTTTTGCTTTGGAAAGTGTTGTTACCGTTGCTGCGGTAACTGTTCTTTGTATCAATACCGCGAAGCTGGTCAATTTTGTCAAATATGAGGTCGAACCGATTTTGAATACTACAGGCAAAACCGTGAAGAAATTTTCAGGAACGGTTTCATTCCTGTGTGAAAATGCCGTTGAGCCCACTGTGGAAACTGTGTCCACAATTTCCGGTGTGATGAACGCGGCGAATTCGGTTTTATCGATATTTAAAAAATAGAGTTTTGAATCCGGCTGTTGAACCGGATAGTATCAAAGGAGAGAAGAAATGTCTGAACGAAGTGGTTTTGGTTCATTTTTTGTTGGATTTTTAGCCGGAGCTATCGCCGGTGCCATCGCTACTGTTTTGTATGCCCCCAATTCAGGGGATGAAACGCGTGCCTCATTGAAGGGCAAAAAGGATGAAATTCTCGGCAAGGCTAATATTTCTGTTGATGATGCCTATAAACAGGCCGAGTCAGCTGCCCGTGAAGCCCGCGACCGGTTTGAAACACTGGCTTCTACAACCCGCCAGCGTGCCGAAGATATCACCCGGCGCGGTCAGGTGATTCTGGAAGAGCAGATCGGGAATTTCAAAAAAACCGCTGAACGCACGGAAAACGCTGAAGCTGAAGAAATCCTGATGCCGAAGGACGAGCCTGAAGATGAAGATACAGCGGCAGATAATCCTGAAAATGAAGAGTAAGACGCTAAAAGCAATTCTCTTTTCTGTTTTTGAATATAAATAATGGCACAGGGCTTTACAAAAAGCCCTGTGTTTTTATCAGGAAATGCTGATCAGCTATATATTGCACTGCGGACTGCCGTTTTATGAAGCATAACCCATAAAACAAAATAATAATTGTTATACTTTTTACCCAAATCTATGATTTTCAGGTACAATGTATATAGGTTGGAATTGTTATTTTGAAAATAAGATTTTTGGGATTATTGGAAAAATAGCATTTTCATCAAGAATTAATTCAGTTTCGCTGAACTCATTTAATACCTACTTAGGAGGATGGTGATGAGTAATACTACTTTGTGGCTGGTCATTGGCCTGGTTTGCGGTATCGCATCTCTGGCTGTTGGCCTTTATTACTTCTTCTGGGTGAAGAAGCAGGATGATGGCAATGCCCGTTCCCGGGAAGTTGCCGGATGGATTCGTGATGGCGCCCGCGCCTATCTGAAGAAGCTGTATATGGCGCTCATTATTGTCGCCGGTGCCATGGCTGTTATTCTGGCTGTTGTTTACTCCATTGAAGGCCAGCGTGGAGTTCCGACTGCTCTTTGTTTCCTCTTTGGTGCCTGCTGCTCAGCGGTAGCCGGTTACCTTGGGATGGAAGTTGCTGTTCTGGCGAATGTTCGTTCCGCCGTTGCTGCTTCTAAAGATCTGAACACTGCATTCAACGTCGCTTTCAAAGCCGGTGCTGTTATGGGCTTTGCAGTTGTCGGTGTTGCAACCATCGGTATGTGTCTGATTTATCTGATCAGCGGTGATGCACAGCTTGTTCTTGCTTACTCACTCGGTTGTTCCTCCCTGGCTCTGCTGGCTAAGGCCGGCGGTGGTATCTACACCAAGACAGCTGATATCGCAGCTGACCTGGTCGGTAAGGTTGAAGTCGGTATTCCTGAAGACGATCCGCGCAACCCGGCTGTTGTCGCAGATAACGTCGGTGACAACGTTGGTGATGTTGCCGGTATGGGCGCTGATATTTTCGACTCCTATGTAGCTTCCGCAGTCGCGGCAATGCTGCTTGGTGCCGCTTTCGGTACTTCAGCGGATCCTGTGATCTCAGCCAATGCTCCGCTTTATACGGTACTCCCCCTGATCCTTTGTGCTCTGGGTATTCTTGCTTCTCTGGTCGGTGTGTATTTCGTCCGTGTCGGTGAAAACGGAAAACCGGGTAAAGCCCTGAACATGGGTACTTACATCACCTGCGGTATTTTTGTTGTCCTGATGGCTGTTGTGATCCTTTTGATCCCCGGCATCAACAACGGACTTATCTGGGCAATTCTTGCCGGTACCGCTGTGGGTGTTGTGATTGGTCAGACAACTGAATTCTTTACCTCAGATGAGTACAAACCGGTTCAGCTCACTGCTGAATACTCCGGATCCGGTGCTGCGATCACCATCATCTCCGGTATGAGCTACGGTCTGATTTCCATTGTTCCGTCTATCGTAGGTATTGTTATAGCAATGATGGTTGCCTACTTTGTCGTTGGCGGCGGAGATTTGGGGCTTTATGGTATCGCTATCGCTGCTGTGGGTATGCTTGCAACTTCCGGTATGATCGTATCTTCCGATGCGTACGGTCCGATCGTTGACAATGCCCGCGGTATTGCTGAAATGTCCGGTATGGATGAAGAAGTCATCGACCGCGCTGACGTCCTTGACTCTGCGGGTAACACCGCGAAAGCCATTACAAAGGGCTTCTCCATTGCTGCTGCAGCTCTGACAGTACTGGGCTTGTTCGTTGCCTTTGTGAGTGAGATCGACGCTGCTACTGAGGCAGGTTTCTTATTCAGCGAAATTTCTCTGATGGATCCGATCGTGCTGGCCGGCATTTTCCTCGGTTCCATGTGCCCTCCGCTGTTCTCCGCGCTGACCATGCTCTCTGTGACTGAAAACGCATTCAAGATGATCGAATACATCCGTGGTGTTTTCAAGAAGAACCCGAAGATCCTGGAAGGCAAAGCTACTCCGGATTACAGCGAATGCGTTTCTCTGGCTGCTGACGGTGCTCTGAAGTCACTGGTCCTGCCGGCGATCATCGCAATTGTTTTCCCGCTCATTGTTGGTTTCATTTTTGGGCCTAAGGGTTTGACCGGTTTCCTCGGCGGTGCCATTGTTACCGGTGTTCTGTTCGCCCTGTTCATGTCCAATGCCGGCGGTCTGTGGGATAATGCCAAGAAGTATGTTGAAGCCGGTCATTTCGGCGGCAAGGGTTCTGAAGCCCACAAGGCTGCAGTTATCGGTGATACCGTTGGTGATCCTTTCAAAGATACAGCCGGTCCGTCATTGAACACACTGATCACTGTTATGTCCCTGGTGGCTTCCACCTTCGCTCCGGTGATCGCGATCTGGCATCTTTTCTAAGATATTAGATTAAAGTAATAAAAGCCCTGCGGAAACTTCCTGCGGGGCTTTTTCGTATTTAATTTATATACAGAGTGAAAGATGTTGGAGGTTCTTATGAAAAAACAGGTTCAGGTAATGATCATCCTGATCGTAATCGTTTCTTTGCTTACAGCCGGCTGTGCCGGTAAATCTTCCAGAAAATCACCTGAAAGCGGTGCATATGAAGCTGCGGACAGTTATGTGGTGAATTATGATGAAGATATCATAATGGATTATGCCTACGCTGCGGAAGATTCAGCCCTGGCAAATTCTAAAGCGGTACCTGCATATGCGAACGACAGTAATCAGGGCCAGAAAAGAATGATCCAGAAGTCAGCAAGTATTAAAATACAGGTGATGGATCCCCTGGATGCGGCGGAAAAGCTGATCACGCTGACGGAACAGTCCGGAGGTTTTGTTGTTTCTTCATCTGCCAGTCAGGATTATTATAATGGTGATATATATCTGCCGAAAGCGAATCTGACGATCCGTGTTCCCGCGGAAAAACTGAATGATACACTTGCATTTATAGAAAGCCTGACCAGCGATCCGGCGAAATACGTGTCAAATAAAATGATCCATGGTGTTGATATTACTTCAGATTATGTTGATACAAATTCCCGCCTGACAAGTCTGGAAAAGACACTTACGAAGCTTTATGAAATACTTGAAACCGCTGAAAATGCTGAAGAAGCACTGGAAGTTTACAACGAAATAGCGAGAGTTGAATCCGATATTGAGGTGTATAAAGGTCAGATCAAATATATGGAAGAAAGTGTTGCACTGTCTTCCATAGATGTTGTGATTGCCTCTATCCGTCCCGCTCCTATCCAGACAGTTTCTTCCTGGAATATCGGTGATGTTATCAAGGACGCTTTCGAGAGCCTGCTGGATGGCGGCAAGAGCGTGATCGAAGCCATTATTTACTTTATCATCGTCGTTATTCCGATCCTGATCCTGATCGCAATTCCTGTTGTACTGGTTATTTTCATCATCCGCAAGGTTATTCGCGACAGAAAAGCGAAAGAAGTAAAAAAGAACTGATCTGTTTTTTCGGTACTGCAGAGCTGAATGATCTGCAGTACCCGGGTTCCCGATTTTTCAGGTCATAACCGGAGCTGTTGTGAATTATAAATTTGAAAAGCCATTGGGAGGGAGTGCTTCGCAGGGACACGGAATAATCGTCAGCTGCCTGTGAAAGTGATCCCCGCGTCCCGGTTAATTCAGTCGGGGAACACGCGCTGAGCAAGCTCACGCGTGTTCCCCGACACCGCTGTTTAAGCTGTTGAATCACTCCGTTGAGAATACGATTATTCAGATGATTCCCAAAAACAAAAGATGAGAAGAGTATAATATAGAATGATTTTTGAAAGAAGGAATAAAAGATGATCGGAATCGGAACATTGATCAACACGGGTGCGATCGCTGCCGCCGGGGTTATGGGCTATTATTTGGGAAAGGTATTTAAACAGGACCAGCAGGAAGCAATAATAAAGGCCAATGGAATCGCGGTGCTGTTTATTGCGATC
>CACYHU010000059.1 GCA_902774215.1 uncultured Chloroflexota bacterium
AATTTTGGTCTGTATAATTTTCCTTCTCAACGAAGATATGACGCTTAGCAGGATGTCCTGTTTGGACATTTTATGTGAAATCACATTACTGAAAGGCCTTCTTTGAACCACATTAATAATATGGAAAATAACAAAAAACTGATAGAGAAACTTGAGGATAAGCTTACGATCCGGGGAAAAAGCTCCGGATACGCAGGGCTCGCTTTCATGATTCTGCTGATCCTCACATTGAATACGCTCGTTTTTCTGCGGGGACTCGGAAACATGGAAGTATCGTGGTCGCGAAATATCGGTGTAAATCTTATGGCAGGGCCTTTCTGCGCGGTTATTTATTATTGCTGCATCCATGATACCGCCGGGGTTGGTGAACAGAACGCTTTGTTTTTGTCTCTCCTGATCACAAGCGCCATCGGTATCTTCCTGTCCGGGAGCAGATGGCTTGTACAGGGGATCCCTTCGCTTGTTTTCTGGAACCGGCTTGTGAATGTGCTGCGCCTTTTCAATAATTACATGATGTTGTTCATGTTCTATCTCAATTATCCCTGTGCTGAGCATCATTATTTCTAACCTTTTTTTCCCGATCCTTTTCCGTGTAGAAACAGACGGTATTTTCCGGATAATGCCTTATTTCCCGTTTTTCATCATTCTGATTCTTCCGCTGATGCTTGGCATCAGCCTCGGGATCATCACGGCAAAATCTTCAAAGAAAGATAAAGTCATTGTCGGCACATTTGTC
Organism: uncultured Chloroflexota bacterium; assembly: GCA_902774215.1. Classification (GTDB taxonomy): domain Bacteria; phylum Chloroflexota; class Anaerolineae; order Anaerolineales; family Anaerolineaceae; genus Flexilinea. Next base: position 737 of record CACYHU010000059.1, read on the forward strand.
GGTCTTCCGTTGATCGTTTTCCTTATCGATACTTTTACTTTTCAAATTTCAACCCTTGAAGCGGCAATGTTCCTTTCTGCAGCAATTATTTATATTATGCTAATTAACGAACGCGGGAAAAAAATCGCTGTTACACAGACAGAGCTTCGAATTGCTTCAAACATTCAAAACGCTGTGCTGCCTCACACTTTTCCGCCGTTTCCCGAACATGATGAATTTGAACTGTATGCCATTATGGATCCGGCACGTGAAGTAGGCGGTGATTTTTATGATTTCTTCATGACCGATGAACATCATCTTGTAACCCTGATCGCGGATGTATCTGACAAAGGGGTTCCGGCAGCATTGTTCATGATGTCAGCCAAAATCATGATCAATTACCGGGCCCGCCAGGGCGGTACACCTGCTGAGATCCTTGCTGATGTCAATGCTCACATCGCCCGGGATAATAAGACCTATATGTTTGTCACGGTTTGGATAGGGATCCTTGACCTGACAACCGGTGTATTGGCCTGTACGAATGCAGGCCATGAGTATCCGGCGATTCGCGGCTCTGACGGCATTTTCCGGATCTTCCGGGATAAGCACAGTTTGATAGTCGGGACATTATCTAATGCTAAATATAAAGATTATGAACTGATACTGAATCCGGGAGACAAGATTTTTGTCTATACGGATGGCGTGACGGATGCCAATAATCCGGCAGGAGAAAATTACGGTCTGAAACGTCTTGAAGAGGCATTGAACCGTACAGCCGATGAAACCCCGGAAGTGATCCTGAAAAACATTCGTGCGGATATAGATGCATTTGTGAGCGGAGCCAAACAATTTGACGACATTACAATGCTTTGCCTGGAATATAAACTGAAAACAAGGTGAGTTTATGAAGAAAGAATTAACGTCACTTTTTTTACTGGCTGCTTTGCCGATAATAACCGCTGCTCATCAAACGAAACAGGAATTTTTCTCTTCGAAATCAACTGACGCCGATTATGAAATCACCGGCGTCAGCGGAAGGATCGACTGGAACAGGATACCGGCTCTATCTGTCAGTAATGTTTTATGGACAAAAGATACCGGTATCCGGGCCCAGGGACAGCTTTGTTATGATGAAAAAAACCTTTACGTTCATCTGAGTGCTGCTGAAAAAGAGATCCGCGCAGAAAATACAGAGCCTCTTTCACCTGTCTTTCAGGACAGCTGCCTTGAATTTTTCTTTATGCCCGGAGATACTGGCAGCTATTTCAACTTTGAGATCAACCCCAACGGCTGTCTGCTGATCCAATTCGGTCCCGACAGGGAAAATCGCGTATACCTTGTGCGGAAAGACGCTGCCGGGTATTTTGATATCCGGACAAACAGGACATCTGAGGGATGGGATGTGTTTTACAGGATCCCGCTTCAGTTTATTCAGCTGTTTTGTCCCGGTTATCGTTTTGAGGGTAGTTTGCGCGCAAATATATACAAATGCGGTGATCAGACCGTGAACACACATTATTTATCATGGGCACCGATAAACCTGGAATCACCCGATTTTCACCGTCCGGAATTTTTCGGAAAAATGAAATTTGCCTGAGAAGGTTCCGCAGAAAAGACATTCACAACCATTCTTCCCGCGCCTCCAACTGAGGACAAAGGCGCGGGAAGATTCTTTTTCCACCAGCTGACACCCGATCCGCACCTGCTGCGCGGCAGCATAAACACCGGAGGAAAATTTTCTGTCTTATCAGGCTCCCTTATTCTTTGAATTGTTTTTCGAAAGAATAACTGTCAGGTCTGAGTATAATTATTTTGATGTTTTCTTCTTACTGAACCGATACCAGCTCTGCTCCCAGATTATATACCATCTTTATTTCTTCCGGGAAAACAGTCTCATGGCGCTCCTTTTTGGCTTCAGGATCAAACATGGACCAGGGCCAGTCTGTTTTACTGTAATCCCTGAGCTGCAGGGTATCACCGCTGACAAAATATTTTGTCGGGCCGACGAACCGGTCCATTGTATCCCGATAATTCTGCATCAGATTCATGGAATAAACGGCCGGAGCATTGCTGGTCATGATCAGCAGTACGGGAATAAGATGTTCGTTGCAGCAGGGTGTTTCCAGATTATAGGTCAGGTTCTGGAAGATCAGCCGTTCATAAAGTGCACGGAAAGATGCTGTCATTTCTCCAAGATAATTAGGGGAACCAATGATCAGCCCGTCGGCATTCCTGATTGCATCCAGAACAGGAGTCAGACCGTCGCGGCACATACAGTGTCCCTTATTTTTTTCTCTCTTGCAGCCAAAGCATGAAATACAGCCGGTATATTTTTCAAGATGGAACAAATCAAAACGCTCCACAGAGAAACCGGCAGATTCCGCGCCATTTGAAGCTGCTGTGATCAGTGTATCGGTATTCCAGCCCGTGCGGGGACCGGCATTCACCGCAATAATTCTTTTAGCCATGATTCTTTTACCTCCTGTTTCTTTTCTTCAACCCGAGCACTGATATTAATTCATCAGCGATCATGGATACAGAACCCGGATATGATTCTTCTTTCGTAATTATCAATCATTATATCAATTTTTTCATTATGGCAGTACCCGGGTGAACTGTCTCTCTGATACAAGGTATGTCGAACGGGAGCCTGCAGCAGATGCCTTTAATCCTTCACAGAAAACTTTCATCGCGAAAAAACAAGGAAAAATGTCAATTGAATTATAGGCCGGAAATGGCTATAATACTAATCAAAGAATAAGTTTTGTATGCTTCATATCACAAAGGAGAAAATCAAAATGGCTAAGACATTAATCGCATTTTTTTCAAGAGCGGATGAAAACCATTTTGGCGGTTCCATGCGCTATGTTGACGTCGGAAATACTGAAATTGCAGTGGGCAAGATCCGGGAACTGATCGATGCAGATGTTTTCAAAATCGAAATGGTGAAACCATATTCTAAAACTTATAAAGGCTGTATCGATGAAGCAAGGGCAGATCTGCGTGCCAAAGCAAGGCCGGAACTGGTTTCCATGCCGGAATCCATTGATCCCTATGATACAGTCATTCTTGCATACCCCAACTATTGGGGAACAATGCCAATGGCAGTCTTTACCTTCCTGGAGAATTTTGATTTTACCGGAAAAACCATCCTGCCGCTCTGCACCCATGAAGGCAGCGGAATGGGAGCCAGTGAACGGGATATCCGCTCGGTTTGCCGCGGTGTAAAAGTACAGAACGGGCTCCCCATCCGCGGCAGCAATGTTGAAGAGTCAAAACCGCAGATCGAAATATGGCTGAGGTCAAACGGACTGATCTGAAATGAATAACATACAGATCAGAAAATGTCTGGAATCAGAGATCGACATTACGGGAGAATTCTATGACAGAGTTGTCCGGTGGCTGGACAACTCTGTCAATTATCCGAGATGGATCAGTCATGTGTATCCGTCGGCTGAAACCGTCAAAGCCATGACAAAAGAAGGAGCCCAATATATTTGTACAGTCGTTGAAAAAATCATCGGGGCATTCGCACTGAACACGAATCCACAGGGCTGTTATTGGAAAGGACAATGGAAGAATCCACTGCCCGATGGTTCATATATGGTTCTGCACGCATTGGCAACAGATCCGGATATACACAGACATGGATTAGGATCAGAAATTATCCATTTTTGTATCGATAAAGCAAAATCACAAGGATATAAAGCGATCCGCCTGGATGTTGTTCCCAATAATTACCCAGCCCGGATCCTCTTTGAAAAAAATGGGTTCACGTATGCAGGTGATGTGGATCTGGAGTTGAAAATCGGGAATATCCCTTACTTTAGTCTGTATGAGCTGAATTGGTAAACTTTGACACGGATATTAAAAAAAGCTTTTCAACTTTCGATTTGCAGTAATGAAATAAAAACCATGATCAATTATGAAAAAGATCAGAATAAACAAGACTGCGGGAGAATAAAAAAGGAGCCTGCATATTGATGCAAGCCCCGGAGAAATAACAAAGCGAATCGTTTTAGTCAGTGATCCATGCAGTTTAATTCTCTGAGCGGAGTCCCTGCAATCAGGAAATACGACGAAATCTTTGAGATGAACTCTCCGGCTTATGAACTGAGGCTGATTTTATACAATTCTTCAGCAGCAAGCCTGGTTTTGGCGGCGATATCACCGCACTCTTTGGGAAAACAATAATATAATGCATTTGTGTCGCCGATACAGATCATATCTCCAATCTCATACCAATAATAATCGGAATAGAGACTGTATGATGCCGCGGCAGATTGTTTATAGTCAAGTCTCCCGCTGCATCCAGTCAAATGGAAACCGTCCGTATTATGGATAAGGCGGCCGTCTCCGACGAAGTAAATACTTTTGGAATCAATCAGCATCCCAATCCTAACCGGAATATCCAGATGATATGTACCGCTTTCAATTTCTTTCCTGACCTGTTCACGCTCCCAGGCATACCAGTCAGGAATATGATTGAAGATATCCACCCCATCTTCTGCCTGTAATGCTCCGATTTCGGTCATTTCCCATGTTTTCCCACATTTTCCGCAAATAAGCTTTGTTCCTTTTCCTGTCATTTTTCCTTCCGAAAGACAGTGCGGGCATTTATAAAGCACCCTGTTCAAGCCATCAGCGCGGAAAGATTCAGTCACACGGATATTGTTTTGCGCCTGTTCCCGAAAATAGTCGAATGAAAACAAATCTCTGAGTATTATATTGAGTTCATCCACACTTTTTTCCTTTATTTCCTCAGGTGAAAGTACATATGTCATTTTTGCGCTGACTTTTACCTTCCTCAATTGGAGCATGTTATAGAGAGGATCCCGCAAAAACGCTCCGGATGTCCTGATCATTATTACCGGAATTTTCAACAGCTTCAGCAGCTTGCCAAGTGAATCGGGCAAAGGTGTAGCTGTACCGTCAAAGCTGTAACTTGCTTCCGGATACAGCAGGATCGAATTCTGCAGATCCTTAACCGCATATACCATATCACGGACAAGTGATGTATCAAAAATGAATTTCCTTGCCGGAATGCATCCGAGATTCCTCATCAGGCTTGATTTTCCGACGAAGCCGTCTGATGTGCATACAATATTATACGGACGCGGATAAAGTATTTGTGAAGCGATCTTCAGGTCAATAAAACTGGAATGGTTCATCAGGAACAGTGCCGGTTCATTTTTTCCAAGCATCTCCATCCCCTCCTCCGTCAGGGAGAATTCAGTCGCCTTGAGATCGGGAATGCTTGCAATCTTCAGGAGGGTCCTGAAAAACATAGATGGTCTTTTCGGCATCTGATGCTTTTCATGAGGAAGAAGAAGGACCTCTTCATATGATAAGTTCTGGCTTTTAATTTTCATGATTATATATCCCGGATTTTTCTTTTCCTTTGTAAGAAATAAATTATCTGTTCACAGACATAAAGGGAAACGGCTGTTCAGAGATGTTTCCGCATGTATTCAACGGTCCTGTGCAAAGTCTCCCCATGATATATCTTCTCCAGGTTTCCCGCAAAGTCGAGATGATATTTTTGCTGCAGCTCATCCAACAGCTTTTGCCGCTCTCCGCTGTTCCCTTCTGTTAAAAAATCATCAAAAGAAAGCTGCCGCACGCTGTCACCGGAGAGATTATAGATACTTGTACCGATAAGCCTTACCGGACGTTTTTCGATCCGATCAAGCATCCTAACGGATTCTTTGTAAATCGTCACAGCAGAATCACATGCGGGTACGAGTCTGGATCTGGTAAGCCCTTTCATATTGGCATATGTGATTTTCAATGAGACACCGCCTCCGTAAAGTCCGACACGCCGGGTCCGGTTCTCTACACTCAGGGATAACAGGAAAAGGACATCTTTCAGAAATTCAAAATCAGTTACATCAGCCTGGAATGTAAGCTCACGCCCGATTGATTTTGCGTCTTCCGGACGGTACGGTTCCACTTTCCGCTTGTCAATGCCATAGGCGATCTGTGACAGCCACCTGCCGTGTTTTCCCAGCAGTTTGACAATATCGTCTCCCCGCAGCTGTATATCCCGGACTGTATTTATACCGAAATAATGCAGTTTTTCAGCGGTTTTTTCCCCTACCGTATAGAGGACTTTCACATCCCGGTCGATGATCAGGTTTACAAAATCTTCAGGTGTCCGAATCTCGAAATAACCGTCCGGTTTCTTCTCCTCACTGGCCATCTTTGCCGCGGTTTTGGAGTACGCGACACCGACCGAACAGGTGAGTCCGACTTCGTCCAGCACTCTCTGTTTGATCAGTCTGCCTATCCGCCGTGCACCTTCCCAGTTTACGGCCTGATCCGTTACATCCAGATAAGCTTCATCCAGCGAGATCCGCTCTGAAGCTGATGCGTAAGTATTCCAGATATCGTTCAGCTGCGCGGAAACGGCTTTGTATTTTTCAAAATTCGGATGCAGGTAGATACCGCTCGGGCACAGACGGTATGCCTCTTTGATGTTCATAGCGGAATGAATGCCATATTTCCGGGCTTCGTAGTTGCAGGTGGCGACAACGCCGCGCTCGGTCGGTTTGGATCCAATGATCAGCGGTTTGCCGCGAAGAGCAGGATTGTCCCTCATTTCTACGGAAGCATAAAAAGCGTCCATGTCCACATGGATGATGATTTGATCCATTCCCGTCTGATTCTCCCTGCAGGCAACAGCAGTATGAAAGATCAATAAAAGTGATGACCCAGGCACTTATCGCTGTATGCCGGCACAAAAAGATTATAACACCTCTCCGGATATTTCAGCACATCCCTGCTCCCTCCATTTTTCATTGCACCTGCTAAAGAAAAAATATGGGGTTGTCGCACATCTTTTATGGTGTACGACAGCCTTTTTCAGGAATACCATCAAAAGTAAATGCTCCGCAATGGTGGGTGGTGCCGGCGGGAGAACTTCCCGCACCAAGGAGATATTGCCGGGGCCGGTCGGGCTGATCTCAGTTACTTGCCAGCTTTGGCGTCCTTAAATATCACGAAACGGCTCATTTTTTGTTTTTGGGAATCATCTGAATAATCGTATCATCAACGGAGTGATTCAGCTGCTTATACGGGGGTGTCGGGGAACACGCGTGAGCTTGCGCGTGTTCCCCGACCGAATTACCCGGGACGCGGGAATCACTTTCGCAGGCAGATGACGCTTATTCCGCGTCCCTGCGAAGCACTCCCTCCCGATGCCTTTTCAAAATTATAATTGCACAATGAGTACGGTCCGCTTTTTACTTCTTTTCCACAGGATAACAGATCTCCGTCACGAATTCATCCGGGTTCATTGTCTCATGCGGGCTTACATGATAGATGTTGAACATCGGCCCCGCAGGTGCATATCCGTTGGCTTCCATCCATGCGATCACTGCAGAGTAAACCTCAGTTATCTGAGTATAGCTTCCCTTATAGGTACAGCTGGCTGCTTTTACCTCAGGCAGCGTGCGGAACTTCACATGCTCGGTGTCGGGATAGCTGCCTTTTACAGTTTTCCACGCCATCATTTCCACATTTTCTTCCTTATACTCTCCATCGAGATAGGTGACCGCGCAGAGACAGGGGTCCGCTTCCACAAGGTTCATCCGGCAGGTTTCTTCCGCGAGTTTTCCCCAGATCATTCCTTCGTCCTCATAACGGGGAATGGTCATCTGAATAGTCGCAGCATAACATTCCGGAAATGTTTTTATAGTAACATCGTAATTCATTTTTTCTTCCTTTCTCAGCCTTTCCCGGGCTGCTTCCAGAAGCGTCAGTTTGTGCGCTGTATCCTGAGCTAAAGCCTCCAGTTCCTTTTTCCGAGTGGAAAAGAACTGTTCCAGCTGTTCCCGATCATCATAGACCTCAAGGATCCTCACGATATCCGCAAGCGAAAACCCAATATCCTTCAAAGCGGCAATGCGGCCTGCTGTCAGCAGCTGATCCTCTCTGTAATACCGGTAATCCGTGAAGCGGTCGATTTCAGCCGGTTTCAAAAGACCGATCTCATCATAGTGCCGTTTTCAGCATGGCGGTACCTCCCTTTTGCTGTTTTTTTGAGCTCGCGCTTATTGTAATGCCTGCCATAGTGTGAGAGTCAAGGGCTTTTTTCAAAATAATACAGGCTGATTTTACATCTGCTGACAGGATTTTGTGTTTTTCAGATTTATTATGTTATTATTATTCAGGCATGTGATCTCAAAACAAATCAAGGAGAATATTATGAGTATTCATAATCGTCTTAGAAAGCTTTTATTATTGTCAGTAAGTCTTTCGATATTCGGCTCCCCCGCTCTGGCAGGTTCAGCGGCAGCACAATCTGCTGTTCCAAATACTGAAACATGGGACATGATCCGTCAGGCTTATATTTTTTCCTTTCCGCTGATGCTGATGGACGCGACCAGGACCGTCAGCACTAATACAGAAGAACAGACAGACGAAAAAGCACCCGTCAATCAGTTGATGCACGCCAAATCCCTTGCCGGAGCAGAATTCCGCCAGGTGGTAACCCCAAATGTTGATACACTCTATTCCCAGATATTTTTTGATTTGAGCGAAGAGCCGCTGGTATTGCATAAACCCGCTGCGGACCGTTATCTGATGTATCAGGTAATGGATGCCTGGTCCGATACCGCAGCTGTCCTGGGAACCGGAGGTGACGGGCAGGAAGAGCGTACCTATCTGCTCACCGGTCCGAATTATACCGGTGAGATCCCGGAAGGCATGGTTCAGGTGCAGATCCCGACCTCTATCGGCTGGATCATCGGGAGAACCGTCTGTTACGGTCCGGATGACCTGGAAAATATTTATGAGATCCAGAACCGGATGGATGCCAGACCGCTCTCCGTTTATTTGAACGGCGGCGCGCTGCCAAAAGGGATTTATGATGCCGCGAATGACGGTATTCCCATCCGTATGGTTGTCGATATGGAGCCGCAGACGTATTTTAACCGTTTCAACCGGCTGTTGGAAGATAATCCCGCTTATACGGAAGATGAAGCGGTGATGGAATCTTTCGCCTCACTGGGAATCGGCGCCGGCCTGACCTTCGACGCATCGATCCTTGGAGAGAACGCGGCAGATCAATGGAAAGCCATGCTCGGCAATCTGACCGATGAACTTACTGAAAGCGCCGGACATTTTATGATTCAAAACGGCTCGTTCCGTTTCTGGGGAGATCCGATCAGCCGCTTTGGCACCGAATATGATTACCGCTGCCTGGTTGCCATCGCGGGATTCGGAGCGAACCCGGTGGATGCCGCCGTTTATATGCGCGGCGGAAACGACAACAAAGGGGATGAGCTTTCCGGCGAAAATAATTACGTTCTCCATTTCAATGCCGGCGCACTGCCTCCGGTCAAAGAAAACGGTTTCTGGTCAATTACCGCCTATGGCGAAGATGACTTTTTGATCGACAATGAACTGGATCGTTATTCCATCAGCGACCGTTCCCCTTTCACACTGAATCCGGATGGTTCACTGGATCTGTACCTGCAGGCTGAAGCGCCTGACGAAAATCAGGAGAACTGGCTCCCGGTCGGCAGGGAAGGCTTCCATCTGTTCATGCGAATCTATCAGCCGACAGATGACGTTCTTGACGGCACCTGGAAAGCTCCGTCGATCATCAAAAAGTAACCCATATTATAAATTTTCGAGGCTGTCCTCCAAAGCTCAGTTCCGGGCCGGAAGAACAGCCTCTTTTTCCTATTTTTCCTGTAAACACAGGAAATAATCTTTACCAGATACTTATCCTGTCTTTGGGATCCAGATACATACCGTCACCTTCACGCACATCATAGGTATCAAGAAATTCATCGAACTGCTGTACAGTCACATTGATCCGAAGGTGATTCAGCGGATGTGCATCATAAATATCAGATCGTTCCCATTCAAGGGTAGATTGTTTCCGCCACAGCTCAGAATAGGTCCGGAAGAAGCGGTCGTAATCAAAATCTTCAGTTTTTGCGGCAATGTCCAAACCGATCATCAATCCGCCGATATCTGCGGCTGCCTCTCCCCATTGAGACTTACCCGGACAGGATTCATAAGGAAACGGACGGATTTGATCAAAATAATCAGCGATTTTTTCTGCCCGGTCCATAAATGAAAGATAATCTTCCTCAGGCATCCACCCATGCGGTTTTTCATCAGTGACAACCATATTCCCGTCTTTATCATATTTGATCCCGTTAGGATCAAATCCATGGGTCAGTTCATGTCCGATGATCTCGCCCAGTAATGCCAGTTTTTCCTCTATCGCCATATCCTGACGATAGATCGAATCCGAAACAAATCCGGAAAGAATAAAAAACTGATTATAGCAGCCGTAATAAAATGCGTTGCTGACGGTACTGCCGATCCCGGGCTGCAGATCATACCGCCAGTCGCCCTTCTCACGAAGTGTGCCGGCAAATGCGCCGTTATGCTTCATTCTGTTGACCGTGATTTTTGCATAATTATCAAGGAAAGATTTGTCTTTATCTGCAGCCAGGTAAGAACTGTCAATTAAAACATCCGGAAACATCACTGAGAAAGTCATATTATCCAGTTTTTCGATCGCGGCAGTTTTTCCGGCATCAGACAGCCAGTTTTCACGGGAGAGTCTCTCCCTGAATGTATCCCGTATCTCCTGAGCCAGCTCTATCAGATCTGTACGGGTCTCCGGATCTGCGAAATAAGTCATATAGGCATTTTCAACAGCAACATTCATCAAACCCTGCCGGGATAATACTTCTGATTGATACCCGCTGTTCAGATTCTCTTTTATTTCTTCTTCAGAAATTGTTTCACTATTCAGACAGGATACTGCCTCAAGATCCAGATAGTCACATGATACTGCCGCAATGTGCGCAATGATGTAGGATCTAAACATAGACAGGTTCTCTTCAGTATAGAGCTGATCCAGTTTTTTCAGATACCCCGGAAAATATACATGGACTTTCCCGTCACGGATCTGATAAGCATTCAGCAGCTGCTTCAGCGGGAAGTTTTTACAATACAAGGTAACTGTATCGACAGGCAGGAATCCGTTCAGAGGGCTGGCTTCATCTGCTTCATCCGGCCATGACAATGGGAGCAGGATCTCTTCCAGCTCATAGCACTCACCCATCACCTTTTCAACTTCCTTCTCTGTATAACCTGCACGCAGAAGGACATGCCTTGCCTTGAGATCGAAATCAGCCCGGACCGCTTCGATGTCCTCTCTGGTCTCATTGTGATAAACTCTCGGCAAAACAGAAAAATTATCCTCAGCGATCTCAGCGGCCCAGTGAGAGGTATCTTTTTCGTCAAGCGTGATCGTAATACTGAGCAGATAGCAGAAAGGATCCAGTTCAGGGTCGGTCAGAAAATCTGTCAATTCAGAAATAGATGATACATTGGCAGCAGCATCCAGATATTTTTTCACCGGTTCAATACCCTCTGCTTCCCGTCTTTCCCAGTTCGCTGCAGTATCATAGAAATCACGGATAATCCGGATATCCTCACCCTGATATTTTTCCCGATCAGTGAACATCATCTTTTTGTTTTCACTGACGATTTTTTCCAGATCAGAAGACAAATCAGAAATTTCTTCCGCTGATTTGCTGTGAACATCAGAGAGCCATTCATAATTTGATGAGAGGTAGAAATCATTATTAAGGCCAGGATCAGCAATACGTGAGGCAACCCCGATGATGCTCCCATCCACCCACTGATCATTTCCAATCCATAACAGCGGTTTTAAGTCGGTCATGTCAGTCTGAGAATAGTCACGTGCGTCATCATCGTTATCTTTAGAAAATGATTTTTCCTCCAGCATATCATTGATAACAGCATATTCCTTATATACATCTCCTGCTGCAGTTTTAATACTGTTTTCGAGATCGTCACCGTAAACCGCAGTCACACCATCGATGGTTTTGATCATTACAGCTTCATTTTTCTCCGGATCAAACCGGAAAATTTTCAGCCTTCCCGGGTTTTCAGCATCATCAATGATAAACAGCTCTGAAATATCATCTTTATCAATATCGTACAGCGTATAACGGGCTCCTTCTTTGTATGAAGCCATTTCTATTCCCGCAAGGTACATGATCTCTTCCGGTTTGAACGCATATTCAACACCTGAACAAACCGCTGCCGATCCAAATATCAGCATAATTATTATTATGAGTTCAAGTACCACGATCTTTGATTCATAACGTTTTATATTCATCATAGATTATCCTGCAGTCTTAATGATAAATTTTCCTTGATTATATCAGGGAACCTTTTCTTCGAACCGGTGGAAATGAATCACAGGAGCATAATATTCGTTTCGGTTGATTATTTTCAGGATTCACTTTGTAATCAACTCATAATGAAAAAATTATTTTACTTAAGAAAGCGCTGAAGTCGAAGTGACCTGTTTTCGTTGACTCATTTTGAGTCAACAGAACAGGTTGCATCGACTCATTTTATACGAGACAGTCAATAATCAGTGTTTCCTTAAACCTGACAATGAATTCTATAGCCCGACAGACTATTGTTTGGTCAAAAAAATGTCCGGCCTCACTTCATTTTTACATCATAACACTTTATAATAAAGTACAAAACATCTGTTACCACTTTCCCGGTTAGCAGTTGTCAGTTATACACAACTGTCTTTCCCGGGATCCGCCAACCGACAAATGGCAATATCATAAAAAGGCCCCCCCTCATTTTACGGGTGAGTCAAAAAGGAGCCTGATAACACAGCGGGAGCATGGGGGCCTCAGATTCCCGGAAATCAGGCGCAGGCTGCGGCTTTCGCAAACACACAAACTTTCGATCCCACGCCTTGCGAAGCATGCTCTCTCCGGAATGCAAAGTGAGCTCTCTTAGGGTTAGGTGAACATGGGCAAGTATATACTCAAACGCTGCGGATACATCGTACTGGTATTTTTGATACTTTCTTTTCTGATGTATGCACTCTATAACCTGATACCGTCAGATCCTGCCCGGCAGGAACTGGAACCCATGCGCCATAGCCTGAAAGCAAACGAATATGAAGCGCTTTACCGGCAGACACGACAGCAAATGGGGTTGGATGATCCGCTGATCATACGCTATCTGCGCTGGATGGGCATGTGGAGAGATACAGACGGTACCTGTAATGGTGTTCTTCAGGGAAATTTCGGATATTCCAACTTCTATAAAAACAGTGTGATCGAAGTAATAAAGGCACCTATGGGGAATACCATCTTCATTAATATTTTCTCCACCATACTCTCCCTCGGCATCACAATTCCGCTCGGCATCTACTGTGCAGTCCACAAGGGAAAACGCTTTGACGGAGCAATGCAGGTTGTTACCATGCTGGGGTACAGTATTCCTGTTTACATCATCGCGCTGGTCCTGATGTTCCTGTTCTGTGTCGTATGGCGGATATTCCCGATCATGGGCACTAAAACCCCGGGCATGACCTATGCGAACAAATGGCAGGAGTTTGCGGACATGCTTTATCACATTGCACTTCCCGTCATCGTGATGACCATCGGTTCTCTCGGCGGTATGACCCGTTATGTCCGTTCATCCATGATCGATGCCCTTTCCATGGACTACATCCGCACCGCCCGTGCCAAGGGGCTGAAAGAAAAAGTTGTCATTTACTCACATGCCTGGCGCAATGCCCTGCTTCCCGTCATCACCTCCATTCTTGGCTGGTTTCTCAGTATCTTCTCCGGTTCCGTTATTATCGAAAACACATTTTCACTGAACGGTATGGGACGGCTTTACTGGCAGGGACTGAATAACCTTGACTTTGAACTGGTTCTTGCCATTCAGATGTTTTACTCAATCGTTTCTCTGGTTGGAAGCCTTTTGATCGATATCAGCTACGGATTTGTTGATCCCCGCGTTCGGGTGGATAAATAATAAGGAGGGATAAGAAAATGTCTGAGAAAAACGAATTTTTCCTGTCCCGCTGGTTCAAACGTGCTTTTCATGGTTCCGATCAGGAAATACGGAACATCATGGAGGAAGAACAGGTGGAAACGCCTTTCAGGACTATAGCAAAGAACTTCTTTGCAAAGCACACCGTTCGTGTCGGGCTTACCGGATTTATCCTTGTCTTCCTTCTTGTTCTGATTGGTCCGCGTTTTTGGGTACTGGATCTCTCCGAGCAGGATTCTTCATTGGTCAACCTTCCGCCGGGTAATAACATGATGAGTATTCCCTCTGCGCTGAGAGGCAAAATCCGGGATATTGCTGCCGGGAGAACCTATGGTGTCGCGGTCGATACAGATGGTAAACTTTTCACCTGGGGGCACACGAAAATCACCGATAAGATCGATATCGCCAATATTCCGGATGAAGTCAGAAATGCTGATCTGGTAATGTTTGCGGCAGGTGATGATCATGTGACTGCAATGGATGAAAACAGGCAGCTTTACGTCTGGGGCAACACGAGGCTCCAGCAGGGAAACTTCACCAACGAGATGAAAAAGGGCATGAAAAACCCGGACGAAAGCTGGGATATCATCCAGCTCGAAGCCAGCAACCAATTTTCAGCAGCCCTTTCATCTGACGGCACACTTTATCTCTGGGGTAACTCCAATCTGGCTGATATTAAATTGCGCAAGCAGTATCAGGGAAATATCGCAAAGGTCGCATTGACATCTAATGAATATATCTGTCTGCTCAAAGATGGTACAGTCGCTTATACCGGGTACAAAGATAAAGGCTCTGTCTTTGCCGAAATTCCGGAAGTACTGAATAACACACGGGTTGTTGACATTGCTGCTACCAGTTCCACTGTCGCCGCAGTAACAGCCGATGGCAGGGTGGTTGTCTGGGGAAATGCCAAAAATGGTGAAAAGAATATCCCTGAGTTTTCCGCTCCGGCAAAAAATATTTATGGGGGACGCTTCCATTATGTTGCCTGGCTGGAAAATGGAGAAGTTCTCGCCTGGGGCTCCAATAAATATCATCAGACAGACGTTCCCGCTTCACTGCATAAAAACGGGAATATCAAAGAAATCTTTACAGGCAACTTCCAGAACTACGCTGTGATGAATGACGGTTCTGTCGTCACCTGGGGTCTTAAAGGCTTCTTACTCGGGACTGACGGTTTGGGACGTGATATGCTCACCCGGATCGTCAACGGCGGACGCATAACCATGACGGTAGGGGCCATCTCCGTGGTCATCGCCGCCTTCATCGGGATCGTTCTCGGCGGTTTAGCCGGTTACTTTGGCGGAACTACAGACCTGGTAATCATGCGCATCGCAGAAATCGTCGGCGGCCTGCCGTTCATTCCCTTTGCCATGATCCTTTCTGCGGTTATCGGCTCCCGCCTGGACCCGACACAGCGCATGTACCTCATCATGGTCGTTTTGGGAGTTCTTTCGTGGACAGGAATGTGCCGTCTTGTCCGCGCTCAGATACTCGCACAGCGTGAAATGGAATATGTTACTGCAGCCAGAGCCATGGGCATCCGCGAAAGCAGCATCGTCTTTCGGCACATTCTGCCCAATATCATGTCCCTCGTACTGGTTTCGCTAACGCTGGACTTTGCCACCTGTATGCTGACAGAATCCACATTGAGTTATTTAGGCTTCGGCATTCCGCTGCCTACTCCTACGTGGGGCAACCTGCTGCAGGGCGCCAACAACTCCATCGTCATCCAGCAGTACTGGTGGCAGTGGGTCTTTCCTGCCGCTATATTCGGTTTCTGTACGATCTGTATCAACATGATCGGTGACGGACTTCGCGATGCGGTCGATCCGAAGAGTGCGGAACGCTGAGGAGGTAAGAAAATGGCCTTACTTGAACTGAAAGAACTGCATACCTTCTTTAAGACCAGAAAAGGTATAGTCAAAGCTGTCAACGGTGTTTCCTACAGCGTAGATGAAGGTAAGACACTGGGCGTTGTCGGAGAATCCGGATCGGGAAAAAGCGTTTCAGCGATGTCAATTCTTCAGCTTCTGGATGGAAACGGTTATATTGATTCCGGAAAAATATATTTCGATGGGAAAGAACTGACAAAACTTCCGGTCAAAGAGATCCAAAAGATACGGGGAAATGAAATATCTGTGATCTTTCAGGAACCGATGACTTCTTTGAATCCGGTTTTCACCGTCGATAAACAGGTCTCAGAGCCCTTCATTATCCATCGGGGCATGAGCAAAAAGGAAGCCTCCGCACATGTTATCGAAATGCTGAAGGATGTCAGGATCCCAAATCCTGAAGCTGTCGCCAAACAATACCCGCACCAGCTTTCCGGTGGGATGCGGCAGCGTGTAATGATAGCCATGGCACTGGCCTGTCGTCCAAAGCTGCTCATCGCGGACGAACCCACCACCGCACTTGATGTAACCATTCAGGCACAGATCCTGAAACTTATGAATGATCTCAAACGGGAACATGGCACGTCCATCCTCTTCATCACTCATGACCTCGGTGTTATCGCCCGGATGGCAGATGATGTAGCTGTGATGTACTGCGGACAGGTAGTGGAAATGGCACCGGCACGAACTATCTTCACAAAATCCGTTTTTTCTCATCCTTACACCGAAGGACTGATGGTCTCCATCCCAAGGCTGGATACACCGGCAAATGAACGGCTTGATGCCATTCCGGGCGCTGTACCTCATCCCTTAGATCTGCCGAAAGGATGCAAATTCGGTCCCCGCTGCAAATACTGTACAGACCAATGTATTGAAGAAGAACCTGAATTGAAGGAAGTTATGCCGGGACAGCAAGTCCGCTGTTTCCACGCCAACAAGGAGGAACGCCATGCAAGACCTGCAAAATAATCCCCGGAAGCCGCTCTTACGAATCAGCAGCCTTAAACAATACTTTCCGCTGAAAACCAAAGGCTTATACGTCAAAGCCAACGACGGCATAACGCTTGATATCTATGAAGGCGAAACACTGGGTCTTGTGGGTGAATCCGGCTGCGGAAAATCAACTTTTGGACGGACTCTTTTGCAGTTGTATAAGCAGACCGATGGGCGCACCATGTATTACGGCAGATCAATTTATGATCTTGCGCCAAAATATGTGGAAAAAACCATCAGAGATATGGACAAAAACAGGAAAAAATTGGCAAAACTGGAACAAAAGCGGGATGCTGTCGAAAGAGAGTATAATGCTATGCCTGATGGAAAAGAAAAATACCAAAAGCGCAATGAACTCGATGCAGCCCGTAAAGCTGCAAATGATATTTTTCTGGATATGGCAAACATTCTCGGCGGGTTTATTATGGCGGAGGATACCCAACCGGTGATCCATGCTTTCAGCAACGTATATAAAATCAGTGTCCGGCTGCGAAAAGAGAATCTCGCATTGGATGAAGCGAATCTGGAGCTTGCTGATGCGGAGTTCAATCTGAAAAAAACGAAAGAAAACGGAAAAAACAGCACTTCCGAAGAAAACAAAGTTCAAAGGGCTAAAAATAAAACGCAGGAGATCCGGAACAGGATCGAAAGCATCCGAAAGGAACTGGAACAGGCTGAGAAACAAATAGATAAAATGCGCGAGCCATATAAAAACAACGCGGAATTCCGGCGGCTGGAAGAATTTCGGGATGATGGCATTGATCTGGCCCGTCTGGATTACGAAGAGATCCGTCACCTGCGCACTGATTTGCAGATGATTTTCCAGGATCCCTATTCTTCTCTGAACCCGCGTATGACTGTCGGACAGATCATTTCCGAAGGTTTGCTGGCTCATAATTATTTCAAAAAGAATGACGAACGGATGCAGGAATATATACTCAAGGTCATGGATGATGCCGGATTACAGCCTTATTTTATCCATCGCTATCCGCACCAGTTTTCAGGCGGGCAGCGTCAGCGTATCGGGATCGCCCGGTCGCTTGCTGTTCAGCCGCGGTTTGTGGTCTGTGATGAAGCAGTCTCCGCACTGGATGTTTCCATCCAGTCTCAGATACTGAATCTCCTGCAGGATCTCAAGGAACAACAGCACCTGACTTACCTTTTCATTACCCACGATATGGCCGTTGTGAAATACATCTCCAACCGAATCGGCGTCATGTACCTCGGGAACATTGTGGAATTGGCAGACTCACAGGAGATCTTTGATCATCCTCTCCATCCTTATACGGAAGCCCTGATGAATGCCATACCGACAACTGATGTGATAAACGGCAAAGAAATGCAGATTTTGGAAGGTGACATTCCCAGCCCGATAAATCCGCCGGATGGCTGCAAATTCCATACCCGCTGTAAATACTGCACAGAAATATGCAAACATCAGATACCCGAATGGAGAGAAGCTGCTCCAAATCATTTCACAGCCTGCCACCATATATTGGGTAACAGAGGATAGAAGACAGGAATTTGCATGTATAAAAAGGTACCCGCCCCATTTTGCGGTTGAGTCAAAAAAAGAGCCAGATAACACAGCGGGGGTATGGGGGCCGCAAGCCCCCGGAAATCAGGCACGGGTTATGGCTTTCGCAAACACACGAACTCTCGGTTCCGCGCCTTGCGAAGCATACCCTCCGGAATGCAAAATGAGCTCTTATAGTAGAAGGATATAACTGTCAGCGACCGGTAATACCCGCTGACGGTTGAGCACTGAGCACTGAAAAACGGATGATTATTATGATGTTCCGAGGAAAATTTGACCGGGCTCACGCCTTTCAAAAAGAACAAATGCAGTGGCGGGATCTGGCTTATGAAGATGAAAATCTTGAGGATAAACTCGAGAAAAACGACACGCTCGCCATGATCCTTGCCGCTCTTCTTACCTTTCTGCCGGCAGCGCTGATCGCACTCGGCATAATTTGCCTTATCGGCTGGCTGTTTATCTTTCGATAATGCACAGCCGGTGAGCAATTTTTTCCCGGATACAGATACGATCCGGCTTATTATACTTGTGCTTATCTGATAAAATAGAGGAATATAATTATCACAGGAGCGTAAATTATGGCAAGAGCATCCATCAAAGAGAATAAAACGATCTATCAGCAAAAACGGGAAGAATTGGGGCTTAGCCGGGAAAAAGCTGCCGAGCTGCTCCAATATATTACACCGGAACGCATCGAACGCATTGAAAGCAGAAAAACAAACGCGAACCCCGATGAAGTCGTTTTAATGGCGAAAAAATATAATTGTCCCTATCTCTGCAACCATTTCTGCTCTAACGAATGTGCCATCGGAAAACAATACGTTCCGGAAATCAAAGCAAAAGATCTTTCTCAGATCATCCTCGAAATGCTGGCTTCCCTGAATTCCATGCAGCGCAAACAGGAACGCCTGATTGAAATAACATCCGACGGAGTCATTGAGAAAGAAGAAATTCACGATTTTCTGGCTATCCAAAATGAATTGGAAAAAATATCAGTGACTGTTGAGACCCTCCAGCTCTGGGCAGAACAAAATATTTAGTCAGAGAAAACACTGATTTGTTGGATTTAAAGGGGATATCGCACATCTTTGATGGTGTAAGACAGTTTTTTCAGAAATACCATCAAAAGCAAATGCTCCGAAATGGCGGGCGGTGCCGGCGGGAGAACTTCCCGAACCATGGAGATATTGCCGGGGCCGGTAGAGATGCCCTTCAGTCACTCGCCAGTTTTGACGTCTTTAAATTTCGCGAAACGGCTCATCTTTTGTTTTTGGGAATTACCTGAATAATCGTATCATCAACGGAGTGATTCAGCAGCTTATACAAAGGTGTCGGGGAACACGCTTGAGCTTGCTCAGCGCGTGTCCCCCGACTGAATTAACCGGGACGCGGGAATCACTTTCGCTCCCAGCTGACGCTTATTCCGCGTCCCTGCGAAGCACTCTTAATGCTGATTTTAGAATTGATCAGCGTTTTCCTAATTTTTCCGCAATTTTGCCAGCGCATCATCACGGCCGATAATAACCAGAACATCGCTTTCCCGCACGATATAATCACCGCCGGGAGCAATATTGATATCCGACCCGTTCTTAACCGCGATAATATTGATACCCAAACGGGCACGGACACTCAGCTCCTTAATTGACTTGTTGTACCAGGCTGCCGGAGCCTGCTCCTCAACAAGGCTGTAATTTTCCGAAATTTCAATAACATCCAGAATATTCGGCTCAACAAGTTTTTTCGCCAGACGGTCAGCCATTTCACGTTCAGGAATAACAACGGAATCCGCACCGAGTTTTTCCAAAATACGCTGATGCATAGTACCCTGCGCTTTCGCACAAATAAAGGGAACATCAAGCTCTTTCAGGTTCATTGTAATAATAATTGAAGCACTAAGGTTACTGGCAATGCAGACAATTGCACAATCACAATTACGTACCCCAAGGGCCCGCAGAACATCTTTATCGGAAGCATCAGCCATAACTGCCTGCGTTACATTATCCGCGATCTGCTGAACCTTTTCATTGTCCAGGTCAATCGCTAACACTTCGCAGTCCATGGAAAATAATTTTCTCGCAATTCTCGTTCCGAATCGTCCAAGTCCAATTACCACAAATGATTTCATTTTATCTCCTGTTTCATTATCACCCGCCTGAATCAGCCAATGATAAGCTTCGTTTGAGCGCGCTGGATACGTTCTTCCGCAGGGTCAGCGATCATAAAGGACAAACTTATCGACAACACTCCGACTCTGCCAAAAAACATCAAAATGATCAGTAATATCTGGGAAGGCAAATGCAATGCTCCGGTTTCCGCAATCGAAAGCCCGCAGGTTGCCATTGCTGAAATTGTAGAAAACATCGCGGGTCCGATGCCGATTTTGGAATCAACACTGATAAACAAACCTCCCATAACCGAAAGCCCTGCCATCAAACCAGTAATTGTAACTGCATCCAAAATCTGATCATTGGAAATTTTACGGTTGAAAACATTGACACTCCGTTTACCCTGGATTCTTGCCCATGTATATAAGACAATAACACCCAGCGTGGCAACCTTGATGCCTCCGGATGTGGAACTTGCCGCTCCTCCTATCATCATCAGGACACATGTCAGCGTCTTACTGACCTCACCCATCATTGCCTGGTTAATTCCGGCAAAACCGGCCGTTCTGGTATTTATTGATTGAAAAAAGGCTGCCATGATTTTCTGCGGGATGTTCAGCGGACCAAAAGTATACGGATTCTCCCACTCAAGGAAAAGATATGCGATCATCCCGGCTACGATAACAACAGCGGATACAACCAATACAATTTTTGCATATACATTCAGTTTTGAAAACTTCCGCTTGGTGTAAATCTGCTGCAGAACAATAAAACCCAAACCACCGTAAATGATAAGGAAGGACATCGGAAGGATGATCAGAGGATCTGTAATATGGTTTGAAAATCCAATCCCGGGACTGCTGAATCCCATAAATTCGAGTCCGCAGTTACAGTACGCGGAAATAGATGTAGTGATTCCCAGGTACAAAGCTCTTCGAAAGCCATAATAAGGCATAAACCCCAATGTCAGCAAAAAAGCACCGATTACCTGTACAATAAGGCTGTTTTTTATGACCCAAAAACCAAGACGTACAATACCGCCGACTTCAAGACCAAGCCCCTGCGCCATCGCCATCCGCTGCCGCATGCTGACACGCCGATTCGACAGCAAAATAAAAAAGATCACAGTGGACATGAATCCCAATCCACCGATCTCAATAAGGATGAGGATAACAACCTGTCCAAAAGGACTCCACTGTGTCCAGATATCCATCAGGGAAAAACCGGCGACACAAGTCGCGGAGGTCGCGGTAAACAGTGCGGAGAAAAAACCCGCCGATTTTCCTGTACGCGATGAGATCGGCAGGTCAAGCAATAATGAACCGATCAAAATTACCAGAACAAAAAACAAGACGATGATTTGCGTCGTCTTCAACTGCCGCCATTTTTCATCGATAAAGGCTTCTATTCGCATTATTTCCTCTCAGTAAACGAAAATTATACCTTCATTTTTATTTTTTCCGGTCGGAATAGGAAGGCCTATATAATTACATTTTAATGGGATTTTTCACGAGGAGAATAAATGAAAAGAGATTTTTCCGAAAAAAGTAAGATGATAATTATTCAGGATAACTGCCAAGAAAATTAACCTTTTCACTCAGATAGGTTTTCGATTCTGTCCAATCAGAAATGACACGGATACAGCCGCCCGGTTCCCGGATGTCAAGAGAAATACCGGATTTTTTTTCGTCAGAAAGGAACATTCCGACAGAGGCGGTTCCGCTGGCGCAGGAATTTTCCCAGAAAGTAGTTTCGCAGGCGGGTACATAAACCAGCGGAGTCAATTCACAGACCGATTCCATATTCTTCAGAAACATAAGCCCGAGACAATCAGCAGCCAATTCCGTGCACCAGCGTTTAACAGCTTCTTCCGCCATACCGCGATCCTCCAGCATTCTGAAGAGCTCAGACTGTTGTGAAATCACAATATGGGAGATTCCCTCCATCCTGACGACCGGCAGCAGATACTGTATTCCATCAACGGAAAAAGTCCTCTTCCTGATACTGACTGCTTCCGGAATTCTGATCAATGCATTTGCACAGGACAACGTTTTTGGCTCGATCTGAACAGAAATCACTTCTGAAGAACCGGATACGCGCAATTTTACATGTATCGGAGCATGTTTATCAAAAGAGAAATGTCTTTGAACAAACAACGCCGCCGCACACATGGAAGCATTTCCGCAAAATTCACCGCCTGCCATCCGCAGTTCTGCCTGCGTATCGGATTGCTCCGGATAAAACCGGACAAAACCGACCTGCTCCACTTCCGGATGGCATGACATGATTTTTGCGGCGGCAGCGGGTTGACCCGTAATGAGGACATTACTTTCCACCAGCGCTGTAATGTTGCCTGCGGGATCCCATATCGAATAATGAAGCTCTTCCTCTGCTATCGTACCCATAGTCACCAGTCTGTGCGCGTTTATTGTTCAAATACACGCAAGAACTGCTTTGTCCGTTCTTCCTTCGGGGCATCGAAGACATCCAAAGGATCGCCCTGCTCGACAATCACACCGTCCGCCATAAAAATCACACGATTGCTGACTGCCTTTGCGAAAGGCATTTCATGGGTCACAACGACCATGGTCATTTTTTCTTCAGCCAGCTGCCGGATCACTTTCAGCACCTCACCGGTCAATTCCGGATCCAGCGCGGAAGTAGGCTCATCGAAGAAAAGGATCTCCGGCTTCATCGCCAATGCTCTTGCAATCGCCACACGCTGCTGCTGTCCGCCGGAAAGCTGAAAGGGATAAGCCTTCGCTTTATCCTCGATGCCCATCTTCCGCAGAAGTTCCATTGCAATGCTCTCCGCCTCAGCTTTACTTTTTCCCTGCACCTTCATCGGCGCGTCCGTCAGGTTCTTCAAAATATTGTAATGGGGAAAAAGGTTGAACTGCTGGAACACCAGACCGCAGTAACTGCGGAATCGGCGCAGCTCTTTCGGCGCTACATAAACCGCTTTGCCGTCCGCATCCGTATAAGCAGCACGCTGTCCCATATAAAGGATCTCACCCCCATCGATATCTTCCAAAAAGGTCGCACAGCGCAGCAGCGTGGACTTTCCGGACCCGGATGGCCCGATCACGCTGACCACTTCGCCTTTATCGACACCGAAGCTGATATCATGCAGCACACCCAGCCCGTCAAAATGCTTTTTGATGTGATTCATTTCAATGATCATACGGCTTCCTCCTCCGGTCTATTTATAATAATCCAGTGCTTTTTCGATCCTGCCCATACCGAATTCCACCGCATAATTCGCCACGAAATAAAATACACCGGCGATTACAAAAGGCATGAAAGAGGTCTGCGATGCGGAAATCTGTTTGGCAAGGGAGAACACTTCCTGATATGCCAGTGTAAAAGCGAGGGAAGTATCCTTCACCAGCGTGATTACCTCATTGGTCACTGAAGGCATGATTCGTTTGATGACCTGCGGCAGGATGATTCGCATGAAAGTCTGTGCTTTGGTATACCCCAGCACCTCAGCTGCTTCGTATTGTCCCACAGGAATGGATTCGATCCCGCCGCGGTATATTTCCGCGAAATATGCCGCATAATTCAGGACAAAACCCACCAACAGCGCCGGGAAACGCCAGCCGCGAATCGACCAGCCGAACAGATAATATGGCCCGAAGTACCATGCCAGCAGCTGCAGCATCAGCGGGGTTCCGCGCATTACGGAAATAAAACCGCGGGTCAGCATCTGCACAATTTTCAATCTTGATTTCCGAAGCAGCGCTACGAGCATACCAAGCGGCAGGGAAAGGAGCAGCGTAAGGGCGAACAGCCCGCAAGTCCGCAGCATACCGGCGCTCATTGTTGAAAGCATTTTGGAAAAGGTCATTGATCCTACTCTCTTGATTTGAAACGATAGTGTAACCACCATACACGCCGGATGTATTACAACCCGGCGTGCAGCTAATTCAGAATATTACTTTATCTTTTTCAGAAAATAAAAGCGATACATTATTTCCCAAGGCAGAGAAAATCATAGATTTCCGGATACTTCTGACCGATTTTGTCATAAGTACCATCTTCAACCAGTGCTTCAAGAGCAGCGTTCACCTTGTCGCGAAGCTCGACATCGTCCTTGCGGAAACCGATGCCATACTGTTCAGAACCGAGAACTTCGTCGAGGAATTTGTAATCGTCCTCTCCGCTCATCAGGAAATTGCCGCTGGTTACGTCTATAGCGAGAGCATCAACAGCACCGGCTTTGAGATCATTGAAAGCGATAGTATAGGTTTCATAAACTTCCAGTGACTTAAAAGTTTTGCAGAGATCAGCCTGTCCTTCCTCATCATTGAGCAGGTCATAAGCGGAGGTAGCGGTTTGTACACCGACGACCTTCCCGGCAAGATCATCTAATGTTTCAATGTCGGAATTCTTGTTGACCATGATCATCTGGGTATTGTCGGAATAGGGAATGCTCCACAGATAATCATCCTCACGACCATTGATGGTGAAACCGGACCAGATGCAGTCGCAGGAACCGGCGTTGAGTTCCAGATCCTTGGCATCCCAGTTGAAGGGAACTGCTTCATATTCCCAGCCATAGTAATCACAGACTGCCTGAGCCATTTCAACATCAAAACCTCCTGTCTCGCCATCATCATTAATGTAGGAATAGGGAGGATAATCAAGGTCAAAGCCATGCTTAAAGACGAAAGTTTCTTCAGCGGAAACGCTCGCGAACAGCACGACGACCATGGTAAGGGTCAGCATCATCAAAAATAATTTCTTCATGAGATTTTTCTCCTTTGTTTTTGATATCCTTTTTTCAGGTACTTCGTTAGTTTAGCACAGTAAAGCGATATTGTAAAGAACTGTCATGGATTTCATGACAGTTCTTTACAATTCAATATGGAATATCCGGTTCAGACGGAATTATTTACATGGGTGCCGGGCGGAAATAAACAAAGTCCAGGTTTGAATATAAACCTTCTAAATTTTCATCCTTCCAATAACGATGAAGTTCATTTAATTCTTCGTCATAAAACAGTTCCATTTCATAGCCATCAACATCAAACAGATAGCTTTCACCGTTTTGTGACCATTTTCCGTCCGAATCTTCTACCGGGAATAATTCATTTTCCGCACCGACAGTAACAGAAGCGCTCCAGTCATCATTCAGATAATACAGATTATTTTTCTCCGCATACAATGATGCGGCGTTTTCCGGATCCATAATGACCGGATCCTGTCCATCTGCGAGAGAGACGACCTGCTTCAGCATCCACATTCCTGCCGGGACACGTTTATAAACAAAATCCAGATCATGGTACATTGCGTCATCTGCCGGGTCGGCCCAATAACGATGCAGTTCACCATTCTCTCTGTCAAAAGACCAGACAGCTTCTTCACCGTTATCATAATGAAGATCGTACTCGTCTTCCTTTTCTTCCCAGCTGCCAAGCATGGTATGGGAGTCACCGCCGCCGTTTATTCTGGCAGTAAAAACATTGTTGTCACTGACAAAGGTATAGATATTGTCTTTTTCCGCGTAGACAGAACCGGCATTTTCCGGATCAAGCTCGACAGGGGCATCACCTGACGCATTTTCATATACACGGTCCAGTTTCCATGATCCGAGTATCTTATGGACATCATACTCATCAGCAAAAACCGGCAGAACAACAGCAGCCGCAACGACAAACATCAAAATTATTACAGAAAATTTCCGGTACATATTTCCTCCAAAAAACTTACCATGATTATAAAGGATTTTTCAGAACAATGCTGAACTCTGTGGAAAGTCCGGGCAAAATCAGTAAGCGGTTTATGATATCTGTCCCGAATATTCAGGTGAGAAAAGCATATCATTTTTACGTTTTCAACATAGCTTTTGTTTCATTTTTCTGACAAACCGGTTTAAAATAATAAATAACATCATCAGGTAATAATCATCGAAAGATTTTTATTATAATTTCGAACATTGGGTAAAAAGATCCGGCAGGCAATGATCACCTCTATCCGGATCCGGTTTTATCAGATATGTTTGTTATTCCAGGAAGGAGCAAAGACGACTGAATCGTCAAAAATTATGAAAAAATTATCTGTTCTTTTTGCTGTAATGGCACTTGCCATGTTCGCTTTTGTTTTCTCCGCATCAGCTCAGGAAGCTGAACTTCCTGCTATCGATAAATAGGCTGCTGAACCTTACCTCGGTACCTGGTATATTGAAAAAATGTGCTTTGGTGCAGATTGCGTGAACCTTTCCGGTATGGGCAGCACATCCACAATAACTTTCAATTCCGATAATACCCTTCAGATAGCCAGTGAAGAAAAAACCGATACCTATCCCTGGTTCATGGAAGACGGTGCCGCATTCATGGTTGAAACCATTGACGGCAATACCCGGAATTTTCCTATAACCCTTGATGAAAATGGATGCCTGATCCTTGGACAGGATGACGTATTCATTCATTACGTTCATGAAATCGCTCCGGTTCCCGGTTCTGGTGCACTTAAAGAAGATGCTGTTTTCGAAGACTTTGCAGGGGAGTGGGTTCTGAACGGTATGTTATTTGAAAAAGAATCTATTCCTGCGTCGCTGATTGGTGTAAGCGGTACGCTGATCGTTAAAGAAGAAGCTCTTTCCCTTGCTATGATGGATGAAAAGGCTGAAGAAGAAATCCCGTATGAGCTTAAAGACGAGAAACTCTATGCTGTCAGTTCCGAGACCGATAAAGATGGAAAAACCGTTGAAAAAACTGTGGTATTTGAATATCATGCCGACAATTCTGTCCTTATGTCTGTGGAAGGCGAAGAAGGATATATGGTCTTTGTTCGTGAAGCGAATGCGTCTGCCGGAATTTCTGTCTTCGAAGGTATCAGCGACTTTATTTCATTAGATACCGCGGAAAATACTGAAAGCCCCGCCAACAATAGTCAGGAGGAGAAAATTGACCTGGAGGCGATCGAGAATAAAGTGAAGGAACTGCTGGAAAATCCTGAGGTGCAAAATTTTGTCGATGGTCTTAAAGATGAAAACGGAGAGCTCAGCCTTGAAAGTGTTGTGAACGGGCTCGGTGGAATGTTTAACACTGCAGATGAGAACGGCAATAATTCTCTCAACCTCGACACACTCTTCCAGGACCTTGGCGGACTTTTTGCAGATCCCGCAAAATCAGGTAATTAGAGAATCAATGATTAACATAAAAAGTGATCACCGCTTTTTGCGGGTGAGTCAGAAAAAGCGCTCTGAAACACAGCGGGGGTATGGGGGCCGCAGGCCCCCGGAAATCAGGTGCGGGCTGCGGCTTTCGCAAACACACGAACTTTCGATCCCGCGCCTTGCGAAGCATACCCTCCGGAAAGCAGAGTGAGCTCTTATAATAGAAAACAGGGGAATCCTTCAGGATTATCCCCTGTTTTTTTATATAAATACATAAGCCCCATTTATAATGAAGCGGTTCGTTCCAATTTATAAAAGATCAACAGTGCCGAATTGTCTGTCTCCGGCGTCGCCAAGTCCCGGAAGAATATAGCCATTGTCATTCAGTTTTCGGTCAATAGCTGCCAAATGAATATCAATATCAGGATGTGCTGCGTGCAGCGCGCTGATCCCCTCCGGAGCACCGATGAGCCCGACGAACTTGATATTTGTTGCACCCCATCCTTTCAGAATATTTGCCACCGCTATAGCGGAGCCGCCTGTTGCAAGCATTGGATCAAGAATCAGACAGCGGTCAACGGTTTTGTAACAGGCTAACTTATTGTAATATTCCACAGGTTCCAGTGTATCTTCATTGCGGTATAAGCCGATATGCAAAACAACTGCTGTCGGGATCAGATTCCAAACACCATCAACCATCCCAAGTCCGGCACGTAAAATCGGGACCAAAGCAATTTTCTCATGGATCTTATTCGTCCTCATCGTCATCAAAGGCGTCTCAATTTCCTTGGTGGCAAGAGGAAAGTCCCGTGTAGCTTCATAACAAAGCAGCGTACCCAGTTCATTCACCAGAGCACGAAACTCTTTTGGCTGTGTATCTTTTTCGCGTAACAAAGATAATTTGTGTTGGATCAACGGATGGTTTGAAATAAAAATGTTCGGCATGATTCCTCCAGTTTTCAGAATTACCATTCTTATAGAATTTTACCATAATATAAAACTGCCCGGAAGTGAAATTTTTCCGGGCAGATGAGAGAAAAAACTGTTACTAATCGTCGCCTAATAAGTTTCGATAGGCGGCTGGATGTAATCCGGCAGAGGACAGACATATTTTCCGCCGTTTTTCTTGAGCAGTTCCGCTTTTGCTTTTTGGATAAGCTCCGGCTGTTCGATGGTGCGGATAGCTGCAAGGGTAAGGACTTCTGCAGCACGGATCATTCCTTTGAACCCGATAGGAGAGCAGGAAAACGCGGTATTCTGCCAGGTGTGTCCTACATTCCCCAGACAGGCTGTAGCCACATTCAATTCAACTGTAGGTGTTGCATAGCCGACATCACCGACATCTGTAGAACCGGAATTGTAACGATTATCCTTCGGATCAAAAGGATGGACCGTCGTATCAAGCGGTCTCCGCATGAGCTTTTCAACATCTTCATCTTCAAAAATTTCCGCGATATCTTCATAGACCGTCAATTGTGTCTGCTTGGGATAACTGCGAAGCATCTGGGATGCCAGATTATAATCTTCTTCTGTCCATTCAGGCGCACCGAACTCCTGCAGACATTCATCCATCACTGCCGCCAGTGTTTTATTCGGAGTGTAATCCGAAAATGCCATAGCGATCTCGTATTTCATCTTCGTTCCGGTCATCAGAGCCGCACCTTTGGCAATATCGGTCACGCGGGTAAAGAGCTCCTTCATCTGTTTTACCTTCGGGGCACGCACCTCATATTTGATCACAGCGTGAGCCGGAACAACGTTAGGTGCTGTACCGCCGGCATCGGAATATGCATAATGGACACGGGCTTCATCGATCATATGTTCCCGCAGGTAGTTGACTCCCACGTTCATCAGTTCGCATGCATCCAGAGCGGAACGGCCCAGATGCGGCGCACCGCCCGCATGTGAGGCGATTCCGTCAAAAATGAAATTTGCCCCCATGATCGCAACACTGCCGTGAGAAGAGACCCTGTTCAGGTAGGCAGGATGCCAGGTATAGGCAAAATCCACATTATCGAAATATCCGGCACGGGCAATAAACTGCTTGGATCCGGCACCTTCTTCTGCCGGGCAGCCAAACAGGATCACGGTTCCATCCAGATTATTTTTTACCAGATAATCCTTCGTGGCAACCGCTGCCAGCCAGGCTCCGGAACCGAGCAGGTTATGTCCGCAGCCATGTCCGGATCCTCCTGCTTCAATGGGGCATTGCTCCGCTTTTGCCGCTTCCTGGCTGAGTCCGTCCAAAGCGTCATATTCGGCAAGAAACCCGATCACAGGTTTACCGCTGCCGCACTTATAGGTCGCGGTAAAGGCTGTCGGAATATCAGCAATCCCAAGATCAACCGTAAACCCTTCTTTCTTTACAGCATCGACCATCGCGGCAGCAGACTGTGTCTCTTTATAAGCAAGTTCTGCAAAATTCCAGATTTGCTTGGCCAGCGTTACCGCCGTTTCTGATTTTGCGGCTACCAGATTCTTGACTTCTTCTTTTTGACTCATAATCACTCCGTTTAATATAAGCAGTTTTTTCTGTTTTCAGATTCATCAGGAGAAAAAGCTGAAATGCTCTTTTTCTTACCTTCACTCTGATCAAAGTACCTGGCTCAGGAAGCGGATCGTTTCCGGTGCATGAGGACAGGTGAAAATCGTCTCCGGATTTCCCTCCTCCGTGATTATTCCGTTGCAGATAAAAAGAACCCTGTCGGATATCTCACGGGCAAAAGCCATTTCATGCGTTACCACAAGCGTCGTCATTCCGGATTTAGCCAGGTCACGGATCACATTCAGCACTTCCTTCACCATTTCCGGGTCCAGCGCACTTGTAGGTTCGTCAAAGAGCATCACTTCAGGATGCATTGCCAGAGCCCGAACAATCGAAAGACGCTGTTTCTGCCCTCCGGAAAGTTTGCGGGGATATTCCGCTGCTTTATCCTCAAGTCCGACCCGTTTCAGCAATGCCATCGCTTCTTCTTCAGCATCTTTCTTTGCTGTTTTTCTCTCCAGCATCGGCGCCAGCGTGATGTTTTCCAGCACCGTCATATTCGGAAAAACATTGAAGTTCTGGAAAACCATACCGATTTTCTGCCGGTACTTGCTGATGTCCTTCTGTTTCGTCATGATATCAGTTCCTTCGAAGAAGATCTTTCCTTCATCAGGTATCTCAAGCAGGTTCAGACAGCGCAGAAAAGTTGACTTTCCTCCGCCGGAAGGTCCGATTATAGAGATTACTTCTCCCTTCGATACAGAAAGGTCGATTCCCTTCAGTACTTCCAGCTTTCCGAAATTTTTCTTCAGGTTTTCAGTACGGATAATTTCGTCAGTCACTGATCGTCAATCTCCTTTCGAGTAATACTAACAGTTTGGACAGGACAAAATTGAGGACAAAATAAATTATACCAACAATCGTCAGCGATTCCAGTGCTAAAAATGTAGCGGATTGTACGGTTCTCTGACTGGTCATCAGCTCTCCGACAAAGAATACGGAAGCAAGCGATGTGCCCTTCACGGTTGAGATAAATTCATTGCAGAGTGCCGGCAGAATATTTTTCACAGCCTGCGGAAGGATGACCCTGGTCATCACATGCGTCTCGGTAAGGCCGATACTGCGCGCAGCTTCCCACTGTCCCTTATCCACCGCGTTGATCCCGGCACGAATGATCTCAGAAATATAAGCCGAAGCATTCACGATCAGTGCCGTCAGGATACATTGCGTATCGGTCAGTTCAAAAGGAACCAGTTTCGGAAGGCCGATCCAGAAAAAGTAAAGCTGGAGCAAAATCGGTGTACCGCGAAGGATCTCAATATAGATATCGGCGATCCCGCGGAGAATCTTTGATTTTCCCATATGCAGCAGGGCAACCAGCATTCCGAGCAATGTTCCGAAAAAGACCGTCAGCGCGGAGAGCCATAATGTACCGCCGAGCCCCTTCAAAAACGTCATGCTATACATATTCCAGAGCCGAATGATTTTATCCAAAACAGATCTCCTTATCGTAACTTTTTTCTGCCAGCTTTCGTTATAATGCTTCCGAACAGATTTCCCGGCCGCAGGAGCCGGGAAATCCGATGTTCACGCTTTGATCAGTTGTTGTCCAGACCCAGAGTCTTGGCATATTCAACGTATTCATTTCTCCATTCGATATACTGTCCGGATTCAAGAATGTCATCGATGACACCGTTGATCACTTCCATCAGAGATTCAGTCCCGTCCAGCGGGCAGGCGATGACAGTACCTTCTTCCTCTTCCTTTACATCAAATTTGAAGCTCGTTGTCGAGAGTCCGCCATTGGCTTCCGCATACAGCTTGCCGGAAGAAATCGCTGTGATGCAGACATCAGCTTTGTTTTCGGAAACAGCCAGATAAGCATCTGTCATGTTCGCGACCAGCTTGAAGTTCTTGGCGTTGTTGCAATACTTGTTATAGAGTCCTTCCTGATAAGACCCTGACTGGGTGATCACCGTCGCGTTGGCAAGATCCTCAATGGAAGTATATTTGTCAACATCCTCTTCCCGGACGAGGAAACCGTAGCCATCATCCTCACTGTCTTCCGAGTAATAATACCCTTTGGAAAGGCGCATGGCCATGGCACGCTGTTCATTATAAGCAATCGCTGAAATCGCCATATCACACTTTCCGGAAGCAGTACCGGCCAGCACTGCGGAGAAATCCAGCGGGTTCAGCTTCAGTTCCACACCGATCGTATCTGCGATCAGTTTCGCGAGTTCAATATCTGAACCGACATATTGTTCATCTCCGGTTTTGTTCGGATCAATAAATTCATTCGGCGCCCAATAGGGTTCAGTGCAGAATTCAATATAACCTTTTTCCTTGATCTGTTCCAGACGGTCAGCTTTGGCCAACGCAGGAACAACAACAGTCAGCATAACAACAGCAGCAATAAGGATGGATAACAGTTTTTTCATAATAACACCTCTCTTTTTTTTGTATCTTCAGATACTTTATTTTCTGAACTGCTTTCATTATATCACTTTATCATGATAAAGCAATAAAGTAATAAAATTTGTGACATTCAATTTTTTACCTGTTTTCACGATTATCTGCGCCGTGTTTTCATATCGGCAATTAAGGGATTATAATTTCAGCGTTTATCCGGCAGGAACAAGCCGCAAGTGATCAGATATTTATGCGCGTCACCTGATCACATGACTCAGCCTTCAACGATCCCGGATATTATTATTTCGAATAAAGAGTAACTGAAGCATATGATATCTGTAAATGAACTGAGAGAAAACAGAAGTGTCCGGGCGATTCTTCTAAACGTTCTGCTCGCTGCCGTGAGTCTGTTTGTGAACGGATTCGGGATCTATCTGACAATTCAGGCAAACATCGGAGCAGCACCGTATGATGTGCTGAATCTGGGGCTTTCAAAATCATTGCACATTCTTTACGGGACAGCCTCAATTGCCGTGTCACTGACAATTCTTCTGATCGATATCCTGCTGAAAGAGCCTATCGGCCTGGCGATGTTTATCGATGCCGTTGTAGTGGGAAAAGCGGTTGACTTTTTCAACTGGCTGCACCCCGTACCGAAAGCCGGATCACTCCTCTCCGCCATTCCGATGATGCTCATCGGGCTGGTTATCATTGCCTATACACAATATACATATATGCTTGCATCCCTTGGATGCGGTCCAAGAGACACGCTGCTGGTCGGACTTGCAAAACGCACAAAACGGCTCCCCATCGGTGCTGTCAGTATCCTGATCCAAAGTACTTGCACATTAGTCGGCTGGCTGCTGGGCGGACCGGTTGGCATCGGCACGCTGATCTGCGCATTTTGTGCGGGTCCCATCATGCAGATGGCTTTCCAATCCGTTCATTTTGATGCGACTCACGTACGTCACCAGCGTCTGTGGGATTCATACAAGGTTTTTTCCGGTTCCAAAATATAAAGTTTCATCAAAGTCCTGCTGCCGCCTGCAGATGTAAGATGAACTGAAAACCTGCCTCACTGTATTTTATAATACAAGAGCAGAAGATATTTTTATGATTATTCTCTGCGGAAATAATTTGTTTAGAATTGGATATGTCTGATGTATCTGTCTGAACTGACTTCATATGCCGAAGAAAAATTCAATATCCGGGAACAGTTCAAATGGGCTGATTTTCCATCCTTTTCTGTATTGGCAGAGCCATACACCGGCAAATGGACCGCTCTTTTGATGAGGCTGCATGATCAGGAAAGCGGAGCGGAAATCAGCCGCTGTGATATTAAATGCGGGATCCAAACCCTCTCCGAGATCCATGCGCCGTATCTTTCGGAACCTTTCCGGATGAAGGGTGACAAATGGCTGGGCGTAACTTTTGATGAACGGACAGAACCCGATGTTGTATTCCGGCTCTTCGACCGGGCAGTCTTTGCCGCAGAGCAGCAGGGACACACGCTGATCCTTGATGAAGTGCCGGCACAAAAATCGGAAACCTATCAGGAAACGACACTGCCTGCCCCGGGGTCCTGCGGCAGAAATCATCAGGATCAGGATATTCCGGAAAAAATCCGTCAAATGATGAAGCTTTATAAATATGGCGATAATTCATTCCGTCAGAAATGCAAAAACTTCCTGCAGCAGGGACACTTCATGGCAGACTATGAAGATAACGCGCCCTGGAACGGCCATTTTTTGCATTACTTTCCAACCTACCATGATCTGAACACACAGCAGCTCCGGGGCTACTTCACCTGGCGCACGAATTTGAGAAAAGGGATTTGGCAGCCTGTTCCGGATTCACTGGCTTATATCTATATATATGAACTGCTCAACGGCATCGGCACAGCCTCTCCTGAGGACAGTCTGGAAAAGCTGCAGGCTTTTGAAAGGAGCTATCTTGACTCCGGCATCGGCGGTCCGGAAATTCGCAAAAACCTGCGCCGCTGGATGTTCGAATTCTCTGTTATTAACAGGATCCCCGCTGAAACCGTCAGGAATCTTGCAGACCCGGACCAGCTTCGCAAAGATGAAGCACTGATCATACTCAAAGATCCGCGGGAACATTCAGATGAAGAAATTTTCTCTGCACTGTGTGCTTTTGCCGGGGAGAAACTTGCTCTGTCACCGGTTATCACAAAGAATGAAACAAAAGGCATCCATCTGTTTGCTGAAGTCTGGCGCTATGGATCACAGTTCTTTTACCAGGACAACAAAAACCTCTTCACTTCCTGTTTTGGGACCCGGAATACCTATCACTGGTACCCGCTCGCGAACGCCGTCTATTTCCATCGGGAAAATGAATTGACGGATATGGTTTATGATCTGGATCCTGTCAGGCGTTATGAATGCCGCGGCGGCATATGGATGGAGAAAAAGTATGAAAATATTTTCTTTGAGAAAAAGCGCTTTCAAGCCTTGATCCATGAAGCTGACAGAATGCTGCGCCTTTATCTGAAAACCGGTCACCCGCTGAAAGAAAAACCCGAGGAAAACTGGAGCACGCCTTTTGTTCACGCGGTTATCGAAATCGATAAAAAGGCAGAGCTTGAAGCTGCAAAACCAAAGATAACCATCGATCTTTCCGGATTGGACCGGATCCGCCGGGATGCACTTCACACACGTGACAGTCTGCTGACAGAAGAGGAAATGGATAACTCAGAGGAGAAGGTGCTATCCATCCCTTCGATGCCGGATCCGGCAGACCGGAAAGCTGAAAATGCTGAAACCATTCAGGAATCCATAAATATTTCCCTTGATCCGATGCAAATCCGCATCCTTCAGGCGCTTGTAAAAGACGGAAATGCGGATCAGCTTATAAACGAAAACCATCTGATTCCTTCTGTCGTCACGGATGCCATCAACGAAGCATTATTTGATGAGATTGGAGACAGTGTTCTGGAGTATAACGGCAGCATAATAAGCATAGTGGAAGATTACAAAGAGGATATAATAAATATGCTCGGAGGAAACAATTGATGGATGAAGGAAATATTAAAGTACCCAGAAGGATCGCGCAGACCGTTATCAATTCACTGAAAGGCGGCGTTGTACCTCGTATCGGGCTGCCTTATATCACTGTCGGGCGGAAAAATGAGATCGAAGCGCTCCTGCACGATGTAGACATCATCTCCGAGGGAGGAGCTTCCTTCCGCTTTATCGTCGGACGCTACGGCTCGGGGAAAAGTTTCCTTATCCAAACGCTCCGCAACTATGTCATGGAACGGGGCTTTATCGTTGCTGATGCGGATCTGTCTCCCGAACGCCGTCTGCAGGGCACAAAGGGACAGGGACTGGCGACTTACCGTGAACTGATCGGGAATCTTTCCACAAAAACAAAACCTGAGGGCGGTGCTTTGACATTGGTGCTGGACCGCTGGATCAATAACGTTCAGTCTGAAGCCGCACAGGAAACGGGACTCACTCCGGGTGATCCTCTGCTTACACAGGCAGTTGACAAAAAAATATGGGCGGTGACATCCACTGTCAGTGAACTGGTACATGGTTTTGAATTCGGCAGACTCCTTTCTGCCTATTATCACGCTTATGCGGAGGGCAATGACGACCTGAAAATGAAAGTTCTGCGCTGGTTCCGCGGAGAATACGGCACAAAACGCGAAGCCAGGGAAGAACTTGGCGTCAATATCATCATCAGCGATGAAGACTGGTATGACTATCTGAAGCTTTTTGCAGTATTCTTCCGTCTGGCGGGATATACCGGAATGATGATCATGATCGATGAACTCGTCAACATATATAAGATTCCGAACACGATCACCCGCCAGTATAACTATGAAAAAATGCTGACCATGTATAACGACACCCTGCAGGGAAAGGCGAAATACATCGGCATCATCATGGGTGCCACACCGCAGGCAATCGAAGACAAACGGCGCGGTGTTTACAGCTATGAAGCATTGCGTTCACGGCTTGCTGAAGGCAAATTCTCCCGTCCCGCTGCACGCGATCTACTGGCACCGGTGATCCGTCTGGAGCCTCTTACAGCTGAAGAAATGCTCGTCCTGTGCGAAAAGCTGACCGCAATTCATGCAGGTCTGTATAATTACACACCAAATCTCAGCACAGAAGATCTGGCAGATTTTATCAAAATTGAATACGGACGCATCGGTGCGGATCAGAATATCACACCGCGGGAAGTGATCCGTGATTTCATTGAACTGCTGGATCTGCTTTATCAGAACCCGGATATGCATGTCCGGGAAATCCTGAATTCAGATGAATTTTCCTATGCGAAATCCGAAGCGGTTTCGGATAATGTCACAGAAGACTTTGCGGAATTCTCCATATGAATGTCTTCGACCGCTATGCTCCCTTTATACAAGATTGGATCTATC
Source organism: uncultured Chloroflexota bacterium (assembly GCA_902774215.1). Taxonomy (GTDB): domain Bacteria; phylum Chloroflexota; class Anaerolineae; order Anaerolineales; family Anaerolineaceae; genus Flexilinea. Next base: position 37,552 of record CACYHU010000059.1, read on the forward strand.
GCTCCGGCTGGCAAACACTGCGCTCCGTTCAAAACGCAGCCGGTGACGCAATTTTCAACACAGATGAAAACGTTCTGCTGACTGCCTCCACCGCATCCGGAAAAACAGAAGCGGCTTTTTTCCCGATTCTGACACTTCTGGATGAAGATCCATCCCGCAGTGTCGGAGTTTTATATATCGCTCCGCTGAAAGCACTGATTAACGACCAGTTCGGACGGCTCAATGAACTCTGTGAAGAAGCCGGTATTGCGGTTTCCCGCTGGCACGGAGATGTACCGCAGACACAAAAGCGCAGACTGCTGCGAAAACCTTCCGGAATTCTGCAGATCACACCGGAATCCCTTGAATCATTGATGATCAATAAACATATGGAGATTCCGTCGCTTTTCGGTGATCTGCGCTTCATCGTTATCGATGAGGTCCATTCTCTCCTTCGCGGAGACCGCGGCATGCAGACATTCTGCCTGATTGAAAGGCTCTGCAGGCTTGCAGGATGCAATCCCCGCCGGATCGGGCTTTCCGCTACGATCGGGGACCCGCAGGCAGCAGGTGCTTTTCTGTCCGCAGGCAGCGGGCGTGGGACTGTCATTCCCCGTTTTGAAAGCGGAAAGGAAGCCTGGAGACTTTCGATGGAGCATTTCTTCAATTCCGATCCTCAGGCTGATGAGGGGAAAGAAGATTTACCGGAAACACCTGTTTTGGAAGCTCCTTCCGATACCGCACCAAAAGCTGCAGACCCGGGGATCGGTTATATCTTTGAACACACCCGCGGCAGAAAATGCCTTGTTTTCACCAATTCACGCGAAGAATGTGAATCGGTTTGTCAAAGTCTGCGGCAATACTGTGAAGTCAATCACGAACAGGAACGCTTTCTTATCCATCATGGAAATCTTTCCGCTTCCTACAGGGAAAGCGCGGAAGAAGAGATGAAGGACGATGACTCGTTCATGTCTGTTTGTGCCACCGCAACACTGGAATTAGGCATAGACATCGGCAGACTGGAGCGGGCATTCCAGATCGATGCCCCTTTCACAGTTTCAGGATTTCTTCAGCGCATGGGACGAACCGGGCGCCGCGGTGCTCCCTCCGAGATGTGGTTTGTCATGCGGGAGGAACATCCGGAAGCCCGGGCTATGCTCCCTGAAATGATCCCATGGCACCTGATCCAGGGGATCGCGCTTGTGCAGCTTTATATTGAAGAACGGTTTGTTGAACCCCCGCGCACCGAACGACTTCCATACAGTTTGCTCTACCATCAAACCATGAGCACGCTTGCTTCTTCCGGAGAGATGACTGCAGGTGAACTTGCCTCACGAGTCCTGCCGCTTTCATGCTTCCATCGAATTACAAAGGATGATTTCCGGGCTCTCCTGAGACATCTGCTGGAAATCGACCACATCAGCAAAACCGAAAACAACGGACTGATCGTCGGACTTGCCGGAGAACGGGTGGTCAACAGCTATAAATTCTATGCCGTCTTTCAGGAAAATATTGAATATTCCGTCCGCTCAGGCTCGGAGGAACTCGGTACCATCGTCAAACCGCCTCCCGCCGGGGACAAGATCGCCATCGCCGGCAGAGTCTGGGTAGTTGAAGAGGTGGATCACAAAAAACGGGTGGTCTACTGCAGCCTCGTAAAGGGCAATATTCCTGCTTATTTCGGTGATGTAGCCGGTGACATCCACACCCGCATTCTCGAACGCATGCGCGGTGTATTGAACGAAACAAAGACATATCCCTACCTGATGCGCCACGCGGTCTGCCGCCTTCAGGACGCCCGGGACAGCTTCCGGATGTCCGGTATGTCTGAACGTCCGCTCATTCATCTGGGCGGTAATATGTGGGCACTCTTTCCGTGGCTGGGCAGCTATGCTTTCCTCGCACTGGAGCGCTTTCTGAAGATCCGCTGCGGAGAGCGTCTCGGACTGAAGGGGATGAATCCATCCCGTCCTTACTACCTTCAGTTCACGATGAAGACAGGCGGGGAGGATTTTTATAAAATCACAGCGGAAGAAGCAGCGAAGGATTTCGATCCATTGGAACTGGTTTATCCGAAAGAAGTTCCGGTCTTCGAAAAATATGACGAATATGTCCCGGACGAGCTGATCCGCAAAGGCTTCGCACTCGGTGTACTGGATATAGAAGAGATGAAAAAACGGGTCATCTCCTGGTCCTGACTTTTCCGATAAAAACCGGATAAAACACGGGGCAGGATGCAAATACGGGAAAACCGGTCTGTCTTTATACAATAAAAAAAAAGGGCTGTCGCACATGATATGTACCCAGAATCCTGGACACATTGAATTATAGCAAAAGTTTAGCACATGGATGCCATCCGATACTTTGAGGGTGGCATCCAGTTTGTTTTAGACTGAATGCGTTCATTGTTGTAGTAATAAATATAACTCGCTATTGCTCCAGAGAACGCCTCAAACGAATTGTAATCT
>CACYHU010000060.1 GCA_902774215.1 uncultured Chloroflexota bacterium
AAAACCCATAATAGTCTACTACTGAAAAACGCTGAAAAACAGAGATGTGACAATTTGTCACATTCTTTTATTACAATCCGAAAAGCACATAATTATATTGATTTCCTTACGAGGATAATTCACCTTGCAAAACATACATCTGATCAAATTTTACTTTAAAACAAGAGACCATTAAAAATTTTCCTTACAAGATTGTTATGTGAAAAATCTTTTCCGCTCTCTTTCCGGGTGGAGGAGGTTTTGCCGCGGTGAAATCATCGCGGACGGATCGACCCCGGCTCTAAACCGCAAACTGATAAATACGGAGTCCGTCAAACCTTTTGACCAGCTTCAGCATGCTGTTGAAGGGCTGCCAGTCCTTATCCTTTTCAGCTTCAGGGAGATCCTCGTAGTGTCTGAGGATATTCTCCCTGGTTAATTCACCGTCCATGGCCATTTTGTGGCAGCGCATTTGTTCACGCAGCATTTTCCGCCAGGCGCGTTCGTTGTCGATTCCGGCGGGCACCGGTACATGCTCGTAGGCATCTCCGAAGCGCCAGCCCATGGCCTGATGCTCCCGCACCCATCGCTCATGCTCCATCGGCCCGATGATCCTGATCTGCTCAGGAGTGAACTCTGTGAGCATATCAAAGTCAACCGGACGATCCGTATAAAAGCAGTGAATGGCGTTCAGATACCGGCTGAAGTTCTTGACCTGATTGATATTGTAAAGTTTGTATTCCAGGGACATTGCTTCAAATTCCGCTTCCATCACCGATCTGTCCACCTCGTTCTCATGTCCTTCGTGGGCGGTGCGTGCATTCAAAGCCAGTGCAAAGTCGTGCATGTGCATGAAGCTGCTGTTTGAGAGGTATATGTGCTTGCTGCCCCGGTTTACCGGCGCAATATCGCAGACGACGATCAGCGGAATACCGGTGAGATCGACGAGAAGCTCGATCTCCCGGAGAAAGCTCTTTTTTTCTCCCGCCATGTCGCTGTAGGCTTTGAGCTCCGGTGCTTTTCCGGGTTTTCCGGCTTTTTTCCAGGCCACGTATTCCCAGAGATAGGTGTCAATTTTGGCCTGTTCATCCTCATCGTACTGGTATCTCGCGACAAGACGATTGCCGCTGAAATCAAATTCCACAGCCATGGGCTGCAGTTCATTTCTTGAATTACGCCCATAGGCGGTGCGGTCCCAGCACTGCAGTTCGTCGCAAAGCATCAGGAGCCAGGACAGCGGATGGAGGTCCATGGTCAGCCTTGGCTTATTTCCCTCATCGCTGAAGGCGATGGAATAACGGTACACTACATAATGAAGAAGGATCGCACTCAATGCGTCTATATGCGCCGTCTGCAGCGCTTCCGGACGTGCCGGGCTGCTGCTCGCCGAATCGAGTCCCATCACATTCATCAGCTCGCGGTAAAGCCGCAGGGCGCTGAAATAAGCATGATCCATGTAATAGGCGAAATCCTCGGGTGAGACCGGTTTCTCTTCCAGCACCTTTACAAGGTAATCTTCAGAAAAACCATAAACCTCCCCCAGTTTTTGGAAGATGCTGTAAGACAGCAGCTCATTGACGGTGCGGAATTCCTTTCCGTAAAGCTGTCTTAAACGCTCCTGCTCCCGGGGCCCCAATTCCGTCATGGCTTTCATGTTCCTGTAGGAGATGTACGGGCTTTTTCCGCGCATTTCGTCATCGGCATCAAAATATGAAATCACCTGCTCAAAGGAAAGTTCGAAAGGATATCCGATGTCATGAAACAGTGATGTCAGTCCCCAGTATTCCAGAAAGAAATTTGCCGCGGCACGGGACTGTTCGGGATCATTTCCGTCAGGCTCGAAGTGATAGAAGGTGTTGAATGCCCTGCGGAAGTTCTCGTTTGACTCGTAGATCGCAAGCCCAAGCACAAAGACATATACCGAATGAGAATAGTGGTCCCGGTGTTTCATCAGCAGTGCGCTGCCGTTTGCTTCAAACTCGCCCAGCAGTTCCACCATCCGTTTGGATTTACCGTAACTGCCGAAAAATATCTCCATAAAGCAGTAGAAGACATTATAGGCGTCCTCAGTCGCGCCGGAATCGATAAACCGTTCCAGCTCCCGTTCCAGACACAGGCGGTTGATATCCATCTGCATATTGTACGGGATCTGATTCTGTGCGATGCTGGTCCCGCGGAAACAGCCGGTCCGTTCCTCTTCCGCTTCGATCTGTGCGTCAAAGCGCAGATTCTCGCAGCGTTCGTGTATAAAGCGAAGCGCGGCAGATTTAAGGTCAAAGGCATTCCGCCCGGCATTATACAGTGCCGGCTGAGCGGGGCCGACGTCGCTTCCGAATCGCTCCTCATTGATCCTTCTCATTTTTTCAAGTGCCGTATATGCCATATCAACCTCCGACTTTCACTGAAGATTATAGCCCAAAAGTCCGCAGTCTGTTATAACAAAGTCTTTTGCAGGTGCTGCAGCCGGTTTTGCATGTGTCAGGTTTTAGTTTATAATAATCGTTGCAGGAGGAAGGAATATGAACCAGAAAACTGTTCGTGAGTTGACAAAATCGATGCTTTCCGCGTTGGAAGAACACGGATTGATCACTGACCGCAAGGCTTCATCCGCGGAAATAGCGGACCTGGCGGGACGGCTGAGTGTCTTATTTGATTCCCGCACACGGATCTCCTGTTCGGCTGCCGCGGATATCTGCGGGACTTATCCGGGTGAAACACCGGAGAAGGGCTGGCTTTCCTTCTGCTATAATTACCTCCGGGCAAAAAATTTTCCGCAAATCCCGCTGCCTTCAGATTCCGCCCGTTATGAACGCGGAGCGCTCGTCTTTCTGACGATCCTGCAGACACTTCTTGATTTTGAGCGGAAGCTGCTGCCTTTTGACCCGGCTTATGATTTTCAATTTCTGCCGCCGGAAACCTTTGAAGCGTGCGACTGCGCGGAAGAGTACCGCCGTTTTTTACGTGCCTTCCGCGGTGAATTTGTCTATGAGCTGATGCGGATCGGCAGTGAGGTCACACCGTTCTGCACGCTCAGCCATATTGCCGGCGTACATCATATCGCGGCAACTGTCGCACGGGCAATCGATGCGCGGGGTGAAAAAATCGATATCGCACTGGTCTCTGCCGCGGCGGCTGCCCATGACATCGGTAAATACGGCTGCCGGGAAGGTGAGAACGTTCCGCATCTGCATTACTATTACACCGGTTACTGGCTGGAAACACGCGATATGCCGTCCATCAGTCACATCGCCTCCAACCATTCCACCTGGGATCTGGAACTGGATGCTCTTTCGGCTGAATCTCTGTGCCTGATCTACGCGGATATCCGCTGCAAATCCCGTTTTATAAACGGGCAGGAGCAAACGGTGATTTTTTCCCTCCATGATGCTTTTGATGTGATCCTGCAGAAGCTGGAAAATGTCGACGCGGCAAAACGACGCCGGTATGAACTGGTCTACCGCCGTCTGCAGGATTTTGAAAGCTACCTGGTCTCCCTCGGTGCCGATATCGATCTCACCGGCAAAATGCAGCCGGTCCCCGACCTCCGCGACCCGGTCCTGCTGAGTGCCGATGAAGCTGTGGACCGGCTCACAAACCTCTCCATGGAACATCACCTGACGCTCATGTATCAGCTTTCCAGCGAGCGGAAATTCGGCAACATCATCGAAGCAGCCCATGCATCCCGGGACTGGAAACAGCTGCGGGTCTACCTCAATATTATTGACGAATACTGCACCTACCTTTCCGCAAGGCAGAAAATGCAGGCGCTTTCATTTTTATATGAACTGCTGACCCATCGGGAAGGCGATATCCGCCGTCAGGCCGCCCAGCTTATCGGGAAGGTCATCGCCCGTTTCCATCTGGTTTACCGCAAAAGTCTGCCGCAGGACGTTCCCTCCGATCCGGCAGAAGAAGTGCCTTACCGTCTCTGGGAAGAATATCTGGAAAAGATCATCCGTCCGGATCATAAGACGACCGCCCAGCAGCGTTCCCAGATCGGGTTCACGCTGCATATCGTGATCGACGGCGTCCTGCGGAATTGCCGTACAGAATCACAATCCCGTTTTATCCGGGCACTGCTTGCAAAATATGTTCATCCGGAAACCCTGGATGATGATACGGCTTTCACCCTGCTCGATGCGATCCGCAGCCTGTCGCAGCAGTATTACGATGAAAAAGAACGCAGCCGCCTGATCGATTTCGCTGCGTATTTTACCGAAAAAGGCGACACCCGCCTGCAGACAGCCGCACTTCTCTATCTGCGGGAAGCCCAGCGGCCGCTGCCCCAGGCTTCGGAACAGATGAGAAAAATCGTGGCAGCCGTAAACAACGTCACAGACAACAGCATCACGCTGCGGTTCCTGAAAGCCAGCATCCTGCAGCGGGCAGGCGATAAAAATGCCGAGGACCTCACCGTCTTTTACCGTCAGGAAGTCGCTGACGATATCTTTCTCGATAATCTGAAAACCGCCACGGCCTGGGTGAGCAAAATCGTCGGTATCGAACTGCTGAAAGCACAGGCAAAACAGGGCCATGTGGACAACATGCTTCACATCTGCACCCATTTTTCCAATCTGGTCAAGGTCTCCGAGCGTGTGGTCGTCCGGCAGGAAGCAGGGGAAGCTCTTCTTTCCGTTCTTCCGCTTCTGCGCCGGGAACAGCGCAACGAGGTCGTTGTTGAGCTTGGAAAAGGTATTGAGCTGGGCCAGACCGGTATTTCAAAATACATTCCGGATTACCTGGGCCGGGCTGCCCTGCTGCTGCACCCGAGCGAACTGAATGAACAGGTGATCTGGCTGAAAACACTTTTGGGTTCCTCTTCTGACAGCACCGTACACGGCGCGCTGCGCACGATCGGTGTCCTGCTTCAGTTTTACGGGACCTACCGCGGCCGTTTTTCCGAAACGGTTGACCAGTACAGCGAGCGCCGTTATGAGCTGCTGGGTATGCTTTTCCAGGGTCTGGCACATTACCGGGAAGCCGTACGTCAGGAAGCGCTGATGGTCATCGCCCAGCTCTTCGACGGCAGTTCCCTGAGTCTTACAGAGCGGGCGGAGCTTTTCACGCACTGCTGCCGTAAGCTGCTCTTCCTTCTGGAAAAATCGCCAGATACCGACAGCCTGACCTTTTTCTACCGGGCTTCTGCGCTCGCGCACATTGAGCGTTTCCTTGCGCTTTACCGCATTGACCGGGGAACATTCCCCTTTGAAGTGCCGGTAAAAGCCGCCTTTTTCCCGGGAACCTTTGACCCGTTTACACTTTCCCACAAGGGGATCGTCCGCGCGATCCGTGAACTGGGCTTTGAAGTCTACCTGGCCGTGGATGAGTTTTCCTGGTCAAAAAAGCCTCAGCCGCATCTGATCCGCCGGCAGATCATCAACATGTCTGTAGCGGGAGATTTCCATGTGCACCTCTTCCCGGACGAGATCCCTGTCAATATCGCCAATCCTCATGATATGAAACGGCTGCGTGAGCTTTTCAGCGGCTTTGAGCTTTATCTTGTCGCCGGAGCGGACGTGATCGCCAACGCCTCCGCATATAAAAAGGCACCGGCACCCTGGTCCGTCCACTCCATGAACCATATCATCTTCCTGCGGCCTGACCAGCCCGCGCTGCCCGCAAAAGAAAGTCTGCAGCTGACCGGAGATGTGATCGAGCTGCGCCTTCCGCCGGAGCTGGAAGACATCAGCTCCAGCCGCATCCGCGAAAACGTGGACCAGAACCGGGATATTTCCCATTACATCGATCCCGCAATTCAGGATTTCATCTATCAGAATGGTCTCTACCTCCGGGACCGACAGGACAAGCCGCTGCTTGCTGCCTCAGAGATCTCATTTGACTGGCTCACGCCGCCTTATAATCCCACGCTCGGACTTTCCGATGAGATCGGAAAGCTTGCCGCGGATGCCAAAAGGGAGGGCGAAGAGCTGCTGCTGATGCGCCGGAACGCTTCCTGTGTAGGTGCGTTATCTTGGCGCTATCTCGGTACGTCGGAACTGTTTGCAGCAGTCCGTGACGCGGCACTCGCGGACCGCATCCGTCTCAGAGCTTCCGGAAAAATTCTTTTCATCACAGGTATTTCAGCTCATGGAGATGACGCTCAGCTGCTGCTGAGCGAAGTGATCGCACGATCGCTGGCTGATGAATGCGTTTACGCGGTCTGCAAACCCGCTGACGGCATTACGGAAGAACTGGAGGATCTGCTGCTCCGGCAGGGATTTTTACGCAGAGAGGGTCCCGCCCCCTTCCTTGAAGCTGACATGCACACACCGCTCGTGCTGATCCGCAATCTGGAAACGACCATTCAGGAACCCCTTGCCGGGGATCCCCGCATCAGGGAAGTCATCAGCCGCTGCCATGCACGGCTGCAGCATGCGCTTTCCGAACTTTACCCCGGGTCGCTGGTCCTTACGCTCTCATCCGATGTGATCCACCAGCGGCTGCTGGAGCGGATCACCGCTTTCAATCATGTCCCGAGCATACCCCTTACGCCGCGGATGCTCGGCGAATGCATGTGCGTTCCCTTCGGCAAGATGCTGCGCGGCAAGATATTGCCCAATACCGTAACCAAAACCATTCATACGGACAAGGTCTACACACCTGACCTGCGCGTCCGCACGATTGAAGCATTTCCTTACTATCCGCCGATTTCTTATCAGATCCGGACCATTAAATCCTTTGACCGTCCCGTAATCCTGGTTGATGACATTATGCATCCGGGCCACCGTATCCGCACGCTGGATCCGCTTTTCAAGCAGGAAAAAATTGATGTCCGGCTGGTTTTGGTCGGGATCCTTTCCGGCCACGGGAAGGACCTGATGAAAGAACGCAATCTGCCGGTTGACGGTGCCTATTACCTGCCGACCCTGCGGCAGTATCTGGTGGAATCCACGCTTTATCCCTTCATCGGCGGAGATACCGTAAAACGTGATCATGAGCCTGTGCCGGGACTTCTGCCGGGGATCAACCAGATCCAGCCGTATGCCGAACCGGAATTCGGTCCGGATTGTTCAAGAAAAGCTGTTTTTGATGTTTCGCGCTGCTGCATTGAATCAGCCCATGAAGTGATGCTGATGCTGGAACAGGTCTACCGTGAACAATTCGCCCGTAATCTGACGCTCAGCCGTTTGAGCGAGGCAGTGATCCTGCCGCTCTGCCCGGATAAAGGCGCCTGCCTGCATTATGACCCGAATCTGGCGGCTTCGGTTTATCTTGAAAATGATCTGGAACAATTAATGAGGGGGTTCTGTGAATAAAAACAGCGATCAGATGTCATCAGGCATCAGCCGGCAGGCAGAATTTCATTATTATGAATTGAACGGCCGGCTGCTGGCAAGTGCGGCCGAGCGTCCCGGTTTGACGCCGGTCACACCGCACGAGGCTGAACAGATATTTTTTCTTTATGACGGAGATCCGGCAAAAGGACGCGGCAGTTTCCGCGCCGCACACCCGGGGCAGCTGGCTGCACCCGACGGATTGAGTGTTCTGGACGCATCCCGGCTGCCTGATTACCGATTGGATGAAACCTTATCCGCCGCTTTAGCCGCCGGGAAGCTCACCGCAGTTAACTGCGGCAGGGCCGGCTGGGAACGGATGCTCCGGGAAGTACCTTTGAGCGGCAAAAAGCGGGTCAACATCCTTGCAATCGGCGACGTCGGCGCAACGCTGATGATGGGACTCAAGCTGTTGGGCGGGGATGTGATATCACAGATCGGGATCTGCGATATCGCGCCGCAGTTGACCGCACGCTGGGAGTTCGAGATGGGGCAGGTGACACTGCCCTGGAACTATGACGCTTTTCCGGAAGTAGTCATTGTGCCAAAGGAAGAGCTGTTTGACTGCGATGTTTTTGTGTTCGTCGCTTCCCAAGGGATCCCCCCGGTCGGATCACAGGTGGCTGATGTACGTCTGGCTCAGTTCGGAGCCAATGCCGGCCTGGTCTGTGAATATTCCCATATGGCAAGGGAACAGGGGTTTAAAGGTTTGTGGGCAGCTGTGTCCGATCCCGTCGACCCGCTGGCAAAAGTGGCATATCTGAACAGCAACCTGGATGACGATGGAAACTGGGACGGTCTGGGTTTTCTTCCTGAACAGGTGCAGGGCTTCGGTCTTGGCGTGATGAATGCCCGGGCTGCTTATTATGCCAAACGGGACAGCCGTTTCGCGTCCTTTTTAACCGAAGGACGGGTCTACGGACCTCACGGGGACGGCCTTTGGGCGGCAAATTCGCTCAAATCCTATGATGAAGAGCTTTCACGGGAGCTGACAGAACTGGCAAAAACAGCCAATCTGAAAATGCGGGAGCTTGGTTTTAAACCCTATGCGGCACCGGCGCTTTCATCCGGAGCATTGTCGCTGCTGCTGACCCTGCGGGGTGAGTGGCACTATGGTTCCGTATTTATGGATAATGTCTATATGGGCTGTAAAAACCGTTATACACCATTCGGGATCGAGACTGAACTTCCGGATGCTGTTCCGGATGCGCTGTTCGCACATCTGAACGACGCGGCTGATAAACTCAAAATGATCATTTGAAAGGAATCCGGTCAAAATGTCCCTGATCGTCATAAAAATTGCTGCAGATGAGCCTTCTGATAACGTAAGGATCGACAGTGTTCTGAACTCCGCTCTGCGTGATTTTGATTACCGCGTTATCAGCAGCCTCGATGAAACAGACCCCGCCGAGATCCGGGGACAGCGCCTGCTTTTTGCACTTCCGCTGGGCAAATACGGGCTCAATTCGGCTTATTTCCGGTTATTATATACCCTCCGCACCCGGCAGGGACTTCTCGAAGGATGTACTTCCGCCATACTGATCGACGGGGACAGCGAACTGTATACCAAATCCACCGGCACAGAACTGGCTTTTGCCCTGAACTCAGCAGGTTCCGCCCTGATCGGCCGCCCGCTTGCAGAAGGAACCGGCTCTCTTCATAATTTCCGCATCCAGGCAAAGCTGATCGGTGTTGACTGCCGTGGCGCTTATCTTGCCGCGGTACGGGATCTCGCAGACCGGCTGCAGAAGGACAGGCTGCAAAAATACGAAAAACCGCAGCTCCTTGCACTGCATGCTTCATCCCATCGCACATCCAATACCCTGCAGCTTTGGGAACAAATCTCGGAACGACTCGGCGGATCCTTTGAGATCAAAGAGATCGGCCTCCGCAATGGCACGATCTCCGACTGTTCCGGCTGTCCCTACACCATGTGCATCCATTTCGGTGAAAAGGGACGCTGTTTTTACGGCGGGCTGATGCAGGAGGAAATCTGGCCGGCTGTACTGAAAGCCAATGCGCTGGTCATGCTCTGCCCGAATTACAACGATGCCCTGTCGGCAAACCTGACCGCGTTCATCAACCGCCTGACCGGCCTGTTCCGTCAAAAACGTTTCTATGACAAAGCGCTTTTTTCCATCATCGTTTCAGGCTATTCCGGGGGAGATATAATTGCCCGTCAGGTGATCTCCGCCCTCAATATGAATAAATCTTTTTACCTGCCGCCGCATTTCGCGCTGCTGGAAACCGCCAATGATCCCGGTGAAGCGCTCCGCATCCCCGGTATTGATGAAAAGCTGGACAATTTCGCGGAAAATATCCGCCGTACACTGGTTCAAACAGCATGAGAAAACAGTTTTCGCCAGGACAAAAGCGGGCTGCAGTTTATACAGTGCTCCTGATAATGGGTGTTCTGTACTATCTGCCGCATCTGATGATCACCGGCATTCCGCATTACCCTAATGAGGATAGTGTTTTTCATCTCAGCCGCATTATCGGGATGCGGGATGTATGGAGTTCTCCTGTCAGTTTTCTGAACTTTCATCACAACGGGCTGATGGTCAACCTCTGTTATCCCTGGCTGACGATTTATCCGGCGTATCTGTTATATAAAATATTTGGAAGTTTTATTGCCGCTTATAAAGCTTACTATCTGATCCTCACCGTTATTACACTGTTTCTCGCTTATGATGTGATGCATCAGATTTCCGGTAATCTGCTCAGCTCCTTTACCTTTGCGGTGCTTTACACCTTCTCCTCCTACCGGTTTGAAAACCTGTTCCACCGCTCAGCACTGGGGGAGGTGACAGCGATCACACTCTGGCTGCTGGTTTTTCTCGGCCTTTACCACGTGTTTTTTGGAGATCCGAAACGTTGGGGATTTCTTACAGCCGGCATGGCATTGCTTTCCTATACACATAATCTCTCGCTTTTGATCGCGGTACTGATCACCGGACTCACTTTCCTTGTTTCAATCCGGTTCTGGGATGAAAAACCCGGGAGGATCCGAAGCCTGATCCTTGCCGGAAGCACTGCCATTCTCCTTTCACTTGGTTCACTGGTTCCCATGCTGGAGCTTTTTGCCACCAATACCCTGCAGATACCGGGAGGGACCGGACTTTCCCTGCGCCGCTCGGTTTTCGATCTGCCGACATTGCTCGGGAAGATGCTGCGCAATGAAACCTCAGCGCACAGTGTCGGGCTGATCGTTTTTCTGGCATGGGTCTGCCTGTGTCTGTTTTTCATTGCTGAAAAGATAAAAACCGGAAAGCTGCCGGAAAACAAAAGCATGAACCTTTTTTTCCTGACAGGCACCCTGGTCCTGTTCGCTGTGAGTGATCTGCTCCCGTGGGAGTGGATCGGTGATCACACTTTCCTGCAGCAGCTGCAATTTGTATGGCGGCTGAATACCTGTCCGACGCTTTTCATTCTGGCCGCCTTTTCCCGGTATCTTCCGCAAATGATCCCTTCACGAAAGGCTGTCTTATGGATCGCCCCTGTCATATGCATCGCTGTGGTCGGGCTCCATTACCGGACCTTTCTGGTTTTGTACCGTATGGACCACACCAGGATCTTTGAGGATTATGCCGCCTCCGGATACGCAGCTTCAATGGACTATGCCCCGCTGAAGGCTAAACAATACCGTGACAAGACTCATTTGCCAAACCTTGACGGCATTCTGATCCGCAGTGAAACCGGATCGGCTGTTCCTTTGGAAGCCGAAATGTCTGTTTCAGCGGATGGCAGCGTGTATTCGGTGGTTTTTGATACACCTGATCCGGGTAATGAAAACCCGGTGGCTGACCTGCCCGTTTTCTGGTATGCCTCACAAATTTGTGAGTTGAACGGACAGACCATATCCGCCGGGATATCTGAAAGGGGCGGCACGCTGGTCAAACTTGATCAAAGCCGGACGCAGCACAACGAGATCCGTATTTATTATCGATATTCGGGGCTGGCCCGTACTGCTCATATATTCTCAGGTTTGACCGCTGTTCTCCTGATCCTGTATTTCGGAAGGCGTAAGAGAAATAACGCTCAGACTTCTCAAGCGTGATCAAAAATCGCCTTTTTTTCCAAAAGATGCCCGTACTGCTCTTTCCACTGCCTGTGCCAGCGTGATTGATCGTAGATCTCAAGGGCTTCCCGCTCCATATCGATTTCGATCAGCAGATCATAACGGTTTTCACGATCCACAACGTTAGGATAAAGCGTTACCCCGTGAATGCCCGGGATCTCGGTTGTGCGGTCAAAAAGCGCCTGAATTTCCGGGATCAGCTCAGCCTTCTGCTGCTTTGTAACCCCCGCATTATATTTAACAAGGATATCGTGCTTCATAGGTTTTACTCCTGCTTTGCCGTGATTCTGTCGATCCACCGGATCGCTGCGTCAAAGAGCTCCTGTTTGTTGGGCTCATTGTGCAGTTCATGGTAACCGCCTTCAAAGCGTTTATAGGTCACGTTTCCTTTAAGTTTCTGTGCGAATTTTTCAGTAGCCACCGGGTTGACAAGGGTATCCGCGGATCCCTGTGCTACGAAAAGCGGAACAGGATATACCTTATCATAAGCCGAAAGATAATTTCCCCAATCCATTAGGTCCAGTCCCAGCGTGACAGAGACCTTGTCATGGCATAGTGGGTCTTTTTCATAACTTTCCAGTATCGTTTTATCATGGCAGAGCCCGTCCAGGGAAAGACCGTTGGAAACAGTTATGTTTGGCGTAACTTTCTTTATGACCCGCAGCAGTTTGACAACCTCTGGCCTTATGAGATTAGCCAAACCGACAGCCGGGCTGGTGGCAATGATACCGGCAACCTTTTCCGGATAATTGGTCCCGTAGGAAAGCACGATACCGCCGCCCATACTGTGGCCGTAAATGATCACGGGAATCTCCGGGCTCTGTTCCAGCAATTCACCTTTGAGGCTGTTGATGATGGAAAAAGCATCATTATAACTCATGCAGCCCCGTTTGCCGTCGCTTTTGCCATGCCCAATATGGTCAAAACCATAAACAGCGTAATTATTCCCGGTCAGGATTTTCGCAACCGGTCCGTAACGCTCACAATGTTCTCCGATCCCGTGCACCAGAATAATATTTACACGGGGATCACGGTCAGGAAGCCAGGCCTTCGTAAAAACTTTCCGCCCGTCCTTCATCAGACGGCTGCCGCTTTTTTCTTTCATAAGCACCTCCGTTCGCTCTTAATTATAACGCTTCCCTTACTTTTCTTTCAGCAGTTTTAATGTGAGCGGATCCGGTTCACCGTTGAAATATTTATCCAAAACCTGCTGAAAAACCGGACAATCAGGATCGGCGGCGGCAAAGAGCGTCATGGATGAGCGAAGCTTCAGGTCGTCGGGATACCCCATGACCCTGCGGGGATCGTTTTCAGAAAGGCCGAGCAATGCTTCGGATATTTCAATTAATCTTGAGCGGAGTGTCGGTTCAGCCAAATAAGCCCTGGCTTCTTCCAAATCATTGATGCCGTAATATTTTGCTGTTTCACTGCGGCCAAGGCTCTTCAGCTGAGGGAAAATGTACCATATCCAATGGCTTTGTTTTTGTCCGCGGCGGATCTCCTGCAAGGCCTGCCGGTAGTCATTTTTCTGTGCATCCAAAAACTTTTTTATCATATATTGTCTCCTTCTTTTCAGGTCATTTCCAGGATGTCCTTCAAAATTTCTTCCCGCTGGGTCGTCAGCCATACAGAGAAAGCCGTCGTATCGGGTTCATAAGTTTTGTTCAGCTCATATTCATGGTCTGCCCGGGTATCAAAGAACGGGATTTTCAAAATTATCTGAACAGGTATTGTCTGCAATACCGGCTCAAGGGAACCTGCCGGCTTTGCACCGCTAAAGCATAAGGACAAGCTCGATCTCGTCTTGATCCTCAATGCCGGTGACTGAAAAACCTTTGCTCTCATAAAGCTTTATGGCGGTGGAATTACCTTTGTTACAGGTCAGGGCAGCTCTTTTCGAACCGCCGAAGGGTTTTGTCCTGATATATTCGATTACCCGGTCTAATGCGTCGCTGCCATACCCGCGTCCCTGCATCGATTCGTCGATCATCATGTGCCAGATATCGTATTCCGGAACATCAAAGTCGTAGATTACCATGACATAGCCGACCATTTTCCCTTCCGCATAGATCCCGAAGGGCTGACACTGATCCCGGTACACATATGCCTGTGCAAGGCTCCGTATCGGATGAGACACGAATTTCTCCTGCCCCGGCGCCAGTTTGAGGTTAAAAGCATCAATAAAATTTTCCTTGTTTATCGCTCTGAGTTCTGTCATCATTTATATCCTGCTATAAGAGCTCACTTTGCATTCCAGAGGGTATGCTTCGCAAGGCGCGGGATCGAAAGTTCGTGTGTTTGCGAAAGCCGCATCCTGCACCTGATTTCCGGGGGCCTGCGGACCTCATACCCCCGCTGTGTTTCAGGGCTCTTTTTCTGACTCATCCGCAAAAAGCGGTGGTTACCTTTTGCAGCTCATTTATCATAAAAATTGAGCCATGTTTATCACCCGGCAAAACGGTTTAAACAACGTTTTCAGCCTGTTATGCAAAATGAAGCATATAAAGGTAATTCTTTGATCCTGCAGCTTGTGCCTTCAAGCGTAAAAACTGAAAAGTTGTTCTCGGAAAGAAGAAATGCCGCTGAGATATCGGCCTCCCGAATAAGCTTTTTCAAACTGGCAGCCTTTACATTTCTTCCGGATTTTACCTCAACAGGAACAATTTCACCTTTGGTATTCTGAAATATAAAATCGATCTCTCCCTTTCCGACCTTTTCATCAGGCATCCAGTAAAAGGTGGAGAGATTATTTGCAGTCAGCGACTGCATAACACTGTTTTCTGCCAATGATCCCCGAAAATCACCGGATAAAAGAGGTTTGACCCTTCCATCCAGAAATATTTCCGGTTCAACCCCGAATTTGTAAAACATCAGACCTGTATCACAAATATATTCCTTGAAAAAACTGCCTTCATCTTCATTGAAAGGCTGCAGCGGATAAGCACTGCTGCAGGTCAAATCATTACGGAGAATGATTCCGGCAGCTTCCATCCATTCCAGCGGCTCGAGCAAAGATGTCCGTCTTCCTCCGCGAATAACCTCCGAATACTTAAATTTTTTTGTGGAAGGGCGAAGTAATTGTTTTGGTATACTGCTCCAGATTCTTTTTGCAGCAGCAGCACTGATCCCATTGTCAGGGTCTGTCATATCAGCTGTATACGTTATATCAATTTCTTCGAGCACTTCCCGCACTTCCTGAAAAGAATTGGTATTAAGATATGTTTTTACAGCCTTAGGCATTCCTCCTATGACCAGATAGCGCTGATAATATTCCATAGCAAGGTCATGATGGATATACGGTTCACAGGAATCTGCATGGACACGGATGTCTTCAGCCATTTTTTCTTCGCCCATTGCCCATAAAAATTCTTCAAAGGTCATTGGAAACATGCGGATATGCTTTAGTCCTGAGGGAAAAGGCAGCTTCCTTTTTCTTACTGTAACGCCCAGCAGACTTCCTGTAGCTGCAATTTTCCATGGAGAATCAGCAAAAAAACGCAAAGCGTTCAGTGCTTTTTCGCAAAGCTGAACTTCGTCAAACAAAATTAATGAGGATTCCGGAGTTAACGATACTCTTTTATATTCGCTGATACGGGAAATGATCCTGTCAATGTTATCTGTCGGGCCATCAAAAATTGATTCGATCCGTTCCAGGTCTGTTTGAAAGTCAAGTTTGACGAATCCATTCCCAAACAGTTTCTTTCCGCATTTTTCAACAAGAAAGGTTTTCCCCACTCTTCTTGCGCCCTGGATCAGTAAAGGGCGGGAGGCGTCGTTTTCAGCCCAGTTTTCTACTGCTGCTTCTAATTTTCTTTGCATATCCATTTTCGCATTTCCACCCTTTTCTGCTGAATATGTGTAATATATACACAAAAAATTATAATTTTATGTATATATTATACATAAAATTATAACTAAACAGCAGACTGAATTGTAATTAATCTGATTTATATTCGATCAGGTATTACAGAGAAGCTTTCATTTTTTCCACTTCGGCAGCTATTTCGCGGATCAGTTCCGCCTCGCTGAGCCCTCCGGCAAAATCGCCCTTATGATATACGACCTCCCCGTTGACAATCGTTGTATCGATGTTCTCCTCTGAGGAGGCATAGACGACAGTCGCTTCCGCGTCATGATTCGGGAAGGATTTCAGATGCCGCGGATCAAACAGGATCATATCGGCTTTTTTTCCTGCTGCCAGTGTGCCGACCTGGTCCTCCATCCCGATGGCTTTCGCGCCTCCACAGGCTGCCATCCGGATCACCTGATCGGCTGTGATCACAGAAGCGTCACGGTGGATCCCTTTCTGGATCAGCGCAGCCAGTTTCATTGTCTCAAGCATATCCGTACTGTTGTTGCTCGCCGCTCCGTCCGTGCCAAGGGAAACGTTGACCCCTGCCAGAAGACTTTCCGGGATCGGGGGAATGCCGGAACCCAGATATAAGTTGGGCGCCGGGTTATGGCTGATGGATACACCGTAATCCGCAAAGCGCCGGATATCGCGCTCCGTCAGATTAACACAATGCACGGCAAGCATTTTATCGGTCAGGAAGCCGATTTCCTCCAGCAGGTCGACAATATCTTTGCCATAGTTCCGGAGACACATTTCGTTATCGACTTCCGTCTCCTTCAGATGCATGGAATACCGGACATTTTCACTCATGCAGTATTCCAGCATCGTCCGGTAGCCTTCCTTTGTCGTGGACCATGTCACATCAGGACCGGTCCAGATCGTCAGCATGTCATCCTCTTTACAGCGTTTTTTCAGTGACGCAACTTCCCGCATGGCTTTCTCCGCGGGCTCGATGAAAATTGACGGCATTCCGTATTCTTCCCCGGTATCCTGGAACGTCCGGATGAATACGCTGCGGATCCCCGTTGACCGCATTCCTTCGATGCACGCATAGGCAAGCTCGGGATCCTGGTTGGTATAGAAGAATTCACAGATGGCCGTACAGCCGCTTTTCAGCGCTTCCATACAGGCCAGCCGGGCTGCCAATTCATGCTGACGAGGGGTCATGACCGTTCCATAGGGAAGCGCGGACAGATTCAGCCATTCGATCAGGCGGTGATCCGCACCCAGGCCTTTCAGAAATGACTGAAAAATATGGATGTGGGTGTCAACAAACCCGGGGAAAAGGATCATTCCGTCCGCGTCGATGACCTGACCGGCAGCGTCCTGTTCCGGCAGGTCTCCCTGCTCTATCTTCGCGATCATGTCTCCTTTGACGGCAAGCGATCCGCGGTCGATCATGCGCCGGTCCTGATCCATCGTATGGATCACGGCATTTCGAATAATCAGATCATATTTCTCACTCATCTCACTCACCTGTTACCTTCTGTCTTTGCCCGGGCTTTATCTTCGTACATTCTCCTGCAGGATATGAAACAATGCTGTCCGGAAATTAATACTGCCATTTTGAAAAACCGAAAGTTTCCACGAATCTGCATGTACTTTATTGTAACCGTTCTCAAATTTTCTGCACTGATCATATGTCTCTGTCTCAGAGCGCTGCAGGCCGCCTTTTCCGTCGAAGGGATAAAATCGTCCGTTTTCGGCTATGAACTCCAAGATAATATACTACTTGTTTATCCATTTCATCATGTGATACTTTGAACGATCATCGATGAAACCGACCGAACGGTAGAGCCGGTATCCATCCTCTGTGGATTTCAATTCGATCACCGACAAATTCTTCTCCTTTGCGTCACTGATTATGGTGTTCATGATCATCTCGGCATATCCTTTCCTTCGGGCTGACGGACAGGTATATACATTAAGAACGATGCCGGTTTTCCCGTTGATAAAAGAAGGGCTCATCGGTTTTTCGATAATCAGCAGAAATGCGCAGGAAACAATGGCATGGTCTTCCCGGATCGCATAAACAAACAGATCTTTGTCCAGATGTGCCTGAAAATAACCCGGAAGATCCCTCCGGATAACCGTGAGATCATCCTCAGACAGAATTCCATGATCCTCGCACAAATAATCGAGCCTCAATTTCACAAGATCATCGATATCATCCAATCCGGCTTTTTCAACATTCATCGTCAATACTCCATATTCCGGTTTATCACAGGCTCATTTTTTATTTCTTTCATGATCTCTGCAAATTGGAATTTGTGTTACAGTTCTTTCCTGAGAAATATTTTATCTTCTGTCCGGTATTCTTCCGTGAAGCCATGTTTCAGGAAAAGTTTGATTGCGGGATTGTCGATGGCAATATCGTCATAAAGCACTGAAATCCCGTTGTTTTTCGCAGCGGAACACAACAGGTCTAAGGCATCGCTCCCATAACCCTTTCTTCTATACTGCGAATAGATGATGACATTTGCTGTCTGATGCTGAATATCTTCATCGTAATGATATGCAATTTCTCCAATGTATTGACCGTCTTTATTCTTCAGGTATCTGTAAAATCGCTTTCCCTCAGGATACGCAATCCAACAGTCGTACCAGTCCTTCCATTTTTCTTCGGGCCATGGAATCGTCCCGCCCCATGCATGGTTGTAGGACATCGTTTCTTCATCAGCCAGCATCATTTGCCGAAACCACAAATCTTCAAGCTTTGGCTCATACAGAGTCAGCACAATTACCTCCAGTATTTACCGATATGTTGTGATGACAGTAAAACGGAATTTGTCTTTATTTCCGATAATCATTTTTGACAGCGAATCACCCACGTTTCACGAGGAGGTCCATAACGAGTCATCTGAGTCCTTTCCGCATCACAGGAAGCCCAATCCGAAAAAAAACAGTTGATATCTTCTCGGGTGAAATAACGCATGTTCACATCGTTTTTCAATAAATAGAAGTGAGTTTCTATTTCCCCTTCAATTTTATCAGGGTCAAGATCTTCAATAGCATTGATCCGAAAGAAGGCAGTTCCGCCTTTTTTCAGGATCCTCTGTATTTCATGCAAAATGAAGAAGGTTTTTTCTTCAGAAAAGAAATGCAGGCCCATGTCGCAAATCAACATTTTGAATGTTTCCTGAGAAAAAGGAAATGAGTTTGTCATATCAAAGCAAATTACCGGTATGTCCGGAAGATATGCATGAAACAGATTCAGTCCTGTAAGAGAATAATCACATGCTGCAGCAGGAATCCCGCGTTTCTTCAGCCAAAAAGAATCCGAACCTGTTCCGCATGCCAGATCCAATACAGGACCATTTTCAGCAGAAAACTGATGGGCAAAGTTTTCCCAACAGCTTTCTTCCTTTAGTCTGCCATTATCGTAACGGGCATGACACTCATTCCAGAATTCAACAGAATTATCCATTTTTTGTATTTTAGCCTTTATCCATACAAATCTCAAAAATTAGAGATCCTGACAAATCTGAATTTGTACGATCAACACCCGGTTTGCCCGGATCCAAACAAAGCGGAATTTTTACAGAGCGTGTCCGCCGGAGACTTTTATGACTTGCCCTGTGAGCAATCTTGCCTGTCTGCCTGCCAGGAACAGGATCATATCTGCAATATCTTCCGGCTGGATCAACTGTCCCATTGGAATGATCGGAACGATCTGTTTTTCAAACTCGGGATCGATCCATCCTGTTTGCGTGGGTCCGGGAGCAACACAGTTTACTGTAATTCCATATTGAGCAGCCTCAAGAGCTATGCTGCGGGTAAGTGCTTCCAGGGTCGCTTTACTGGATCCATAAGCGATCTGCCCGGCAAAGATCTGAGCGGCGTCTGTGGAAAGGTTGATGATCCTTCCATATTCTTCCCGATGATTGATCATTTCCCTCATCATCAGAAGACTTCCCCGGACATTGACCGCAAACGTATCATCAATTACTTTTGGTGTGATTTTTTCTATTGTATCCGACCCGGTCTCATCATCTGCTGCTGCATTGTTTACCAGGATATTGACCTTTCCGTATCTCTTGATGGCACTCGAATAAATCTCTTTCACAGCATCTTCATCGGAGATATCACTTTCAAGCAGGATATAATCTGCACCGATTTCCTTCAGTTTTCGTTCTACAGCATCTGCATTCCCTGCATTTGCAGCATAATATCTGTCCGTGCCATTTCTGTCAGTTTTATTTTCATCATATGGCCTGGGGATTTTCTTATAGACCAAGACCAGCTTTGCTCCTTCACGGGCAAACGCGAGCGCCGTCGCTGCACCAATCCCATACGGATTGTTTATCCCTGTAATTAATACCACCCTGTTTTTCAATCCATAATCAACCATATCCGGCTCCCTCTGTAAATTCTGAATTTTAATCTTTCGTCTGAAATATATTTTTTCCTTCTCGGGTCTCCCTCTGCTCTGTAAATATCCAACGTATCCAAATCAAATACCGAGCTCCATATCGTTTCAAAATTCAGGCCTTTTTCATACTGACACATAAACCCGTAATCTATATTCAGGGTATCGGTAATGCCTTTTACTTCTTCGCATACCTCAGGAAAGCAGTCATACGAAAATGAGGTCTTTCTTAGATTATATTGCAGGTATATCAAGTTCAATTTAAAGTTGATTTTAAATTGAACTTGACAGATCACGGAATATCATAGTTTTTAGAAAGCCTTTGTCATCCTTCCTTGTATGAAATATCCGGCGGAATCTTTTCGTAATAAAGGAAGTCCATCATTCCCGTATTCTCGGCATACAATCTTTGTTCTCCCCTGAATACAAACCCGGCTTTGTCATACATCCTCTGTGCCGGAACATTTGATTTCAATACTTCAAGACGCAAAGCCTTTTTTCCGTTCCTCATTGCGATTTCCATTGCTTCATCAAGAATTCTTACCCCAAGGGATTTACCCCTGTGATTCGGACAAACCGCAAGGAGATGAACAGTTGCCACCTCATCACATGGCAGATCGTCCTTCCATGAGATACCCGAATACTCATCCCCCTGGCACATCACAATGACCGCCATACCTGCAATTTCTTCCCCGTCCGTCAAAACATACATTTCCCCACGATCAATATATGCCCTCAGCGATTCATCTGTCGGATGCTTCCCATATTCCCAGCGTGCGGTTTTTTCTATGTCAGGCGTATTCTCAATCACGTCAGTATATTTGCTCTTCACGGTTTCAAAATCATCTGTTTGGATCAAATGCATCTGCTTCCCTCCGGTTTATCAGTCTGTAACTGACCTTTACCCGAATTCTTTAACCATCCCTATTCTACTATAAGAGCTCACTTTGCATTCCGGAGGGTATGCTTCGCAAGACGCGGGATCGAAAGTACGTGCGTCTGCGAAAGCCGCAGCCCGCGTCTGATTTCCGGGGGCCTGCGGCCCCCATACCCCCGCTGTGTTTCAGGGCTCTTTTTTTTGACTCACCCGCAAAATGTGGTGGTTACCTTTTATTTCATGAAAACAATGGCCTGATGTTTTGAGATCCGGGCAATTACTCCCGCTCTCCCTGCGCAACAAAATGGCAGTTTCCGCCGACTTCAATGATCCAATCGTCATCACTCCGGCAGGCATAAACATGGAGTAAAGATTTCTGCCCCATCTGCTGCTGTCAGCCCACTTTTGTTAAACAATGATCACACAATCTTCGTTATAATCAGAAAATTTTTTATCATGGGTTAGAAAAGACATTTTTTCAAGTATAGCCTGTGAAAGCAGCAATTTATCAAACGGATCTTTATGTTCAGGAGCATTTTCAGGACGCATAAGTGATTCTACACCCAATATATGTTGATCTGTGAGATTAATGGAGGTAAATCCCGCTCGTTTACATCGTTCAATAAAATCCCTGGCAGAGATATAAAGATTTTTAGGATCAGTGGTATGCTTCAGAAGCACTTCCCATGACGAGACTGAACTGCAAAAAATTGTATTTTCGGGATTCAAAATCATATTTCTGGCCTTTAGCGAAAGAAAATCATCGTCAAGTATTGCCCATAATGCGATATGTGTATCAAGAAGGAGCTTCATAGACCACCTTCTGTGAGCAATTCTGCGATAATATTATTATCCCGGTCGAAATCTTCCAACGATATTGAGCCCTTATATAAATCTTTGGCAGCACCAATTCGATTGCTGACTGAAATGGATTTATTGGCAGTGTTTTGCTTATCGGCTTTTGCAGATCCTTTCAGCTGTGCGATTTCAGCTTCCATCTGCTCTATGTATGATTTAGGATATACCGCGACGGGAACCAACTGTATGATACCATCTTTTTCCGTGACTTCGAGCTGATCACCTTCCCGGATCCCAAGGCGTTTGACAATTGCTCCTGGAATTGTGATTTGAGATTTTGAGCGAACCTGTGTAAGCATTTCCAACTACTCCAAAAGTAAGAATTTATAATATTCTAACACAATTTCGAGCAGCTCATATCAGTATAAAAAACGACAAAATAAACCTTGAAACACAAACAGCCGACTGCCTGCAATATACTGCCTGCTGTCGATTATTCCCCAACCGGCAATCAACCCTCAAGGATCCTTCCTTCGGAATAAAGAACCGCCTTGCCCGCTACTTTTACTCTGTTTCCCCGGATGCCTGTATAAAGGATCCCTGTTCTTTCAGATACCTGGAAGCAGACAAGTTCTTTCTTTCCAAGCCGGCTGCACCAATAAGGAGTGATCATGCAATGGGTACTGCCGGTAACGGGGTCTTCAGGTATGTTCAGTTTTGGGACAAATACACGGCTGACGCAGTCATATCCTTCATGATCCGACGGGGCGGTTACCGCAGTAAGCAATCCGTCAAGTTTCTTTATTTTTTCCTGATCCGGATGTAATTTTCTTACCGAAGCAGCATCAGGCAGGATAAGCAGCAGGTCCCGGTCAAGATAAGCTTCCAAAGGACGAATTCCGATCGCCTCTTCCATTTGATCGCTAACATCTATTTTATTCAATGCATACGCAGGAAAATCCATCTCAAAGATATCGTCTTTCCGATGAATTATCAGTTCACCCACCTTTGTTATGAATGTAATTTGAGAACTGTCCTTTTCATAGAAATTAAAAATAACATAAGATGTTCCCAGAGTCGCATGTCCGCAAAAATCGATTTCTCCTCCCGGCGTGAACCAGCGTAAATGGTAGCGATCTTTCTCTTTGACAGCAAATGCTGTTTCTGAGAAATTGTTTTCTTTGGCGATGTTCAGCATCAGTTGATCCGCCGGCCATTCATTCAGAATGCAAACAGCAGCCTGATTTCCGCTGAATACACTGTCAGTAAATGCATCCACAATATATTGTTTCATAATTGAGTCTCCTTTTATTGCTTACATGTTAGATCACTTTGATGTGTTTTCGGAAGCTTCATATTGGTAATACTCGCTTTCATGTCTGTGGTCATGTATCCATCCCTAATCTTTTATGTCTTTATTGATTTTCGCAAATAGGAATTCAACGCTTTAATCTTTCGTCTAAAATGTATTTTTTCCTTCTCGGGTCTCCCTCTGCTCTGTAAATATCCAAAGTATCCAAATTAAATACCGAGCTCCATATCGTTTCAAAATTCAGCCATTTTTCATACTGACACATGAACCCGTGTCTGCCTTTCATAATGGCTTCCTTTTAATCGTAAATGATACATTGGTCAATCCATAAATTCGCGTTTCTGCGGCCTTGATCTCATCCATACAGTGAATCCTTCATGGATAGCCGCGGCTGTCGCAGCTGCACAGACAAATACAGCACTGTACCTCATATATGCAGCCGGAGTCAGCGGAAAAACGAACAGCAGCAATCCGGCAGCCTTGTTCAATACGGAATGTACAGATATGAACTTTTTCTGTCGAATATATCCCGCAGTGATATTGCTGATCTTTATGACCGCTATGACGGCAGACCATATATAAAGCCAGACCGGAACATCCAGTACCGGAAGCAGCTTTTTCAGACAAACCGCCGCAAACACGATATCCGCGATCGTATCGAGCTTTGAACCAAACTCACTGACGGTTCCCGTTCTCCTTGCCACAGCACCATCGATCATATCGGAGATACCACCGGCAATGTAAAGTACATAGAATGCCGGAGATAATGCCGGAAAGAGCAGCAAAGCGCCGCTGAGCACTATTCTGATTCCGGTTATAATATTCGCCATTTTACCTCAAGACCTGAAACGCTTTTACAGGTCCCCTGCTGACAGCCCTGTTCTCCCGATAAGGTTCCGGGAACATACCGGCAGACCAAAAGCCGTCAGCTTATTACTTCATACCTCAGCCTGATGTATGAATCCTCTAACGGGAGACATTCTGTCAATTTCAGTACGCCTAACGCAGACAATTCCCTGTCAGACGCTATAGACTTTCCGTCGATCAATGTTGATGTATCCTTCCCGCCGACCAAAACCGGAGCTACAACAATATCAACATAATCAAATAACTTCTCCCGAAGGAATAAACTGTTCACCGTTCCGCCGGACTGGACCGTTAATCTGCCGCAGCCATAATCGGCTTTCAAGCGTTCAAGGGCTTCTTTGAGAGAAATTCTTTCCTGATAAATAATATGAAGATTCTCTTTATCCACTTTAAAAGCCGGATGATCCGGATTTGCGGTGATCAAAACAAACTGCTTTGACCGCGCACAAAAATATCTGACCCCGTGTTCTGTCAGATGATGGTTATCCAGTAAAACAAATGAAACAGGTGTTTTGGCGGGCATCTCTTTTTCATTAACGCCCATCTTTGCCTGAACCCGCCCTGTGTTAAACGACCAGAGGTCTGTCGTTTGTTCGATCTCATAATATTGATGCAGGCCCTCTTTAAGCCCATCAATTTTCGGAAAATCACGGTCAACATCCAGCTCATCCGTTGAACCGGTGCTGATTTTTCCATCAACGGACATAAGCATAAATAATGTGGTTACAGGTCTTTCCATGTTATTTCCCTCACAAATCATATGCTTTCGACCTGATAACCGTAAGCTTTTCACCAAATATCTCGCGGCATATCCGCAATTCCAATGCCTGTCTGTGCCGAAGGTGTTCCAAAAAATCTTCGCAGCTATTCAGAGAGCGCTTCTTTGCGTACGGCGAACTGGTGAAGTATTCCATCACCATATTGAACCAGATCTCATTCCCGTCTTTGTCTACACGTTCCCTTCGTACTGCACCCAGATTTTTCCCGATATCAGGTGATTCAATGTACCAGATCTCATATTCCTTGCCGGCAAGGGCAGACCGCACCTCTCTATAAAAATCTAAAATGGCATCATCAGACAGATCCCTGAAAAGGATCAAATCTTCAACTGCGTTCTGAAGCAGAGAGCATTCAAAGATATTGCCATCTCCCTGCCAGCTTCGATATCTTGTCAGTACGATATTTTGAAAATTTTCAAATGTCGTTCTTCCGTTATAGATCTCATAATTCTCCAGCTGATGATAAAATTCCGGATCCTCACTTTTCACCTTTGTGTAACAGACGATCCGGTAATCACCTTCTTTATACGAATTATGGCTGATTTGATCCCGCAGGTCACTCCATTGCGCCAGGATTTCCGAATACCGGGCCTCACTCATTCGCGCGCACCAGGCCAGTTCAACAGGAGAATAATCCCCTTCCATAACAGCCTTGCAGTCCGGGTACTTTTCCGATAATTTTTGAACCAGGGTGCTTTTTCCGCTTCCCTGTAAACCTTCAACAAAATAATTCATATGTTGCTGCTCCTCTTATTGCTTACATTTACATTTTACAGTCAGTTTTAATCTGTAATTACATGATCTCATTTTCTTCTCCTGAATGTATAAGATCCAAGCATGATCAGTGCGATGCCGGAAATGACCATCAGAATTTTCAATGAAATATGATCCGCCAGCGGCCCGAAGACCGCCATACCCAGCGGCAGCGCCAGACTGTAAACCGAGCCATAGAGCCCGAACACTCTCCCGACCATATCTGCCTGAGTGTTTTCCTGAAGGAACGTGTTTTCCTGAAGGAACGTCGTACTTGCTGTCTCAACGATCGTGAGTATGATGCCGAACACCGCCATCAGAACAAGATATACGGGGAACATTTTTGGAAAAGTAAGCATTACAGGGAGCACGCCACAACCTGCGATACCGGCACCGTATATCTTCATGCGATCTCTGTTCCCGGCAAAGGAAGCCATGAGCAGTCCGCCCGCAGTCATTCCCGCAAAACCCGCAAGCTCCACACCGCTGAGATAAATATAGCTGTCAGAGAAATACCGCGTCACATACAGTGAGCATAAAAAGCCGGCGGGTACACACAGGAAAATAAACGCTCCATAGCTGAAAAGCAGATACTT
>CACYHU010000061.1 GCA_902774215.1 uncultured Chloroflexota bacterium
TACGGTATTGGAAGCGGCTGCCATCGGTGCGGCTTCCCTGTCATATTTCTCAGCAGGTACCATCTGGGCTTCATCCACCTCCAGCAGCAGATCCGCTGTCGCGCCCACGATCGCGGCGTTCGGCGAGGCCGAAAGACAGCGGACCCGGGTGCAGCCATAGGTTACTTCGTCTTTTTTTATTTTTATTGAGGTGCGGTCTCCTTTAAGCGGGGAAGACAACCCCAAAAGTGAAGACTGCAGGCGCTCGGTTGAGATCTTTCCCTGGTTTTTCTCGGTGGGTATGATCTTGATGATATTGCCGCCGCTGTGCTGGTTTGCCGACATCAGGGCGGCTTCAAGCTGTGCCTGGGTCTCGTTTTTCCCCGACTGCCGGGGAAACATGACCGCAAACCGTCCGCCCCGCCCGGATAACGCCGCATCATAGATGGTCCGAAGAGCTTCTGACTGGTATGAGCGGAGCCTGCACTCATTAGACATAAATGTTCTTATCGTCGGATCGAATAAATTGTCTGTTGATACAAATCGATTGTTCATACTCTCTCCTGTTCTTTTTTTATATAAAAATCAGACCGCCCGGCGGTCCTGATATCTGAAATTCAGAACTGCAGACAGCCGAATTCCCTCCGGACTCCGGCTTTTTGTTGTTTTTTGATGAATTATTGTGTAATATTCGGCAGCGGCTCTCCATCCTCATAGGAGCTGCGTTCGAAGAGGTGAATCACCCGGTCTTCCCACATCTGCCGGCCCAGCCTTCCGAGGTATTCCCAGGCCAGGCTGTCCTCTTCCGGGAGATCACCCGCCCAGGTGGCTTTCCACTCCGGCCAGATGACCGGTTCTCCTCCGCGGATTTTCATGATCACCTGATGGTTCGCCCGGTCCCAAACAACTGAATGTTCATCGATCAGTCCGTCCGGGCTCACGTATCCCGGTTTGAGTACAAACTCATCCAGTTCCGTGTCGAACCTCAGTGCCTCTACCGGTGCTTCCTTGTATAGCTTGTAGGGCAATGGTGCATCCGGAACCGGTTGGTCTGCCGGAATGGGTATCGGCGGGTAGATGCGTCCCGGGATGTGCAGATGTCCTGCCGGGATGAGTTTGCGCATTTCAGCCGCTCTCGCGGATATCTCTGCTTCTTCCTTATGGATGGCGGCTTTATAGCTTTCGCCTTTTTCGTAAAGGTCTTTATATCTGCGCTGTGTGTTCATGGCGCGCAGAAGACCACAATCGGCATCCTGTTTGGCTTTTGTGAGCCTGCGTTCTTCATCATGATCGTCTGGTTTGCCGGCCATGACGCGATTGCGGCGCCGGGTGAGGTTTAACAGCCGTGCACCGGCTGCCTTGGTGACTTTGTCCATCAGCTTGAGCGCGTAGCGGCGCAGGTCATCGTTATCGTTAAATGTGTTGAAAAGGGATTCGGCGTAGCCGGCAAGTACGGCGCCGGCACGTTCCCAGTCTCTGGCGTCTTTTTCGATCCCGCTGTCCCGGAGTGTATGGTTAAAGAAGTTCTCCATTGTCCTGACGAAATCTTTTTCCGCCTGTTTGATGTGGTCAAGGTAACGGCCGTATTCGGGAACAAGGGCGTCTTCAGGATCCGCCGGTTCGGGGATGCTGATGTCATAGCCTAAGAATTTTGTTTCCTTCATTTTTGCCATTTCCTTCTTGTTTTGAGGGACTGAACCGCTTGCGGGTCTGTACCCCTTCTCCACGGCACCGTACCGCAGGAGGTGAATCTCAGCTTTGAAGCGGAGATACTTAGTGGGGACGGGCCGAAACCCGCTCCGAGAGGTACAGGCTTCGCCTGTTTCAGATGCGGAGCGGGAGCTTCGCCCCTGCGGGGACCGTCCCCAGATGTCATTGTTAAACATAAGGATACACCGCAAATTCAGAAAGGAAAACCGCCAATATTGGCGGTTGACAAATGTTCGAATTTATGGTACAGCATATTTTCTCAGGCGGGCTCGCCGGGGAAATTGGGGCTGCGCAGACGGGGCTTGGGGTAACCCGGCACCGGGACCGAGATGTTTTGGCAGAAATGATCCGGGACGTCCGAGTGCGGAGCCGGATACGGGAGACGGATACAGCCCGCAAGCGGTCCCCGGGGTGCAGAGACACGATATCCGGTTATCCCTGAGAAAATTTATTGATGTTCGGTTTCGTAATCACGGATGCAGACGATAAACTGCCCGCTGTATTTGACCGCTTTTACCTGACCGACACCCTTGATAGCACGGAACCGGCTGAAGGTATCCGGTTTGCTTCGCGCTATTTCCATCAGTGTCGCATCGCTGAAAACCACATATGCCGGGACGTGCTGCTCATCGGCAATTTTCTTCCGCAGCTGACGGAGTGCTTCGAAAAGGCCATCTCCGGGCGGAAGGACAGATCTGTCTGTTTTCGGCAAAGGTTCCGTCTTTTCCTTCTCCAGAGGGAGCCGGGCAGTAAGAGGTTTTTCCGACGGCTGCATATAAAGAGGCGCATCCGGACCAAGCGCAAGCACCGGATATTCGCCATCAGTTTTACGAAGAAGGTGATTCTGCGTCATCCAGTCAAGTATCTGAAGGATACGCTCCGGAGAAAGATGAGAAAGCCCGCCAAAACCGGGCGCATCAACAAGACCTTTATTGATGATCTGCTGTGTATTCCGTCCTCTAAAGAAGTCCCGCAGGGTAATACGGCCAAAAAGACGTCTCCGGCTCTGAAATTCACCGACGGTGTTCAGGATGGTTTGTGTTTCCCGCGTAACATCGACCGCTTCATAAGAGCGCAGGCAGTTCCCGCAGTGCCCGCAGGGAGCTGATTCTTCACCGAAATAACGCAGGATCTGTACCCGCAGACATTCCGTACCGGTGGCATACCAGGTCATTTTCTTCAAAAGTTCCAGCTCGTTACTCATGCGGACAGCCCGTTCCGCGTCCGTAAGATCCTTGTTCTCTTCGAGCGAATTCCTGATCAGAAACTCGTTAAGCCGTACATCCTGCCCGGAATAAAGCAGCAGGCAGTCTGCCGGGGATCCGTCCCGTCCGGCGCGTCCGGCCTCCTGATAGTAGGATTCGATATTCTTGGGCATGTTGTAATGGACAACATATGAGACATTTGATTTGTCGATCCCCATGCCGAAAGCATTGGTGGCGACCATGATTTTTTTGCGGTCATACAGAAAATCGTTTTGATTTTCAGTGCGTTCTTTATCGGAAAGCCCGGCATGATAGCGGGTGGCTTCAAAACCCATCCAGCCAAGCTCTTCGCAGAGCGATTCCACTTCTTTTCGTGTACCGCAGTAAATAATGCCGCTGTCATTCTGGCGGTGCTTCAAAAAACGGGTCAGACGGTTCTTTTTATCTCCGGTCTGGACCTCAAAGCTCAGATTAGGACGGTCGAAGCTGTTCACCTGTATCACAGGATCCTGAAGGCCGAGCGAACTGACAATATCCTGCCTCACCCGAACAGTCGCTGTAGCGGTATATGCTCCAACCACTGGACGCTTTGGAAGGCTATCGATGAAGGGTTTGATTTTCATGTAATCCGGCCGGAAGGCATGTCCCCACTGGGATATACAGTGGGCTTCATCCACCGCAACGAATGGGATCGGGTAAGCATTGCAAAATGCGCGGAAGGATTCAGAAGCCAGACGTTCCGGTGCGACGTACATGATCTGATAGGCATGATTCGCTGCTCTGTTCAGGACTGTACGCTGCTGCCCGGGTGTCAGGCTGGAGTTGAGAAATGCCGCCCGGATGCCGTATTCTTTGAGGGAAAGCACCTGATCCAGCATCAGGGAAACCAACGGAGAAATGACGAGCGTCAATCCCTCAAAGGTCATGGACGGGATCTGGAAACAGATCGATTTTCCGGCACCCGTCGGCATAATGCCCATCACATCGCGGCCGCTGAGAACTGCCTTGATCAGCCGCTCCTGTCCCGGACGGAAGGCATCATATCCGAAAGTATCTTTAAGTATTTGCTGAGTGTCCAATTTTCTATGCCACTGCAGGCTGGATCAAATATTCATCAGCTTCAGCTTCTGAAAGATCAAAATCTCTCATGATGACATTTTTAATTTGCTCATCATCAGAGTGCAGTAATGATCTGTACAGTTTTACAGTCTGGAGAATCTGTCCTTCCTTCAGTCCTTCTTCGCGGCCTTCCTCACGGCCTTCCTCGCGGCCTTCAGCACGCATTTCATTGTCTCTTGCATAAAGGCTCAGGTATTCCAATCTATGCGCTTCATTATCTTTTACAGATCTCACTGCATCATCCAATTCCTGACTGAAGCTTCCGGTTATTTTTTCCAGATCCAAGTACATAAGCCTCCTCTTTAGAAATTATATATCGAAATATTTGAATCAACGCTTAATTTTCTCAGTAAAAGTCTTTTTTTTCAGTAATAGATTAAGAAAATACTGGTTATTGACTGTCTCGTAAAAAATAAGTCGATGAGACCTGTTCTGATGACTCAAAATGAGTCAACGAAAACAGGTCACCTCGACTCAAACTGAATAAAGCCGCGCTTTTCCAGGAAATACTATGAATAATTTGCTATAGCAGGCGCGATATGATCAAGTAGATCACCTGCCATGACTGAATAGCTGCTGCCAAATTCAGCGGCAGCGAGCAGTCCGGCCCTGGCATGGATCTCACCGCCCAGCCAGGCAGCATCGAAAGCGGGCTTGCCCTGAGCAGCAAAACCGGCGATGATCCCGGCAAGCACATCTCCGCTGCCGGCCATGGAAAGCGCCGAAGTGGCATAGGGCAGGATGATATAATAACCCTCAGGTGACGCAATGACGGTATGAGCACCTTTCAACAGGACGATCTGATGCCATTCCTCTGCCTTCAGGAGCGCGAGCTTTGCGCGGTTTTCCTGGACTTCCGGCACGCTCATCCGGCACAGACGAGCCATTTCACCGGGATGCGGTGTCAGGATACAATTTTCCGGAACTGTTTCAAACCATGCCGGATCCCGGGAAAGCAGGTTCAGCGCATCAGCATCAAGCACGATCGTCCTGCTGAACATGGCAGCACTGCTTATCAGGGCAGGGAGCTTTTCCGCAGTCTCCGGAGCAGTACCCATTCCCGGACCGATAACAGTCACGCAGTTTTTGCGTTCCGGAACCATTCCGGAAGAAAACGCGCCGCAGTTCCAGATAGCTTCAGCGAAACCGGGCGCTCCACAGTTCCGCACGATCTCGGGAACGACGAGCTCCACAAGTCCGCAGCCCGCCCGATAAGCAGCTTTCCCGCAAAGAACCGGTGCTCCGAGATAATTCTCGCAGCCGCCGACCACCGTCACACAGCCGAAGCTGCCTTTATTACCGTCTTCCGCCCGTGCAGGCAGGCTCACCAGTCTTACATTCGGTTCCATTTTGATCTCCACATTAATAATCCAGATATTTAAAAACTCTGATCACAGACCAGCTTTTTCAGATGTTTCTGATTTTACTTTCCGATGCTCACTATCCTTCCCGAACCGGTTCGGATCGCAGCAGTCCTACTATAAGAGCTCACTTTGCATTCCGAAGGGCATGCTTCAAAAGGCGCGGGATCGAAAGTTCGTGTGTCTGCGAAAGCCACAGCCCGCGCCTGATTTCCGGGGGCCTGCGGCCCCCATACCCCCGCTGTGTTAGACTCACCCGCAAAATGCGGTGGTTACCTTTTTCGGGACAGAAGGATCACTGTCCCGGCATGAGCCGAATCAATTTATTTCCCGATAAAGGGCAAAAAAATATCCGGGACGGACAGCCATCCGCACCGGATATTATATCATTTACAGATTTATGATGATAAGAGACAGAAGGAATTATCTCAATCCTTCAGATACAGGCAGAGAATCTGATAAGGTTCAACGGTGAAGGGATCATAGGGATATTCTTTACCGGTCAGCAGGTCGGTCGGGGCATTGTCAAAACAATTGAAGACCGAAGCCGGAAGCTGAATGCGGTGTTCGCTGAAGTTTACGACCACGTGAACAGTCTCATTTTCACTGCGCTTAATGAAGGTGAAGATGTGCTGGTTATATTCCAGCGGAACTTCAATATTCTGCACTGAAAAAACGGGATGGGCCTTGCGGATCGCGATCAGATTTTTGATCCGATTCCAAAGTGCCCCGGCCACGGTATTTTCATCATTGCGTTTTTTCCAGGCTTCCCAATCATAATGGACACGATGGACCCAGCGGCTGTCATCCTTTTTATCCGGATCCTCCATAAAGGAGTAGTCATTCAGTTCTCCTATCTCATCACCGAGATAGATCAGCGGCATGCCGCCGATGAACATGGTAATGCCGAAAAGCAGCTGGATGCGGTCCAGCGAGAACTGGATCTCGGTCTCGTTATTTTCCGCCAGTGCTTTTTCCAAACCGGCAAGGGAGGCAAGCATGCCTGAAATGCGGCAGTCACCGGTATGTGGATTTTCCTGGAAGGGCAGACCTTTCGCGAAGCTGCCGTCAAATTTTCCGGTGTAGAATGAATTGAGGAACTGACGGTGCGGATAACCGTTGATCCACAGCCGTCCGGCATCTTCATCGGAGAAGGTCCAACCGATATCATCATGACAGCGGATATAGTTGACCCAGGATGTATGCTCAGGGAGATTAAAGCGGCCGCGCATGGAAGCTGCCAGCAGCTTGGTCTCACGGGTCGCCAGTGCTTCCCACATCAGCGCCATCAGCAGCGGATTGTAGGAAAGACGGCAAAGGGCAGGATCAATATAGCGGATAACCTCGTCCGGGTGGACGATCGCTTCCGACTTGAAGAGCAGGGAAGGCGCACTGATGCGGGCAATGAGGTTGAAGACCTCCACCAGCTTGTAAGCCTGCGGCAGGCTCTCGCAGACCGTTCCCATCTGTTTCCAGATAAAAGCGACCGCATCCAGGCGCAGAATATCCACGCCCATGTTCGCCAGATGCAGCATTTCGTCCGCGATGGCGCTGAGCACCTGCGGGTTGTGATAATTCAGATCCCACTGATAGGAATGGAAAGTAGTCCAGACCCATTTATGGATATCTTCAAACCAGGTGAAGGCACCCGGGTGCTCATCTGGGAAGATCTCCCGCAGGGAGGATTCATAACGGTCCGGGACAGAACGGTCATCGAACATCCAGTAGTAATTCTGATAAACCGGATCTCCGGCTTTTGCTTTCAGCGCCCATTCGTGTTCATCAGATGTATGGTTGAAGACGAAATCAACAGCGAGGGCGATGCCCGCCTCGCGGAATTCCTGTGCCAGTTTGCGCAGCTGCAGGGCGGTGCCAAGTTTTTCATCCACTTCACGATAGGAAGAGACCGCGTAACCGCCGTCATTGTTGCCTTCCGGACATTTGAAAAGCGGCATCAGGTGCAGGTAGGTGATACCCAGCTCCTTAAAAAAAGGCAGCTTTTTGCGGATCCTGCTCAGGTCACCGGCGAAAAGATCTACATAGCAAACCGCACCGATCATCTGATTGGAGCAGAACCAATCCGGATCTGCCAGCCGTTCCCTGTCAGCAGCCTTCAGGTAAGCATCGCGTTTCACCCAGTTTTCCGCCATGGTATCGATCAGATCAAAAAACTGAGGGTAGGCTTCAATGCATCCGTTATATAAATCAAAATACAATTCCGTCAGCCGGGGCAGGTACTGATGAAGACGTTCCTCCAGTTCGCTCCAGGCTTCCGGATCTTTTTTGATATAAGCGGCGTGTTTTTTCGTCAGCCGGGGCATAGCCTCAGCCAGCAGGTTTTCCGCGGCTGATTTGCTGTCAAATTGTTCGCCCTGATGATATTGATAGATCATTCGATATTCCTCCCCAACAACAGGATTCTTTTTATTTTTTCCGGAGCCAATAAAAAGCACGCGGAGCAAGCTTCACCGTTACAGCTGTACCACCGGAAATTTCAAACTCCGGATGATTCAGGTCATAGTATTTTCCTTCCGGCAGGTCCAGAATAAAGTCCTGATCATTGTCCGTCATGTTCTGAATCACCCAGACTTTATCATACCCGCTTTCACGAATATACGCAAGAACCGGGACATTTTCATCATCTTCGACCAGCCATTCGAATTTTCCTCTGCACAGCGCATCGGAAGATTTTCGCGTGAGCATCAGGCTGCGGATCATGTTCAGGTGAGAGTCCGGATCACGTTCCTGCGCCGCGACATTCACATATTTATAACCGAAAACCGGATCATCGATCACCGGCATACAGGTCCTGTCCGCTGTGGAGAAGCCTGCGTTTTTGCTGTCGTCCCACTGCATCAAGGTACGGACACCGTTGCGGTCATAGAGGCGGATGTCGTCCCCCATGCCGATCTCATCACCGTAATAGAAAACCGGTGAACCGGGCATGGTGAGCATCATGGAATAAGCAAGAGCTACCTTTTTCGGGTCATTGTCCAGCAGCGGCCAGAGGCGTCTGCGGATACCGAGATTTTTCCGCATTTCCGGATCCGGAGCGTAGAAGCTCCACATCCACTGGCGGTCTTCTTCCGTGACCATTTCCAGCGTCAGCTCGTCATGATTACGCAGGAAGGTGCACCACTGGCAGTTTTCAGGGATATCCGGTGTATCTTTGAGGATCTTCACCAGGGAAGAGGCATTCTGCTTACCGAGAGACATGAAGATACGGGGCATCAGCGGGAAGTGGAAACCGAGCTGGAATTCATCTCCGTCCGCGAAGTAGGGACGCACTTCCTTCGGCCACATGTTAGCTTCACAAAGCAGGATCGAACCGGGGAATTCCTCATCCATCAGTTTGCGGCATTCTTTGAGATAGTTATGCGTTTCGGGCAGATTTTCATTGTTCATACCGTCCCGCTCAAAGAGATAAGGGACCGCGTCCGCGCGGAAACCGTCAATGCCGAGCTTCATCCAGTGACGCATGACATTCTTCATCGTCTCACGGACTTCCGGATTGTCATAGTTGAGGTCCGGCTGCTGCGGGTAGAAACGATGCCAGAAGTACTGGCCTGCAGCCTCATCCCAGGTCCAGTTGGATTTCTGTGTATCGGTAAAGATGATGCGGGTCTCCAGATATTTCTGATCGGTATCGGACCAGACGAAATAATCACGGTATTTGGAATTACGGTCTTTGCGGGCTGCCTGGAACCAGGGGTGCTGATCGGAGCAGTGATTCAGCACCAGATCCATGATGATCTTCATGCCATGTTCATGGACGGCGTCGATGAGATGTTTGAACTCGTCCAATGTTCCAAAACGCGGATCGACATCCATAAAATCACTGATGTCATACCCGTCATCCGCCATGGGAGACGGGTAGATGGGCTGGATCCAGATACAATCGATCCCGAGTGATTTCAGATAATCCAGTTTTTGCGCTATGCCGATAAAATCACCGTACCCGTCCCCGTTGCCATCCATAAAGGAGCGGGGATAGATCTGATAAAAATAGGCACTCATATACCAGGGGTTTTTATCCATATACGACCTCTGAGAAAAAAATTATGATAAATTGACTAATAATTTTTCCCGATCCGTGTTCGGGATTTCCAGTACTTCCATAGCCTGCTGAGCAGTAAGCTCTAAATTTTTCATAAGTTTCTTAATAGCCACAAGCTGAGCCTGTTCTCTGCCCTGCTCTATGCCCTGCACCCGGCCTTGTTCCCTGACTTCTTCGAATGCTCTGCACATAATTTCCACTCCTTTCGGATCCTCCTTGTAATATCGGGTAATAATAAGATCTTCTCTTCCGATTATTATACGCAAAACCAACTGAGCCAGAGGAATATTGTCACGAAAGATGCAGCGCATAAAATCATCATCAATAGGACGAAGTCCACGCAGTCTTGCCAGATCTTCCTGTCTCTCCCGTAATTTTCGTTCTTCAATGGATTCCATCATATACCTCTCCGTACATAAATTGTACAATGAAAAACGCTGTTTTTCAAGGGGCAGGTTTCAGATCGAAAAGCGAATCCGGTGTAAATCGTAATAATTCAAGACACAATAATGATTCTTAACTTACACTAAAAAACAATATATAAAATCTTTTTGGTCCATATGTAAGGAGAGAGACATATGTTTGCAGAAAAGAAAAATTTTATCATTTTTCTAATGGTTTTACTTATGGCTTTACAGCCGATGATGACGGCAGGGATGACAGTTTCAGCCCAGTCCGGTTCCGATAACACCCCCCGGGAAAAACAAGTGAAGATCGCTATTTTCTCCGATATTCATTATGTGATCGATCAGCAGCGCAGCGAGGCGGGCGAAAAAGCGATGCACTATTCCGCCCTCACGGAAAGCCGCATGGAGCAGGAAATCGACACGATACTCGATGTTGCCCTTGAACAGGCAGCCGGAGAAAAACCTGATGTTCTGCTGGCCTGCGGAGACCTGCTCAGCAATGGAGAACATGCCGGCGGTGAGGCTCTGGCCCGAAAGCTCAAAGATGCCAAGAACAAGGCAGGACTGCAGCAGACCGGTATCTATGTTGTGAACGGGAATCATGACATCAATAACTCCTATTCCTCTGATTTCACGAAGGATCAATACTAGAACGCGAAACGCGTACAGCCGGAAGATTTCAAGGAATTATTCAGCGGTCTGGGATACGGAAATACTGATTCTTATGATCATAATCCCGCCAGACGCAGCGTTTATACTCCGCCGGAAGGTGAACTCGCGGGCGGCCTTTCCTACGTCACGGAAATTGCGGAAGGTATCACACTGATCGTCCTGGATACCGGTATTTACACCGATAAAACAGAAGAACATTATGATTTGGCACAGAGCACACCCGGACAGATCTCCGATGGCCTGTTGAATTGGGCTGTACAAAAAGCGCAGGAGGCAAAAAAGAAAGGGAACCTGGTCCTCGCCATGTGCCATCACGGGGTGATCCCGCATTACAGCGGAGCCGATCCGGAAAATGTAAACTGGTTCATGAGTTCTTTCATCATCGCGAACTGGGAATCACGGGCAAGAGCACTGGCAGATGCGGGTGTGGCCGCGGTTCTGACCGGACACACCCATGCCAGCGATATTGCCAAATATATCTCACCGGACGGGAATGTCCTTTATGACATCGAAACCGCCGCCCTCTGCGCATATCCCACCGCCTGGCGCACTCTCACCATCGGTATCAGCGGTACAGGCCGGGACAAGACCTACAGCTTTTCTGTCAGCACCCGCTTCATCGACAAAGATTTTGAAGGAAAAGACACTTCTGACTGGAAGATCATGGCCGGTAAAAACAAAGGGAAAACCTTCGCTCAGTATGAAGGGAGCATGCAGGCTTACGGAAAGGAAATGACCAGCTATCATGAGGAAACTCTCAAACCCATGCTTGAGTACATGCTGCGGGTTTACATTTATCATGCGATCAAAACCAATGGGTCTCTTGAAAAATATCTTGTAAATCTGATCAGAAAATTAGTTTCCCTTGAAACAGACGATTTGAAGCTTCTACTCGATTTTGTGGTTGCATACGCAATACCGTTTATCGGAAAATTCGAACAGGCTTTTGACTTCACAGTCGGAAAGACGGACTATCAGCTCATCTTTACGAACGACGGGTCATATGTACCCAAAGCAGCTGAGGAGGAGGATAACTCTTCAGATCCCAAGCTGAAAATCTATATATGGCTGAGGGCTTTGACTGAAGAGCCGATCAATGCCCACCTTGGTGAGCTGACCATTAATTTTGCATTCCTACCGCAATACGTTGTGGACCAGGTCAGGAGAATTGATGCTGAGTTTCAGAAGGCTGACTGGATGACAAACAATTTCGGTATGGAAAACCAGCTGCTGAACGATATCGTCAATTCGCTTTATGATGTGCTGCAGCCGGTAATGACCGATACACTTTTGGATGATTCCGACCCCGATTCCACAGTCCTGAACATCTACAATGAGGCAGAGCTGGGCTGGGCTAAAGGTGATGAAGCGCTGGCTGATGAAGAATGGCGGGCCAAACAGAAAGCCTATTATGAACTGCTCAAAGGGGATGTCCTTGTCGATTCAATCAAACATTATGCGGTAATGGAGCTGCTGCAGCTGAATGATAAATCAAGCTATCCGGTAGTTGCCGATATCCTTGGCACCCCGTTTACAGATCCGTCTTCCGGAAAAAGTGTTTTCAAATTTACCGATGAAAAGAGTAAGGTCCTTCAATGGTTATATGACCTGATCAACCCGTATCTGCCGGCTGTAACAAACTCTCTTTCCGATCTGTTATGGATCGTTCGTGTCGGAAACGCGCTCAAACCGGGAGGAATAGAATCGCTCATCCCCACAAACCAGATCAAACAAGTTACCAATTCGGTCGCAGCGCTGCAGATGGCATTTATCAGCGACATGAACATTCCTAATGATTCCGAATGGGCTTTTCATAATGTTCTGTTTTATGCCGGTGACAGCGGGGAACCTTTCTCAACCACAACGATTGAGGAACACAAGATCCCGCTTTCCCAAATCAGCTCAAAACTGCCTCAATTGCCGGAGGATTATGACTGGTTCACTGCACCGACCCAGGGCGACCGTGTAGCCCTGGAAGGAAGCTTTGAAAATATTTACCGGGTCTATGCACATCCGAAAGTGGAGCCGGGTCCTTCACCTGAACCGGGACCTTCACCCGAACCGGGGCCTTCACCGGAGCCGGGTCCTTCACCTGAACCGGGACCTTCACCCGAACCGGGGCCTTCGCCTGAACCGGGGCCTACACCCGAGCCGGGCAAGCCTGATTATCCGGAATTCTTCCGTTTTATCGAAGACTGTCTTCCTGCCACAGGCTTTTCTGCCGCGCATGTCACCCCGCTTCGGGAACGTCCGCAGGGACTCAGCTACGGGCTTACCGGTCTGACATTGCAGATCCCGGTACTGGATGTAGCTGAACCGATCCTGACCATTCCGGAGGATAACGGCAGTTTCCCGGTGGAATGGCTGGGAAGCAGTATCGGGGTGCTGGAAGGCAGTGCAGAACCGGGGAAGGGAATCACGGTCCTTACCGGGCACAATCATCTGAACACCACCGAGGTCGGCCCGTTCCTTTTCCTCAGCAGCCTTGCGGAAGGGGACCGGATCATGATCACAAATGAGCAGAATGAACTGGATATTTTTAAGGTTTATGGAAATTACAAAATCAGCGCCGATGATTTCGGCTCATTGATTGGTTATCTTAAAGAAAACTCAATACTCATGATCACCTGCGAGGATGAATCCGCTGAGGGCGGCTACATCAACCGCCGCGTCATCTTCGCCGAACCGCTGTAATCACAAAGCGGCACACATAATACGGCTGGCATGGCACTCCCCGGAGCACCATGGCAGCCGTTTTTTCGTTCGTTTATCTGTCAGCGAGACTTTTTTCATTGTGCGGATGACGGAATAAGTCCCGGTGATCTTCTTAAATCTGTTTTTCACACCAGAAAAAAGTAATATTCGACAGATGAAATCAGATCGCCAAAGAATACCGATATTCTGTCTAAATCCTATATTTTTCTTGAGATTTAGACAGAATATCAGCAATATTTCTTCACGGAACAGGTCATCAAGGATCACCTGACTTCCGGCTAAACCGCTGTATTTGGTATTATTCACTCCGCAGGTTGTAATCGTAGTTGATTATATTTATTCAGGACCAGACGACGCAACACAGGGGACAGGGCTTTTGTGCGGGCTTACCATGCAGTTGTTCAAAGCGGGCGGCGCTCCACTGCTTGACGTTCCTGCTGTGCCGCCCGCGCGGTATCAGCAGGAACGTCCCCGTGTGCTTCGTTCTTAAAAAAAAAGATGCCTCTGAATGGGGAGGCATCTTTCAAAATATTTTTGTTCGACGTCCAGCGTCCGGGGGTTATCCCTTGACGGAACCGGCCATCATACCGCGGACGAAGTAGCGCTGCAGGCTCAGGAAGACGATCAGCGGGACGATCATGGAGACGAAAGCACCGGCGGTGAGCAGGTGCCAGTCCTGACCGCGGGTACCGACGATGTTCGCCAGCGCCTGGGTGATGACCATCTTCTGACCGCCGCCCAGGATGACCAGACCAACCAGGTAGTCATTCCAGACCCACAGGAACTGGAAAATACCGAAGGAGGCGATGGACGGGACGGAGAGCGGCAGGATCAGGCGGGTGAAGATCGTGAAGTTGGAAGCGCCGTCAATGAAAGCGGATTCCAGGATCTCCCGCGGGATCGTGCTGATGTAGTTGAAGAGCAGGTAAATGGCCAGCGGCAGACCGAAGCCGGTATGCGCCATCCAGATCCCCAGGAACTGACCGGAAAGGTTCACCTTGGAAAGATCACTCAGAACAGGCACGATCGCGATCTGCAGCGGGACGACCATCATCGCCACAACCATGGAGAAGAATAATTTCCGTCCGGGGAAGTTCAGCCAGGCGAAGCCATAAGCCGCGAAGGCTGCGATAAGAATCGGGATGATCGTCGCCGGAACGGTGACGGTGATGGAGTTCAGGAACGCAGAACCAAGGGATGAACCGTTACGGGTGAGGGTCTCTCCATTTTCACCGGTGTACTGGATCTTTTTCCCGGTCAGCACGTTCCTGTAGTTGTCAAGCGTCAGGTTGCTTTCAAAACCGACCCATTTCTTTTCATAAATCTTCAGCGTGCGGGTACGCTTGGCACCGTACCACTGAATTTTCATACCGTCAACATTCACACCATTTTTGAAGGATTCATATGTTCCTTTGATGGTCTTGCTGTTCGGAAGAGTGACTTCGATTTCGCCATTGACATCAGCATCGGCATCAATTTTGATCTCGTTGACTTCCTGCCATTCCTGATGCGGGAAAACACGCCACCAACCGCTGTTGAACACATTGGTAGAGTTGCGGAAAGAGGTTACGAACACACCAAACACCGGAATAAACCAGATCAAACAAAGGATGATCAGGACCAGGTGGGTCAGGAAAGAAGAAGACTTCTTCTGCTCAGATAAGCTTCCAGATTTTGCAGCCATTAGAATGCCTTCCTTTCATTGAATTGTCTCAGGTTCATGATCATCACCGGGAT
The DNA here is from genome assembly GCA_902774215.1 of uncultured Chloroflexota bacterium. Lineage (GTDB taxonomy): Bacteria > Chloroflexota > Anaerolineae > Anaerolineales > Anaerolineaceae > Flexilinea. Next base: position 14,963 of record CACYHU010000061.1, read on the forward strand.
GACCAGGATGAGGAGGACGATAGCGATCGCAGACGCGCGGCCGGTGTTATACTGGACGAAACGCTGCATGAAGAATTCATTCGCGATCACGTTGGTACCGTAGTTACCGCCGGTCATGGTGTTGACCACATCAAACGTCTTCAGGGAGAAGATCAGCACCGTTGTTGTCACAGAGATGATCGTGTCACTGATAACAGGAACGATGATTTTGAAGAAAATCTGGAACTCGTTTGCTCCGTCTATGCGGGCAGCTTCCAGCAGTTCGGAGGAAATACCCTTAATTGCGGAGGACAGGATAACCATACAGTAACCGGTCTGCAGCCAGATCATGATGATGATAAGGAAAATATTGTTCCAGAACGGGATCTGCAGCCAGGCCTGCGGCTTTCCGCCCAGCGCCACGATGATGGCGTTCAGCAAACCGGTCTCGTTGCCCTGACCACGATAGTTATAGATGAATTTCCAAATAACACCTGCACCGACGAAGGAGATAGCCATCGGCAGGAAGATGATGATCTTATAATATTTTTCGGCTTTCCCGGTGCGGTCAGCAAGGACAGCAATCAGCAGACCGAAGATCACACAGGCCGAAGTACCCAGCACCAGCCACAGCAGGTTGTTGCGGAAAACGATCAGCATCGCGGGATCAGTAAAGGCATAACGGTAGTTTTCCAGGAAAGGCAATTCCGCTGCATCGGTACCGGCAATCGCGTTTTTGAAAGCGGAAGTTACCGGGTCAAGCGCGATCCAGATAATAATGATACCGAAGATAAGAATATACCAGCCGGATTTCTTTGACATACCGCTTTTGAGTTCAGTACCGGAAGAAAACAGCTTTCCGACAAGCGTGATGAGCAGAATGATGGCAACCGCAAGCAAAAGGATGAAAATTGCCAGCGTAATGCTCTCATACACCGGGTCCATGGCATCAGTCGCGGCAAGAGCCTTGAAAGCCTCAAGACCGATCCATTTCTGTCCCATTGCATCTTTGAAGGAAAGAATAAAGGTACGGATCGTCGGAATAAACAAAGCCCAAAGCAGGATCAGGACCGCGGGTCCCACAAATATATATGGCTGTATCCTGCTGCACCAGGTTTTGGAAAAGCGTTCAACGACCCAGTTTGCGAGGAAGAAAAACAACGCTACCGAACCAACACCCCAGACAATGGCGATAATAGTCAGCAGCACCTGATTGCCTTCGTAATTCTGCAGGAATTTGATACCGATGGCAAACACAGCAACAATGGCAGCAATGGCAAGGACCATCCGGATAAACAACCAGAATTTCCCGCCGGCACTTCTTGAAGCTTCGCTCATGTGCAACTCCTTTTTTTAGGGGATAGGGGATAGGGTTTAGGGGTTAGAAAATCGTATTTGAAACCCTGTGAACCTATTTCCTAATACCTACACCCTATTCCCTATCATCTGAATAACCTGCAATTTGTGCCGGGGAAAACCCCGGCACAAATAAATTTACCAATTTACAGACTTACGTCCGAAAGAATTACCAGCCCTTATCGATTTCGGCAACGACGGTATCAACATCGGCGCCGGTGACGAGGTCGGTCATGCCCTTCCAGAAGGTGCCTGCGCCGACTGCGGACGGCATCAGGTCAGAGCCATCGAAGCGGAATGTATCAGCTTCCTGGATGAATTGAGCGATCTTCGCTTCAGTCGCATCTTTGTACCATTCAGGATCTGCATCGTTGTGCGGGGACAGAGCGCCGCCCTGGCCGAGCCAGAACTTCAGGGATTCACCATGGCTGAAGAATTCAAATGCAGCCAGAACTTCCGGTTTTTCATTGAAGACACCATAGATGTCGCCGCCGCCAAGGTACGGTTTACCGAATTCTTCATCGATCGGAGGCAGATAGAAGACATCATAATCCACTTCAGGTTCGAGACCTTCCGGGAAGTAAGCAGTGATGAAGTTGCCCATGCGGTGCATCATGCAGCCGTCCACATCGTAGAACAGCGGTTTGACGGATTCACCGAAGTTGGTGGTGGCAATAGCTTCGCGGCCGCCATAAACGAAACCGTCAGTGAACCAGATCTCGCTCATGATATCGATAGCGCGGCGGACTTCCGGAGAATCGAATTTCAATTCGCCACGGGTCCAGGCGTCATACTGTTCCGGAGAGACAGTGCGCAGCATGATATCTTCGAGCCAGTCAGTGGCCGGCCAGCCGGTCGCGGAACCGGATTCGATACCAATGCACCACGGGGTTTCGCCGTCTTCAACCATCTGATGGCTCAGGGCAACCATTTCGTCCCAGGTGGTCGGGACTGTGTAACCGGCTTCAGCCCAGACGTCCGGGCGATAGTAGACCTGGCTCTTACCATTGTTGCGGGCCCAGATACCGGCCATCATTTCTTCGCCGTCAGGACCTTCCATCATGGCCAGATCCAACCAGGCATCGCTGTAGTTTTCATCGAGCCAATCTTCGTCGATGACATCACGGACATCGATCATGTAGCCCTTCTTGGCGAGCTGTCCAAGCAGACCCGGCTGCGGGAAGTCAGCGATATCAGGAGCGTTGCCGCCTTCGACACGCATCTGGATGGTGGATTCAAAGTCTTTGTTACCGACGTAGACGATATCGATACCGGTAGCTTCTTCGAACGGTTTAACGGATTCTTCGAAGAAAACCTGATCGTTGTCAACGAACGGACCATCGAAGATAACTTCTGTACCAGCGAATTCACCTTCATAGGCGCGTTCCAGGTAGCTCTTTTCTTCCTGAGCAGCGGCAGCGCAGAAAACGCTGACGAGCATCACGAAGACCAACAAAACGGATAACTTTTTCATATTGTCTCCTATAATTCATAATCTCCGGATCTCTCCGGAGTTAACTCACAAAATCTTTATGCGGACTTCCGCCGGACGAGGGAAAGCGTCAGCGTGATCTGCTGATCGGGCTTTTCAGGATCGCGAAGCTTTTCCATCAAAGTTTTTGCCGCGATCTCCCCTGACTCATCCAGATGCTGGCTGACTGTCGTCAGATCAAAGGCATCCGCATAATCAATATCATCAAAACCGATAATTGAAACATCTTTTCCGGGAACCAGTCCGCAATCCTGAGCAGCCTGCAGCATACCGAATGCCATCAGGTCCGCCGGGATAAAGAAAGCCTTCGGATATTTGCCGGAGCGGAAGACTTCATTGAATTGTTTGCGGACCAGATTGTAGTCGATCTGGTTTTCGAAGAAATTTTCCCGCGGGATACTGATCCCCGCCGCACCGACTTCCGCCTGAAAACCCATAATGCGGTCCTGCATGGAATAGACCGTGTATTCCCAATGAAAAGGCTCACAAAGGATGCCGAAATCGTCAAATCCCCTGTCAAGGAAATAACGGGCGGCCAGTCTGCCGCCTTCAAAATTATCATAATTTATGCAGGTACACATCGGGGACTGGTTTTCTATGATCACACACTCCACACCGGCATCCTTGACTTTCATGATCTGCTCTTCCGAAAGGGCGAGTGAAATAAAGATCACACCGTCAAGGTTCTTGAGCGGGATGGTCTCAACAAAACGTTCGAGCTGCACCTGGGAATTTACGATCTGGATCTGAAGTTCGGTCTCGTAATCAAGCGATTCCAGATAAAGATGAATGCCGCGCAGACGCTGCATATAAGCCTGTGATGAAAAATGGGGAGTAACGACACAGATCCGCGGAATATCCTTCAAGGCACGGAGCCGCATTTCCAGCAATGGTTTGTATCCCAATTCTTCAATTGCTGCTTCGACAATTTTCCGCGTTTCCGCATTCACCTTTCCGGGATTGTTCAGCACCCTGGATACAGTTGCCGCGCTCACGCCTGCTTTTCTCGAAACATCATAAATTGTTGGATTTTTTCCCATTGCCTACTGCTCCGTTTAAGAAACTGATTACATTGTAACAAGTTTCAAACAGATTTTACGTCAGATGTAACGATTTGTCAAAAGATTTGAAAGACCGCAAGAAATATGTCATAATTTAGCATGACAAATATCATATTTATTTTGCATCTGCTCAGAACCGGATGACACAGCACAGGTGACAGGTCCTTCGTACGGACCGCACCGCAGCAAAGTGCCGATCCCTGTATGCTCCGTTCTGAATAAATGCTTTATTTTTTGTTATAATGTAGGAGAAGTGAGAAAACGATATGACACGCCAGCAAGACCCGCTAACCATGGATTTCCTGCTGCTCGGCATCATTGACCGGCAGCCGACCCACGCATACGACCTCTATAAGCAGCTCACCTCGACAGAGGAGCTGAAAACGCTGTGGACATTCCGTCAAAGCCGCCTTTATGCAGTACTGGATAAGATCGAACGCAACGGTCTGATCTCCACCAGCATCGATCATGAAGACGCACTGCCCATGCGGAAAATCTGCACACTGACACCCAAAGGGAAAGAAATTTTTGAAGAATGGCTGCATACCCCTGCGGCACATATGAACGAAATCCGCTCTGACTTTCTGGGAAAGCTGTATTTTCTGAAGGACCGTCCGAAAGAAGAACGCAGACAGGTATTGGAAATGCAGAAGCACCGCTGCGAGAACTGGCTCGGCAGCATTGAAAAAAAACTCTCCGAGCATCCTGAACCTTCCGTGCGGAATTCATCCGCTCCACACTGCGGTGGCTCGATATGATGATGTGAAACAGCAGAAGGCAGGGCAGCATTTATGGGAAATCCTGAGAACAGAGAATTAGAGGTAAAGTTTGAAATCACTTCCGCGGAAACAATGAAGCAGCTCATTCTTGATGCGGGCGCGGTCCCGGAACAGGAGACCCGTCTGGAGCGGAACCTGCGCTGGGACGACGCGGATGGTACCTTAACAAAAACAGGGCAGGTGCTGCGCCTGCGGGACAACGGCGGAACCGCTGTTTTGACCTACAAAGCCGAACATCAAAACGACAAAGGGATCGCCGACCGGGAAGAAATCGAAACAGTGGTCTCCGATTTTGAAAATACCCGTCTGATCCTGGAACGGCTGGGATATGAGATCGTCTTCATCTATGAAAAATACCGCAGCATTTACCGGCTGGAAGACACAGGTCTCTTCCTGGACCACACACCCATCGGTGACTATCTCGAAATCAAATCGAAGGGCCTGATGACCTTGCTATCCGGCGCTCCGCGGAACGGCTGGGGCTGAATTGGGAAAAGCGCATCAGTAAAGGATACCGGAACCTCTTCAATACATGGAAAAAACAAACCGGTTTCCCGGGAAGAGATATGACCTTCAACAGTTAGAAGGCGGAAATCAGGAGTCATGAGTGGAGCGTGAAAAGAGTGTATCTTCCGCCGGAAATGCCTTCATTATATTAACCGTCATTGCCGCAATTACAGCAGCTTCAGGTGCATTCATTTATTATTGCGAAAAGCTTCAGCTGGCACCTTATACCCCGAAAGGGATGATCGCCAGACTTGGTGCCGCCGCATTTGCGTGCGGGCTGGTTTTTGCAGCGCTTTTTCTTCTGCTGCGCAAAGCGGTTCGCAGCACTGCAAAAAAGGAATGGATCCCTATTGTTCTGATCTCCCTGGTCGCTTCAGTCTGTATGATCATATGGTTTCCCGTGCCGGATACGGGGCTCTACAGCGCGCATGAGCTGAAAATCCATGCCCTTCCGGATGAAAACGGAGAAATCCGCCCGGTCACGCTGACCTGGCTGCACCATGACGGCTGGGATATCCCGCTCAGTGCTGTAAACTGCACCGGGAATTGTTTTCAGTCAGAGACAGGTGTAACGCTCCCGGACAAAGATGCCGAACTGACATGGCAAGGGATCACCGGTGATGTGATCACATACGAGTTTGCCGCTGACGAGGATCAGGGAATCGCGGAGGTCATCTGGGATGGACAGCAGCAGATCATACCGCTGAATAACGCGGATATGGACCGCCTGAGTTTTGACAGGGCATTTCCGCCATCCGATGGTTTGGCTGAGTTTATCGCGGTCTGGCTGATCAGCTTCCTGCTGTGCCTCGCGGGAACGATCGCAGCAGTCAAACTGCTCCCTGTCTGGAGAGTCCGCGGCTTTACGGCGGGGGCTTTTATCTGCTTTGCCATCTTCCGCGTGATACAGTTTTCCACCGTCAGCGAACCGCTTTTCTTTGTAGATTCGGAATCCTACCTCGGCATGTCGAAGATGCCCGTCGTGGATATCCTGCGCGGAACGCCGTACTGCCATGAACAATTCTGGTACTGTATCGCCCGTCCGGCTTTTATCCCGCTTGTTTATAAGCTCTGCAGGCAGGATCCCGCCGCGATCACGATCGTTCAGCTGATTGTTTCGATCCTCTGCTGGGGATTTTTTGCCATACAGGCGGCCGGGCTCTGCAGAAGAGAAAGCAGAAAAAAGGCCGTCATCATCCTCACCCTGGGGCTGGGATGTGTCCCGAATGTGACCCGCTGGGATCAGATGATCATGAGCGAGTCCCTTTCCATCGCAGCCGCACTGATCCTGATGGGGGGCTGTTTTTGGCTGCTGCGGCCGGATCCTGAAAAGCGCTGGAAGGTGATGCCTGCTCTCTACACCGCTTTCGGCGCACTGCTTTACGCCCAGTCCCGGGATTCCGCTGCCTGGGTCGTGATCCTGATCATCGTTTTGCTGTTATGCCTGAACCGGCTGCGGACAAACCGGAAGGTCATTTTTCTGCTGTGTGCCGGTCTGGCGGCAATCTGCTGGTCCGTGATGGGAAATACCGGCGGACGCTGGCAGTATCCTTTTGAAAATGTGCTGTTCAACCGCATACTGAGGGATGCGCAGGGTGAACAGTTTTTCCTGGAAGCGGGCATGCCGACACCGGCACGGATCGGCGAGCTTTACGGCGTCGAACACATGATGGGCTCGGAGCTGTTCAACTCTGAGGAGTTTGCACCGCTGCGCGAGTGGATCCTCTCCGATGGATTGAAAACCTATATCCGCTACATGTTGAAGACCCCATCCGAAACGCTGCGGATGGCATGGTATGCAGGATTTGAAAAAGAGGCATTTGAACAAATCGAGTACATTTACACACCCTTCGGATTTGCCCGCCTGCTCCCGGACCCGATCGTGAAATTCTTCTCCTGCAATCTGCCGGGACTCGTTGTCTTCGGAGCCGGACTGGCAGCGATCTGGACGGCCTTCCGGCGCAGGGACGGCGAACGTTACGCCTTCCCGCTGCTGTTCATTTTTTCATCCTATATTCTCAGCACCGGCGTATTTATCGCGGATGAATACGAACTGGCCCGCCACAGCATGGTGATCATCCTGATGATGAAGGCCGCGGTCTGGCCGCTGCTCTGCATGCTGACGGAAGAACTTTAACAAATGCGGAATTCAAAATGCGAAATTCGGAATTACTTCAACCGGCTTCATTCAAACCGGTGACCGGCAACAGGGAACCGGCAACTGAGAACGTGAATAACTATTAACCGGGGAAAGACGGTATCCGGCAAAAAAACGTGTTATACTAATAGACGACTGGTCCCGCGCCGGGAGAAACTCGACGTGCGGAGACTGCCAAAATAATATTTTTAGGAGCAATGTCATGGCTTTAACAAAAGACGAAAAGGCGTTCTGCGCCACTGAATACGGCAAACACGAAGGCGACACCGGCTCAGCCGAAGTCCAGATCGCAATGCTGACCAAACGCATCAAGGATCTGACCGATCACCTGCGCACCAATAAAAAAGATGAGGCTTCCCGCCGCGGTCTGTTCAAGATGGTCGGCCGCCGCCGCCGTCTGATGTCCTATCTGCGCCGCACCGATTACGCATCCTTCGTTGCGCTCTGCGAAAAACTCGGCCTCCGCGTCAGATAATCTTTTTCGGAAGATAAGAGAGCAGAAGGGCCTTCTGCTCTCTTTATTTGGGAATTTTCCCTGCATCGCATCACCTCACAGCGGTCGGGCATTGAAAAGAAGGGGTTAGATTGTAGGTGTTAGGGGTTAGGTATTAGGTGTTAGGTTACAGGTGTCAGGTTTCAGATATAGCTTCTGCGTGGAACAGAACTGGCAGCTGCCAACTACCAACCACCAACTAACAACCACCAACTACGAACTACCAGCTAACAGCTTGTTTTCAGTTCCTGACCTGTGAGAATTTATCGGACTGTGAGCACAGTCCGGGACAGGAAAAAAATGGAACCTATCGCAAAACAATTTATCACTGAAGTTGACGGCAAGACCGTCATTTTTGAAAGCGGCATGCTGGCCGGACAGGCCGGCGGCGCCGTTACCGTCCGTGTCGGCGACTCCGTCGTGTTTTCCGCGGCGACCATGGGTGCCGAACCGAAGGAAGGACAGGATTTCTTCCCCCTTACTGTTGAATATGAAGAGCGCCTGTACGCAGGCGGCCGCATTCCGGGTTCATTCTTCCGCCGTGAAGGACGCCCGGCCGGCGATGTGATCCTGACATCCCGCCTGATCGACCGTCCGCTTCGCCCGCTCTTTTCCCAGGACATCCGCAATGAAGTGCAGGTGATCCTTTATTCCCTTTCGGCTGATTTCGTCAATCCGCTGGATATCATCGCCATCAACGCGGCTTCCGCCTCCCTGATGATCTCCGATATCCCGTGGGACGGTCCTGTGGGCGCAGTGCGCGTTGCCCGTGTCGACGGCAAACTGATCGCCAACCCCACCTATGATGAGATCGACAAATCCGACCTGGATTTGCGCATTGCGGGTACCGCCGATGCCATCCTGATGGTCGAAGCCGGATCCAAAGAAATTTCCGAAGAAGACATGGTCGAAGCACTGATCTTCGGTCAGAAGGCTATCCAGCCGCTGGTCGCCATTCAGAACGAAATGGCTGCTGCCATCGGCAAGCCGAAACGTGAAGTTCCGCGCTTCAACCTTGATCAGGATGCCATCGAAGAAGTCGTTGAAAAATACAGCCAGACGATGGATGACATGATGAGCGCCCCGCATACCAAAGCCGAACTGGCAGACCAGCTCAAACAGCTCAAAGCTCAGGTCGTCCAGGAATTCGCCGGCGAAGATGAGACAAAGAAAGCCGACTACGCGGAAGGTTTCGAAGAAGCCTACCGCCGTGTGGTCCGCAGCCGCATCCTTGACCGTCATCTGCGTCCGGATGGCCGTGGTCTGACAGAGATCCGCCCGATCTGGTGCAAGGTCGACGTTCTGCCGCGCCCGCATGGTACAGGTCTTTTCACCCGCGGTGAAACGCAGGTCCTGACCTTCGCTACCCTCGGCACACCGCGGGACGCGCAGGAAATCGACACCCTTTCCCCTGTGGAAAACAAGCGCTACATGCACCACTACAACTTCCCGCCGTTCTGCACCGGTGAATGCAAACGTGTCGGCGGCCAGTCCCGCCGCGAGATCGGTCATGGCGCCCTGGCTGAACGGGCTCTCGTGCCGGTGATCCCGTCCGAGGAAGAATTTCCCTACACCATCCGCCTGGTCTCCGAAGTGATGAGCTCCAACGGTTCCTCCTCCATGGGTTCCGTCTGCGGGTCCACACTGGCGCTGATGGATGCCGGTGTGCCGATCAAGGCTCCTGTGACGGGTATCGCCATGGGCCTTATCAAGGAAGGCGACAAATACGTTATCCTCACCGATATCCAGGGTGCGGAAGACCACCTCGGCGACATGGACTTCAAGGTCGCGGGAACCGAAGAGGGCATCACCGCCCTTCAGATGGATATCAAGATCAAAGGCATCACCCCGCAGATCATGACCGAAGCACTTGCACAGGCTCATGAAGCACGCAAGTTCATCCTGGGCAAAATCCTTGAAACAATCCCTGCCCCGAATCCGGAACTGAAGCCGCACGTTCCGCGCATCACAACCATCCAGATCCCGGTCGACAAGATCGGTGCCATCATCGGGCCCGGCGGCAAGAACATCCGCCAGCTGCAGGAAGACACCAACACCAAGATCGACATCGAAGAAAGCGGTCTCATCTATATTTCCGCTACGAGCGCAGCCGATTCAGACGCTGCCCGTGACCAGATCCTCGGACTCATCGAGACCCCGGTCCTCGGCAACATCTATACCGGCAAGGTCGTCCGCATCGCAGATTTCGGTGCTTTTGTCGAAATTCTGCCGGGTGTTGACGGAATGGTCCATATTTCCCAGCTGGACAGCGAACGCGTCAACAGCGTTGAAGACGTCGTGAGCCTCGGTGATGAGCTGACCGTAATGGTCACCGGCATCGAAAACGGGAAGGTACGCCTTTCCCGCCAGGCTGTTCTGGAAGGCTGGTCCCTGGAAGAAGCCCAGGCTGCTGATATGAAGAAAACAGCCGGCGGTCCGAAGGGCGGGAACGGCAATGGCGGCCGCCGCAGCGGAAACGGCAGCGTCGGGAACCGTCCCGGCGGAAATAACAGCAGCAGGAACAATAACAGCCGGGGAAATAACCGGAAATAGATAAAGTTCAAAGTTCAGATATTGTAAAGGCCGCGTTCCGCGGCCTTTTTCAATTTTTAGAAAAGACTGATTATTGGCTATTTCAGAGAAAATGAGCCGAAAGATGAACGGCAAATTGCCTGCCGGGGTTTATGCTGCTGCGCAGCTGGCGCGGAGCGGGCGTCAGCAGGCAGCTGGAGATCCTTCCCGCGCCTTTGTTTTCAGTCGGGGGCGCGGGCTGACCTTGTCACCCGCTGCCCCCGACACCCCCGTTTTCGACAGATGTTCTTCCTCTTGATATTGTTCTGTAGTTCATAAGCATCTCATCAGCGCATTCACATTTGCAAATCAGCCGGGGTGCCGGACGACAGGCCTTTTGTGCGGGGATCAGCTCAGGCAGCACAGCACAGATGACTGGGCTTTTGTGCGGACTTTGCCGCAGCAAGATGCCGGTCAACGTGTGCTTCGTTCGGAAAAGCATGACAGATGTAAGGTGACTTTTGTGACATTGCTCCGGTGATTTTTTGAAATCTGCCGCCTGACATACACGAAAAGGATTTTGATATATAATTATTGGCACTATTGCTGTAAAAGGCAAATCAATTCAAGGAGGAATTGTAATATGAAAAAATTCGTTGTTGTTTTACTCGCCCTTTTGATGGCGATGAGCCTTTGCATGGCCGCTTCCGCCCGCGAAGATGTCGAAGAAGTTATCGAGCAGGCCCAGACCATGACCCTTGAAGAACTGGCAAAGAAAGCCATTGAAGAATCCAACGGTAAAATGTTCTACGGTGTCGGCAACTCCAGCCGCGGTAAATCCGCCCTGCCGCTGTTCATCGACTATCTGAAGACCATCGATCCGTCCTACAACATGGAATTCGAATGGCAGCAGCCGAAGAACAACAAGATCTTCGATCAGCTGACCGCTGACTCCCTGAAAGAGACCGGTACCTTCACCATGGTCCTGATCCAGGACGGCAACCAGATCGAATCCAAAATGGTCCAGACCGGCATCCTCGACACCTTCATCCCGAAGGAATGGGCTGAAGCCAACGGCTACGCCGAAGGCGAATACGAAGGCTATCTCCCGCTGCAGACCCTGAACAAGATCTTCGAATACAACTGCACCGGTGAAAAGACCTATGACAATGTCTGGGATTTCGTTGCTGAAGGCGAACATGGTCTGTTCATGGATATCGACTCCGAAGTTGTCGGTAAGAACTTCCTCTACATGCTGACCGCTGACAAATATGCCGACGCTTTGAAGGACGCTTTCGATGCTCTTCCGGAAAATGAAAAGCCGTATTTCGAAGCTGTGATCGAAGAAGTTGAAGAAGATGCCTATGATCTGGATCTCGGCGAAAACGGCGCCTATGCCCTGGCATGGATCAAACTCTGGGTCGAATCCTACAACGCCCAGACCGATGACGGCCCGATCTGCAACACCCTGGTTGACAAATCCGCAACCGACCAGTTCGGCCTTCTGGTTTACTCCAAGCTGCGCTCTGTTGAAGAATCCGATTCCGTCTCCAAGAACAACATCAAAGTTGCCGCTTATGAAGATGGTTACAAAGGCTTCGGCGGTTATGGCTACTGCCACTACCTGTTCGTGACCGATAACAGCCCGATGCCCTGGACTGCCTGCGCGTTCATCGCCTACATGACCGAAACCGTTGACGGTTTCTCTGCCTGGGGTAAGGATCTTGGCGGTTATTCCTCCAACCCGAAAGTCGCTGAAGCGAACGAAGAAAGATTCCATCACATGACCGGCGGTATGGCTGAAGACGGCACCGTTGCCTTCGCTGCCATGAACGACCGCGGTTATGACTGGTGGGTCAATGAGGGCGGCCTGGTCCTCGAAGATCCTGTGTACTGCGATGAAGTTTCCTTCACCGTCGGTTCCTGGATCGAAATGCTGGATAAATATTCCGGTGAATAATCTTTTGTAAAGTATTGATTTTATGCCTTCGGGTGTGTAAAAGCATCCGAAGGCTTTTTATAAAAAGTTGACAGTTGGCAGTTGGCAGTTGGCAGATTGCCGTTGAATACCGGAAAGTGATCCTGTGAATTGCTGAAAACTATCAACTACCAACTAACAACTATCAACTATGCAGAGAGGAGAAGTGTATGGTAAAGCAGGAAACACAACAGGTTTCAGCCTTCACGATCCGGATGAACAAAGTAAAAACCTATTTTTCGAAACCGCAGAATGTGATCCTTCTCATTTTCGGTATCATTCTGACGATCACGACTGTCGCACCGATCGTCGCGATCGTGCAGGATACTTTTACGATCCATCCCGGGACGATCGATGCCAATCTGGAGAAAAAAGCCAGCGGGCGCACCAGCGGGTTCACACTGATGAACTATATCGACCTGTTCACCAGCAAACTCGCGAAAAAGAATTTGTGGACGCCGCTGCTGAACACGGTCTACCTGGCGGTCGGTACCTGCGTGGTTTCGATTTTGTTCGGCGGCATTGTGGCGTTTCTGATAACGCGGACCAACATGGCCTGGCGAAAATATATCAGTTCAATTTTCATTTTCCCGTACATCATGCCGCAATGGACGCTGGCAGTGGTGTGGCAGAACCTGTTCAACTCGAATAAGGTGACCGGAACATCAAACGGGCTGCTGGCCTCGCTGTTTGGCATAACGATGCCGAAATGGTGGTGCCAGGGGCTGTTCCCGAGTCTGGTGGTGCTGGGCCTTCACTATGCACCGTTTGCCTATATTCTGATCGGCGGCATTTTCAAGAACATGGACGCCAACCTGGAAGAGGCGGCAACCATTCTCGACACCCCGAAATGGAAGATCATGACCCGGGTGACACTGCCGATGGTGAAACCCGCGATCCTTTCCACCATTCTGCTGGTCTTCGGTTCCGCGATGGGGTCATACCCGGTCCCGCATTATCTGGGCCTGACCACGCTCTCCACCAAATATATTTCCATGAACTCGAAATACACCGGTGAAGCTTCCATTCTTGCCATTATTATGATGATCTTCGGTGTGGCGATCATGATGGTCAACCAGATGAGCCTGACCTCACGCAAGAGCTATACGACCGTCACCGGGAAATCCGGACAGATCTCCAAGATCAACCTGGGCAAAACCGGCCGTTATGTCATTGCCATCATCCTGGTGATCCTCACTTTCTTCACCTCGATCTTCCCGATCATCTCCTTTGCTTTTGAGACCTTCCTGCCAAACCCGGGCGACTACTCATTCCTTTACACCGGGGACACGAAAAACCTGACGACCAAATGGTGGGCGACCTCGGAAAACATCACGGAAAACGGTCTTTACGGGCAGATGGGTATTCTCCATAACAAAACGATCTGGACAGCTTTCTTTGGAACACTGCTCGTCAGCGTTGCCTGTATGCTGACCGCCGGTACCATCGGTACGCTGGTCGGCTACGCGGTTTCCAAAGACCGGCGCAGCAAATGGGCGAATTATGTAAACTCAGTCGCTTTTCTGCCTTACCTGATGCCTTCCATCGCAGTGGGTGTGGCTTACTTTATTCTGCTTTCCGGTGAGAAACTGAACCTGTTCAACACCTATTGGATCCTGATCATCGTCGGTACAGTCAAATATATTCCCTTCGCCTCCCGGTCCGCGCTGAACTCCATGCTTCAGCTCTCCGGTGAGATCGAAGAGGCTGCCATCATCCAGGACATTCCCTGGATCAAGCGCATGACACGCATCATCATCCCGATCCAGAAGTCATCCATCATCAGCGGTTATCTGCTGCCGTTCATGACCTGCCTGCGTGAATTGAGCCTGTTCATGCTGCTGTGCGTGCAGGGGTTCATCCTCTCCACCACACTGGACTATTTCGACGAAATGGGGTTGTACGCGTTCTCAAGCGGTATCAACCTGATCCTGATCATCACGATCCTGGTATTCAATGCCATCGTGAACAAAGTTACCGGGGCAAGCCTGGATGAAGGAATTGGAGGATAATCATGCCCGAAATCAGATTGGAAAATGTAACGAAACGCTGGGGCAATTACTACGGCGTTGATAATTTGAACCTGGTCATTGACGATAACGCGTTCGTGACCCTGCTGGGGCCGTCCGGATGTGGAAAGACCACCACCCTGCGCATGATCGCGGGTCTGGAAACCCCGACATCAGGGAAGATCACTATCGGTGACCGGGTGGTTTTTGATTCATCCAAAGGGATCAATATCCCTGCGAACAAACGAAAAGTCGGCTTCCTGTTCCAGAACTACGCGCTGTGGCCGAACATGACGGTTTATGAAAACATCTCTTTCGGCCTTTCCAACATCAAAGAGGAAATGCCGAAGATCGACTTTGAGGCAAAGAACAACGCGAGACTCGCGGAGATCCTGAGCAATCCGCAGGATGTGATAAAAGTCCTTGAGGAGTGCAAGGATAAATCCGGCAGGTTGAACGAGAAAAAAGCTGTCATCAAACTCATCGACGCATTCACGATCTCCCAGTTTACCGCCAAAAAGCTGGTCGGCTACCATCTGGAGAGCGGCAAGGATGTCAAAGCGGAAGCCAAAGCACTGGCTGATAAAGCTGCCGCCTCGGTCAAGACGAATAACCTTAACAAAAACTATGAATACACCTCCGGAGGTTCGGTCGTCCGCGAGGTCCGGAAACTGACGAAGGAAGAGATCGATCTCTCCGTCCGCCGCGTCTCGCGCATCGTGAAGATCTCCATGTTCATGGACCGCTACCCGGCAGAGCTTTCCGGCGGACAGCAGCAGCGTGTGGCAATTGCACGTACGCTGGCACCGGAGCCCTCTGTTTTGTTCATGGATGAACCGCTCTCGAACCTGGACGCCAAGCTGAGACTGGAAATGCGCTATGAGCTGCAGCGTCTGCACGTGGAAACCGGATCCACCTTCGTTTATGTGACGCATGACCAGATGGAAGCCATGACGCTTTCCACCAACATCTGCCTCATCAACAACGGTGTCCTGCAGCAGTATCAGCCGCCGCTCACGGTCTATGGTCACCCGAACAACCTGTTTGTGGCTGATTTCGTCGGGAACCCGTCGATCAACTTCATTGAAGCGAAGGGCAGGCAGAATGAGAAAGGTGAATTTGAGCTGACCATCCTTGACGGGTTGAAAGTGATGTTCAGCGGCAAGGATGTGCCGGATTACAGGAAATGGCTCACCGATCTTCAGGCAAAATTCGATGCGGACGCGGCCGAGCTCCGCGAACGTGCCAAAGAGAAGGATTATGTCGAAAAGAACAACAAGGATGAGGTCTTCAAATACCACATACAGCGCGTTGATGACGAAGATGACCTGATGCAGGAAGAACCGGTCCTGACCGACGAGGATTTCGTCATCGGTGTCCGCCCGGAGTTTATTTCCATCAACGACAACGGAAAAATCAAGGGGGAGATCTACGGCGCAATGCCGACCGGTATGGAGTCGACAGTCAAGATCCGCGTGGGGGATTACCTCCTGACCGGCGTCGTTTTCGGGAACACGATCTTCACCATCGGTTCCTACGTGAATATGGATTTCATCTCCGACAGCATCATCCTCTTCCACCGCAAGAGCGGCAGGATCATCGGGACAGGACGGCTGGCTGTAGGCCAGTAGGCAGCAGGCAGTCGGCAGCGGATAGCAGGCAGCAGGCAGCGGGCAGTTGCCGGTTTGTGGTCAGCAGCTGCAGACGGGAGAGAATAATACAATTTTATAAAAATCCGCAAATCTGACGTGATGACGAAGGGTGTGGATCAACATGTCGGGTTTCCGGGAAATGAAAAAAGGGGCTGTCGCACATCTTTGTACGGCAGCTTTTTTCTAAAATACCATCAAAAGCAAATGCTTCGCATTGGCAGGCGGGCAGCAGGTCCTGGCGGCGGGAGAACCTCCCGCACCATGGAGATATTGCCGGCCAGTCGGGCTGACCTTCAGTCACCCGCCGGCTTTGGCGCCTTTAATAAACGCGAAACGGCTCATCTTTTGTTTTGAGAAATCAAATGAATGATCGCATCATCAACGGAGTGACTCAGCAGCTTATACAGGGGTGTCGGGGAACACGCGTGAGCTTGCTCAGCGCGTGTTCCCCGACTGAATTAACCGGGACGCGGGAATCACTTTCGCAGGCAGATGACGTTTATTCCGCGTCCCTGCGAAGCACTTCCTCCCGATGGCTTTTCAAAATGATAATTTGCGACAGCTCCTTGCTTATGATCTTAATCATATGTTTTGTATGATGTATACCGTTCCTAATTCCCGGGCAGCTGATGTTTCGGAAGTCTCTTGGGAAACGGACCCTCTGATGTAAATGATATGCCCAGTTCATTAAGTACATCCCGGAATGCATTGATGTATTTATCCGTATTCAGGATCTGCATAAAGCAGACAAATATCTTATCGCCTGCAGAAGTTACCTCAAGCATCAAATGTCCCTCCACGATCAGGACATATGACTCGATATAATCGGCAACATCACCCCAATCCATCTGCCCCGTATAGTTAACATAGTATGTTCCGTGTCTGGCATTTTTACCCGTTGACAGGTCATGTTCTTTCATATATTTTCTTTTCGCCTTAATTCCCGGAATGGTGTCAAGTTTTTCGAAAAGTTCAAGCTTCTGTCTCAGTTCTTTACAGCTTACAGACGGATCTGTCTGCAAAATGATTTGTCCTCTGGTCATTGTTCCCAGTTTTTCCATCTCCATCTGAAGCTGCTCTCTTGTATAATCAATATGGATGTGACTTAAGATGTCGCAATGTGCATTTTTAAGACCGATATTGGCAGACATGTTATGTGCAATTTCTCCGCCAATAACAGCGTCTTTTGCCGGTAGCAGTTTATCGAGCGCCTTTGCGACGACAATCAGAAAGAACGCTGCCACACTGGCGTCGTTCCCTTTGGCAAAAGACAATACATCCTTTTGCGAAAAAGTAAGCACGCGGTAATTATTATTCCGAACAAAGGGATTGTACAATCCGTTTAAATAATCAAAAATCAAAACTTTGGGATTCTTGCTTTTATACTCGTAAATCGGTTCCTCTTGAGGGAGCATATCCAAAGAAGGTTCATCCATTTCTCCGTCAAGGAGCGGTTCGTACGATTTCCGAATAGATGGCGCGTTGGGCACTATGCCGTATTTATCAGCCACATACTGCCAGACGGTTGTCATAACCCAGGGCTGCAATCCGCGGCCTCCGCACATTGTATGAGAAATATTGAAATAGATATCCCTTCCGTCACACTCCAGGAACAGTAAATGGCCGTTTACCGCTTCGCTGCAAAGGTACGGCGTTTTTTCTCCCATCGGAAGCACCGAAACTTCTTTATCATTCGGCATACATCTGTAAGAACCGGTTTCATCGATCTCAACTTTTTTGGCAAAATAAGGATATCTTTTGATGGCTTTATTGGCAGCCATCCTTAGAATATCAATATCTACCGGTTCCTTCATTCTCACCTTTGCCCGAACGACAAAGGCAAATTTCTTCTCATCTTTATATAATGGATATGTATCAATGCTGTATTTCATTCAGACCTGCTCCTGATCATTTTTATGGCTCACATTGCACGCGTAATAAAATATTTCATTTATCGCTGCACAACACCAGCGGATAAAATTCTCCGAATAAAGATCACCATCCGGGAGCTCATTCAGGGAGTTTTCCGATGCAGTCATTGTCATGACGAAACTATTATGCAGCAGGGATTGAAAACTCACGATGAATTACTTATCGAATAAAAATATTTATATCATAAAGACAATAGAACTGCAAGAAATAATCATTTATATCGGCGTTGCGCCGATGAATTGCCGGAACCTGACAATATACAGAAGATGGCTTCCATCGCGAAGCGTGAGGACAACTCTCTCATCCCGGTCATCTGCGGGAACGAAATGGTCGATGGCGGATATCAGAATCGCCGGGTCGTCTTTGCAAGACCGGTTTTTTGACCAAATTGAAGCTGGTAAAGAAAAGATAAAAAAGGTGCTGTCACACATGATACTATTCTGCTAAATCCTGATCATAAATCAAGGGAATGTTCCAGAGCGTCAAAGCCTTTTTTCCGGAAGGCCGGACCTTCCTTCTCTGATATGTATTCTTAATAAAAATAATCACAGGAACATCAACAGACCGTGAACCGGCATCTGCCTGCTGCATGCTGTCGACAGCCGGCTGTTTAAAGAGAAATTCATGGCTGTTTTACGTGGCCATGAATCCTCTGTACGGTTGCTCTCTCTCCAAAGATTACCTTAGTCAATAATATACCATATTTTTAAGATTTGAAAAGGGATTAAAGTTAAAATTCATTAAGAATATGACATTTGTCACAACAAAAGCGAAAAATATGTTAGGAATTGTTTTGTTCTTAAAATTTATTAATCATATTTTTTTCAAAACGCTGTCTTTAAGAAAAAAATAATGGTAATATTAGTTCAGATAAATTGGATGTTTTTTTCATGCTCCTCCTTTCGGCGGCGGTTCGGCAACGAACTGCCGCTGTTTTTGATTTATAATAAGAGCATGGCAGTACAGCCCGTTTTTTTTCACTCCGGTCAATACCGCATTAAAACCGACCTTTACCAGGGGCCGCTTGATCTGCTGCTGGATCTGATCGAAAAAGCGGAACTGGACATCACCGTGCTTTCCCTGGCGCAGGTGACTGACCAGTTTCTGGAATATGTTCGTGCCATGAAAGAGGAAAACCCGACCGAAGTCTCAGCCTTTGTTGTTATCGCCGCCCGGCTGATCCAGATCAAATCCGCGGCACTTCTGCCAAAGCAGAAGGTCAATATCACGGACGTTGATGAAG
The DNA here is from genome assembly GCA_902774215.1 of uncultured Chloroflexota bacterium. GTDB lineage: Bacteria > Chloroflexota > Anaerolineae > Anaerolineales > Anaerolineaceae > Flexilinea. The sequence continues at coordinate 34,113 of CACYHU010000061.1, forward strand.
ACAGCGGCGAAGCCCTCGCGCAGCAGCTCATCACCTACCGGCGCTTCAAAATACTTTCAGATTCGCTTGCTGAACGGGAAGACCGCCGGCTGCACGCCTGGCTGCGGACAGGCGTCCCGGATATCGGGATCGAACCGGCGCTCGATATTTCCGGCTGGAACGGGCAGATGCTCGCCCGGATCGCCGCGCGGGTCTTTGTACCGCCGAAAAAGGCGAAGGCTCTGGAAACCGTGATGAAAAAGCCCCGCCTCAGCATCCATGACAAGATCCGGCTTCTGGTGAACCGGATCCGCAAAGCCGCAAGCATCCGTTTTTCAAGCCTGCTGCGGAGCGGGAATAAGAACGAGACCGTGGTGACCTTTCTCGCAATGCTGGAGTTGATCAAGCAAAACGCGGTAACGATCCATCAGGAGACAAATTTCGGTGAGATCGAAATCGAAAAAACCGATGCATTTGACGAGAAACGTGATTTCCATTCTGAATTCGGGGATTGAACTTTGGCGGCGGGAAAGTTTTTTGACAAATCTGCACATGACCTGCTGAACGATCTGATGCAAAAAAGCGTTTTTCCATGAGTTTTATCTGTTTTTCTATTCCTCTATTATAATATTATCGTAACTGTTCAAAACCAAAAAGGACTTTTCCTGCGAAAGCGAGAGGACAGTTCCCTCCTACGTCAGGAACCGTCCCCGGCAAGTTCTGAATAGATACATATTATCATTCTAAAGTTACGGCAGGGAGAAGCCGGTAATTTCAGATTAATTTTCAGGATTATCTCTATTGAGAGTAAGGAGAGAAAATGAGAAAATCCGTCTTATTTTCATTGCGTATTTCCGCCCTGTTGTTACAAAAGGGATCCGGCAGTAAGGACTGTTCACAAGCCGGCAAAAGACCAGTACGGTCTCTTCTGTTTGTATTGGCATTAATGCTGATCCTTTTACCGGGAATGAACCGCAGCGTTCTGGCTGCTGACGGTGATGACCCGATCACCCGTGATTACGGCAGCTACACCTTCACAAAAATTTCAAATCCCGCTGCAGGTGAAAGACAGCCGGACGGCATCAACACCAACGACCTGACCGGATTTCCTGCCAACCGTCTGAACAGTTATGCCTGGGCAGTTGCTTCCCGCGGAAACTATATCTATATCGGTACAAACCGGACGCTGTTTGGCGCCTCGCTGAATTCCGTGGCGAAAAGCATTGCCGACCAGAACCCGGATACACTCTTTACAAAAGAACTCCTGAACAATGCGGTGGATCTTATCACCGGGGGTGATGTCCCGGTCAACCTTGCAGATGAAGAATATATTCCCCAGATCATCCGTTTTGATCCCGCAAACGGAACCTCAAAGGTGATCTATCAGCTGCAGACGAAGCGCGGAGAGGATGGCGTGCTTTACTACACAGATCAACAGGGCAGCATTCTCAATAATGCAGATGTCTCAGCAGAGACGGCTTCTTTCCGCTCCGTTGTGGAATACAGGGGCAATCTCTACTTTGGTTCCCTGGGCGTCCATATGCTTCAGCTTGTCCGCGTTGATCAGGACGACAAGGCTGACGTAGTCTACCAGACGATCGGGCTGACCAGCAGTCTGCGGGCCGGCTGTACTTATGACGATGGAACCGGTGAAACCGTTTATTTCGGCGGACAGGACACAACATATCCCAAATGGCGGCAGCAATGGGGCAATGCCCTTCCGGCTCAGCGTCCGCTGCCAATCGTGATCCGCCGTCTGGCTCCGGAAACAGCAGGTACAGACGCTGAAAACTGGAACACGCTCGTTGCCGATTATGAGGATTTCGGGGAATATGCCCGCGCGAAAGTGTATGCAAGCGGCGGGGGAAATGTCTGGGACCTTTGCAGTTATAACGGCAGGCTTTATCTGATCCTGGCATACGATAGCGGATGGGCCCTGTTCCGCGGTGAAAGAGGCGGCGTTAAACCAAACAGTTTCGGATGGACATGGACTGAAATCGTCGGCAGGAACGGAAAATATCCGCTGGCAATGGATGAAAACGTAGAAACACTGAACGAACAATACAAAGCGGATTACGGCTGCAGCAGAAGCGATTATGGTGAGTGCCTGATATTGAATCCGACATCAAGCGGCCTTCTGGAATCCGCAGCGACGCCCTTCGTCTTTCAGGGGAAAATGTATATCGGCAGCTTTGACAATGCCACATCGATCCAGACACAGACTGTAACAAAAGCATTATCAAAGCTGAGCTGTATGCTGCAATTGCAAAAAAGCCCGAAGCTTTCACAGATTTTCGGGCCGATCTATGAAGTGATGGCCCATCCCCAGCGCATGTGGGTAATGGATGAAAATGAAAACATCAAGCCTGTAACACCGGCAAATCTGCTGCTTGAGGGGACCACGAATGATTATGTCTGGCGATTCATTGAACATAACGGGAAGTTATACGCCGGAACATTTGATTCTTCATCTGTTTACGCTTATTATCTCGGCCTGACTCCGGAACGCACCCTGCGATGGCTGGACAGAAACGGCATTCAGCTTCCGGAAAGGATAAGAGGCCTGCTTGACGGGTCAGTCCTGGAAAGAATACAGGAGCTGCTGAATATGCTGCCCAAGGATGCCGATACGGAACAGGATGAAAAAGAACTGGCATATTCCGGCGCGGCTGGAAAAGCCGTCACCAGCCTGGAAAAATTCTATCAGGATGAGTATGAGGTTGAAGATATTCTCGACGATATGCTGGCTCTCCAGGCAGCACGGGATGGTCTGTACGGAGCAGAAGATCAGTTCTCCGGAAAAGCTCCGGAAGAAAAAGCCTTCGGCGAAGGGACGGACTCACTGAAGGATCTCATTGATGATATCCTGAATTTCTTTGATATTGACGGGCTGCGTTACTGGGTCAGTGCCAGAAAGATCATCAAAAACGCACGGAAAGGTTTTGACCTTTTCGTCACTGAGGATGGATATCACTGGAACCGCGTCGTGGATAACGGGCTCGAAGATCCCTATAACTATGGTGCAAGAACCTTCGCTGTCCTGAATGATGAACTGTATTTGGGAACGGCAAATCCTTATTTTGGGGCTCAGCTTTGGAAAATAACAGACAATACACCTGTCCCGCCCGAACCTGTCCCGCCCGCACCGCAGCCGGATGACCCCGGAACCAGTTTTGTCCGGCTCTGCAGCGATTGCATTCTGCCGAACACAGGCTTTTCTTCACGCCATGTTACGGATCTCGCACTGAAGCCTGAGACCCTTGAATACAGGAACATGGGTTTCTTCCTTCAGATCCCTTCTTTGAATGTAGGGACGGATCTGGTCGAAATTCCTTTTGAAAACAATGCCTGGCCGGTGGAATGGCTTGGATCAAACGCCGGTTTGCTGGCAGGAAGCGCTGAACCGGGTAAGGGTTACAGTGTCATTGCGGCACATAATACCCTTAACACCACGGAATACGGTCCGTTTGCCACGCTTTCCTCCCTGCAGGAGAATGACCGTATTTTTGTCAGCGGTGCTGACGGGGATATGATGCGCTTCAGTGTTTTCGCAAATGAACTTCTGGAACCGGACGGCTTCGATGACCTGGCTGCCATTGCCGAAAGGGAACCGGGTTCACTGGTCCTTGTTACCTGTGAAAACGAATCCATCGGCGGAGGGTATCTCAACCGCCGTGTAGTGTTCGCAAAACCGCTGTAGTTTCGATACGAAACAGGACTGTCACTGAAGACTCAGACCTGAGCCGAAGGTGACAGTCCTGTTTTTTTATGTATAATTAGTATATGCTCTGGGTTTATTCTCTTGCTCACTTTTGTGTTGATTTCGGCTGTGCTTACTTTATTTACAGCCGTTTTCTGAACCCGTGGCAATGGTCGCTTTGCCTGGTGCTTTATAACTTCTGCGCCTTTGCCATGCAGGCACCGCTGGGGCTGCTGTGCGACAGGATCAATAAGAATGCGGTCATGGCTGCTCTGGGCTGTGTGATCACCGCGCTTTCTGCGTTTCTGGCAAAAAACGCGGTGCTTGCCTGCATCATTGCCGGACTCGGGAACGCGCTCTTTCACCTGGGCGGGGGGATCGACACGCTGAACGATTGCGGCGAACGCTGCGCGAAGCTGGGTATTTTCGTCTCACCCGGCGCTTTCGGGATCTTTTTCGGCACCCGGCTGGGACGGGCAAAAGCGTTGAACGCGTATTGGGTGGTCGGAGGGCTGATCATCATAGGGATCCTGATCCTTGTCACCGCAGCCGCCTGCCATCTGCTGCGCCGTTCAGGGAATGTCCCGGTTTCTTTCAAGGGGATCCGGAAACCCGGTGTTATTCCCGCGGCGCTTTGTTTCTTCCTCGTGGTCTGCCTGCGTTCCTTCGCCGGATCAAGTATGGCTTTCCCATGGAAATCCATCGGACAGTGGGCAGTGATCAACACCTGCGCCGTTGTATTCGGTAAAACCGCGGGCGGATTTCTGGCAGACCGGCTGGGAGCAGTCAGGTCCTCGCTGATCACGCTCGGTGCCGCCGCACTACTGTTTCTGTTTGCATCACATCCCGCCGCGGGGGTATTGGCTGTATTCCTGTTCAACATGACCATGCCCGTCACACTCGGTGCATTGGGACGGATGCTGCCGGGCGTGAAAGGTTTCGCTTTCGGCACGCTGACACTGGCTCTGTTTGTCGGTCTGGTTCCCATCATAGCTTCTCCCTCACTCACCGGGCTGCCCGACTGGTGCTACAGCCTGACAGCGCTGCTCTCCGCGGTCCTTCTGTGCATCGGATTCAGGAAGGGAGAACTTCAATGATCAACTGGAGCCTGATGATCAGGGGATGGCTGATCAGTCTGAGCCTTACGCTGGTTCTGGAGCTCGCTTACGCGCTGCTGTGGGGTGTTCGGGACTGGCATGACCTGATCCTCACGGTGCTTGTGAATATCCTGACGAATCCGGTCGTTGTTTTTGCCGCGTATTTCATACGCTTCCGCCATCTTCCGGTAAACTACGGTCTGGCGACACTGCTCCTGGAAACACTGGCTGTTATCACGGAGGCGCTGCTGTATAAAAAACACGCTCAAACGATCAGCCGCCCCTGGCTGTTTGCGCTGAGCGCAAATTCTTTTTCCTACGCGATGGGGGAGATAGTTAATAGGATGTAGGATGTAGGGGATAGTGTGTGGGATGTAGGTTGTAGGTTATAGGTATTAGATAATATGAAGTAGCCCCATTTGCGAACACGTGGATTTACCAGTAAAATGAAGTCGACAATGATGGGATTACCACAAGCAAAGAGGAGGCTACT
>CACYHU010000062.1 GCA_902774215.1 uncultured Chloroflexota bacterium
TCCCTCTTTATAGTTGTCGGTTTCGGCAACAACGGCATACATATAATATGTGCCGGCTTCGAGCGTGGTCCCGGTAATGTTTTCCCACTTTATACCGTTCCCGGTACTGTTTACCGTACTGTAATAATACGTTACCGCACCGCTGCCCGGGTTCCCGCCTTCAGCGATCCCCGGTGCGGGAACCGTTCCGCCGTAAGTGTAATCACTCATCGTGACTGTGGGTGTGATATCGGCTTTATTTACGGTAAAGCTTACCGAAGCCTTCCCGATATAGCTGCCCTTGCCGGTGATGACCGCGGTATATATCCCGGCGTTTTTGGGTGTGATCCCCGTACCGTTCTGCAGGAATGTGACCTCATAATCAGTGCCGGCGGTCAGTGTGGTGTTTCCGTCCTTCACCGTGACCGCGGTCTGCTCCTCACCGTTATAGGTCAGGGGGTCCACGGAAAGGCGGACCGCTGCTGTTGAAAACGTTACGCTCTCTGCCGGCATGGAAAGGGAAAACACGCTGCCGCTGCGGGTCAAACTCAGGGGGGTATTATCCGAAACAGCCGAGACTTTGACAAAATCGCTGCTGGGATCGACTGTCAGACCGACAGGGCTATTTTCTAAAAAATATTGGACATCAGTCGTATTATATTTTTTGAGAACCTCAGGTGTTTCTGTTCCGGACTGCAGCGTTACCCTGCCTGCCTGTGGACCAAGCGTGAATGCAGAATAGGGAAAGATTGTGTAGCTGCCCTCTCCCGGATCTTCGGGCAGGGAAGCTGCCGGGGCATACACAGGACCCTTGACACCTGAGAAGGCATTAGAACCAATGTTTATTACACCCGGAGGAATGATCAGATTTTCAAGCTTGGAACAGTTAAAAAACACTCCTTTCCCGATGCTCTCAACGTCGTCTGAGATCTCTACGGATGTGAGGTTTGAAAAATCATTAAATGCATCGTTTCCGATATGCTTAACGCCGCCGACAATAACTTTAGTAACATAATCATTATATCCACGATAAGTCCATGGGCGAGTATTATCACTAATAGTACCGTCGCCATCCGGCCAGTGCCAGTTACTGCATTGATCAGAGGCGCAGTAAATTTCGAAAATGGTATCATTGTTTTCTTCGTAAATACAAAATTTAACTGGCACACCTGACATATTTTCCATATAGCTGGCATATGCCAGACTGCTATACAAACACTTCGAAGTGTCCTCCGGAAAAGCGTGGACTGTTCCCTGCCCCAGAAAGGCTGCCATGAAGAGCACAAGAGCCAGCAGCAGAAAAGCGGAATTCCGCCCGATCTCAAAGCACTGCTTTGGATGGGGTGGGATCATGGAAAGGCGGCCGGAACCGCATATCGTTTTTTGTGCAGAAGGAAAAGTGCAGAAGGAAAACGGTTTTCATCACCGCATATACAAAATGAGGGGGATAAAACGACCATACAAATATCCTCCGGGATAACCCCTACTCCCGAGTCAGGAGGGTTTTTTCCTGACTCACTTATCAGATGACAAGATTATAATCGATTTCTTTAAGAAATACAAAAAATTGTATGGCAGGCAAATCAATCGATATGTTCAAACACCCGGGTCAGCCGCACCGCATCAACCTTCTCCATTCGGTACATATCATAATTGACGATCAGCATGCCCGGTTCCATAGAGAAGGAACCGCCCTTATCATTGTGCAGCGCGGTCATATAAGAGCCCCCTTCCGGTTTTCGAGAGAGGTACCGGATCCGGCACCAGATGGGTCATGTTTGCACCCTGCTCCGTATGGAGAATTTCCGGTGTTATCATTTCCTTGTAAAATATTGCGTAAGGACATCATTTTTTACCTGGCAGCCTGCGGCAACGGGCTGCCTTTTCCTTTCTTCTCTCATGATTTTTTATGAGTTTCTATATGCTCTGTCTCATAACTTTTTTACGATAAGAGCTCACTTTGCAATTCGAAGTCTATGCTTCGCAAGGCGCGGGATTAAGCTTCTCTTGCAATTCAGGGAACTTTCCCGCGCCTGGTTTCCGGGGGCTTACACCGTAAGGTAAAGGCTTCGCCTGATTTTTTATGCGGTGTAAGAGCTTCGCCCCCCATACCCCCGCTTAACGGCTCTTTATCAGACTTACTCGAAAATTCGGCGGGTACTTTTAAGGTTAATTATCCCGGACATATTCTCATTCGTCAATTAAACCAGAAGGCTGCCCCAACATTTGGGACAGCCTCTTATTTCTTTGTTGTTGGGGCTTTTTATTTGCGGCAGCCCCGTTTTTTATGAATATGCCGATGATATTGACGGTTATTTATTCAGCCAGTTTTCCACCTGTTCCGCAATACCTTTTCCATCGAGACCGAAAGCGGCCAGCAGTTCTTCCGGCTTCCCGGAGCTGCCGAAAATTATAATTTTGAAAAGCCATCGGGAGGGAGTGCTTCGCAGGGACGCGGAATAAATTCAGCTGGGAGCGAAAGTGATCCCCGCGTCCCGGTTAATACTGTCGGGGGACACGCGTGAGCTTGCTCGACACGCGTGAGCTTGCTCAGCGCGTGTCCCCCGACAGTATCTTTTTATTTTAAGGTTACACGAAACCTGATTCAGATCCCTTTTGACCCGAAAATCAGCGTTTCCCTTTATCCCAGGGCTGGCCAACTGCTTTGGGCGGATGGTTTTTCTTTGAGAAAAAGATCAGAAGCAGCATTGTCAGCACATAAGGCAGCATCAGGAACAAATCAGAGTAATTACTCGGCAGTCCCATAGCAATACAAAGCTGATAACCGCCGGATTTGGCAAAACCGAAGATCAGGCAGACCAAAGCGGTTGAACCGATATTCCAGTTTCCGAAAATCATTGCGGCGATAGCCAGATAACCGTATCCCTGATATATTGACGGGGAGAAATTCGCCAAAAGCGAATAAGCGAAGCACATCCCGCCGATACCGGAGAGCGCCCCGGAAATCATAACCGCGATCCAGCGGGTCTTTTTTACATCACCGCCGGCAGCATCCACAGCCTGAGGATTCTCCCCGCAGGCTCTCAGTCTCATTCCGTAACGGGTCTTATTCATCAGATACCAGAAGAATATCACCAGCACAATGATAATGATCTCGAAGGGATACATATTTGTAAAAAGGCCTCCGATCCAGGGGATCTTTGAAAGACCGGGAACCGTAAAACGGTTCGAAACACCTAAAATAAACTTGTTGGAAGCCGTCCCATTAATCGCAGTATTTGCCGCACTGGTGAAGAAGGAAGTCAATGCCACAGCAAGAATATTGATGACCACACCGGAAATCACCTGATCCGCATGGAATTTTATACACAGCAGAGCATGCAGACAGGCATAGATCCCTGCACCAACAGCTGCTGCAGCCAAAGCAATATAAATGATCCACTGGTTTCCATTCCCCATAACCGGGATCAGCAGGATCGCGATCAAAGAACCCACAAAGGCGCCAACACCCTGAAAACCCTCAACCGCAAGATTGGTAACACCGCTTTTTTCCGAATAAATAGCGCCAACCGCCATGATCAGAAGCGGAATCCCGAAAGAAAGACCGTCTGTAAATACCTTTTCCATTATCTTTCCTTCCCTTCTCTGCTGGAGGTCTTATCCAATTCTTTTTGCAAATAACTATGCGCAACTATTCGCATGTAATTTCCGCATGCTGCATAAAGCAGCATAATTCCGGTGATCAAAGAAGCTATTTCCTTTGCAACCCCGACACGGGAGCTCATGTAATTGGCTCCCTGCTGGAAAATCGAAACAATAACAGATGCCAGGATCGCACCAATCGGTGACGCGCTGCCCAGCAAAGCCACTGAAATTGAATCATACCCCATACCGGCAAGCGTTTTCGGAATGATCGTGTTGGTATATCCCAGATAATAGCATACGCCGGCAAGGCCTGCAAGGGCACCGGAAATCGCCATTGAGAGCACCACGCTTTTCCCGACGTTTACCCCGAAATATTTTGCACATCTGGAATTCAGTCCGACAGCTTTTAATTCAAAACCGAAGGAAGTTTTATCAAACAGGAACTGTACCACAAAAGCTATCAGGACCGCAATAACAATTCCCAGCGGCACTTTACAGTTTACCCCGCCAATCTTTACATTCGTCCAGGTAAGACGGGCGGCAGCAGTACAGATCCGGCTTGTCCGTGTCATCATATCCACATAATTATTATTGATAAAAAAGCCTGTCAGATAGCTGATGATATAGTTGATCATAATCGTCGAAACGACCTCATGAATATTGAAGCGGTACTTCAAAAACCCGATAAGCGCTCCCAGCAGACAGCCTGACGCAAGACCGATCAGGATCACCAGCGGCTTTGCGATGGCGGCAGACATACTTTTGTTATATCCGATAAAAACCGTTGCCAGAAAACCGGAAAACAGCATCTGACCGGAAATACCGATATTAAACAGGCCTGTCTTGAAACCGGCAATAAAAGCAAGGGATGCCAGCAGCAGCGGTGCCAGATAATTCAGAAAATCAAAAAGATCCGAAAGCATCCCGCTCCCGCCGCCGTAATTGGCTTTCGGCAGAAAGCCGCATCCCTGCAAAAAGCTTTGGAAAGCTACCACAGGATCTTTGCCCATAACCAGAAGCAGCAGACTGGCCGTGATAAGGGTCAAAATAATAGCCAACACCGAAGCCCAGAATGCGGAATAGCGTCCATCAAGACGCTGTGCCAGAAATTTTTTCATGCGTCTTTAACCCCCATCATATATCGTCCCACCTCATGGGAAGTCAACTCTCCTGCGGGCGTGATTTTCAGCAGCTCGCCGCGGTAAATGATCCCGATCGTATCCGACAAAGCCATGATCTCGTCCAGCTCAAGAGAGATCAGTAAAATCGCGGCACCGTTATCGCGTTCCTGAAGGATCTGTTTATGAACGTTTTCAATGGCGCCGATATCCAGACCACGCGTTGGCTGGACAAAGATGATCAGTTTTGACTTTTCTTCAATTTCACGGCCAATGATCGCCTTCTGCTGATTGCCGCCCGACATTGAGCGTACAATGGTTGCCGGTCCCTGTCCGCTGCGGATATCATACCGTTCGATCAGTTCTTCCGAATATTTCTGAAACTGATCTGGATTCAGGATCCCGTTTCGAGAAAAAGGCTCCTTGAAATATTCACGGAGCGACAGATTATCGCGGAGTGTGAAATCCAGCACCATGCCAACCCCGTGACGATCTTCGGGAATATAGGAGATGCCGCTGAGTGCCCGCTCACGGACAGAGGCTTCCGTGATATCCTTCCCTTCCAGCTTCACTGTCCCCGAGGCTATTTTCAGCATACCGGTTATTGCATCCGCGATTTCAGTCTGACCATTTCCCGAAACACCGGTCACGGCAAAAATCTCACCACCGTGAACTTTGAAAGAAACATCCTTCACGACTTCGAAATTGTTTTCATTCTTAACCGTCAAATGGTCTACAGTAAGAATTTCCTCTCTGAAATTCGCCTTATTCTTCTGCTGGTTAAAGTTTACTGTATGTCCGACCATCAAATCGGCCATCTCCTGAACAGATGTATCGGCAACGTTCCGCACATCTATCAATTTTCCGCGGCGCAGGATAGCACAGCGGTCAGCGATGCGCTTGATCTCCATGATCTTATGGGTGATCAGGATGATCGTTTTACCGTCTTTGCGCAAACCATCGATAATATCCAGCAGAAAATCAATTTCCTGAGGAGTAAGGACCGCAGTCGGTTCATCAAAAATCAGTATCTCCGCTTTGCGGTAAAGCATCTTCAGGATCTCTACACGCTGACGAACCGAGACCTGCAGATCAGAAATCAAATCTGTCGGGTTCACTTCCAGGCCGAATTTTCTGGAAAGCTCCGCGATTTCATTATTCGCTTTTTTCATATCGACCCAGGGAAGAAAGCCAAACTTCTTTTTCAACGGTTCAATGCCGAGAACAATATTTTCAGCAACCGTATAGGTATCGACAAGCTTGAAATGCTGATGAACCATCCCGATACTTTGAGCGGTCGCGTCATTGGATGAATGAAATACAACCGGTTTTCCATTGATCAGGATCTCGCCGGAATCCGGCTCATACATTCCAAAGAGCATGCTCATCAAAGTCGATTTGCCTGCTCCGTTTTCACCGAGCAGCGCATAAACTTCGCCTTTACGGATACTGATTGAAACATCATCATTAGCGACAATACCCGGAAATCTTTTGGTTATATGACGCATTTCGACAATATATTCACTCATAGAACCTCATTTCAGTGATCTGCGTACAATAATCAGTGGTCAGCAGTCTGATGAATAAGGAAGGCGGCAAAGCCGCCTTCTCTTATTTATGACATTTTTTACCGAAGCATCTTTTACTTTAAGCCGGGGAAATCAGTCGGACTGTTAGCCCACTGGGAGGCAGGAACGATTTCGCCTTTTTTCAGCAGATCATAGCATTCCGCCAGTTTCTCAAGGACATCAGCGCTGAGCTGCTGGCGGCCTTCTTCGGAAACGTAACCGGTGGAATCGGTATCAGCCCCGAGCATTGCGTCTTCGCCGGCGAAGGTTCCATCATAGATCGCTTCCAACTGTTTTGTTACATTGGAGTGCATGACCTTCAGGACGGAGGTAAGAATGACATTGCCGTCACCGTTGACACCGTCATTATACTGGTCAACATCACAACCGATCACATAAACATCCTTTGCTTCTTTTGCTGCGGTGAAAACACCATTTCCGGAAGCGCCGGCAGCAACGAAGAGGACATCCACGCCCTGACCGATGAGGGTTTCACCGACGACCTTACCGGTGGCTTCATCACCGAAATCGCCTACATAGTTCCCGCCGACATTATTGCCGAAGAGGTCGGTGGCGGCGAAGGAAGGCAGTTCAACACATTCAACTCCGGCTCCGTATTTTTGATTGGCATAATTTACACCGCTCATAAAACCATACTGATAGTTAACATTGGACGGGAAAGCCATACCGTTTACAACTGCGACCTTCTTTGTCTTTGATGACAGAGCAGCAGCAACACCCGCAAAGAAACCGGATTCCTGTTCTTTAAAGGTCATGGTATAAGCGTTGGGAGCGGTAACAGGATTTCCTTCACTGTCCTGGATGGTGGAGTCAACAACCAGGAAATATTTGTCCGGGTTGTTCAGGACAATATCACCGACAGCGGCAAAATTGAAACCGGGCAGAACGAAAACATCATAATCACCCGCAAATCTTTCGACTGTGGGAACAAGCTGGGCATAATCCGCTTCCTTGATATCCGTTACTTTTGAATTCGGATGAGTTTCAAGGAAGGTGAGGATCCCGTTATAGCAATCCTGATTAAAACTGCCGTCATCAACACCGGTAGAGGTGATAATACAGATGTTCATATCACCTTCTGCCATAGCCGGAACGGCCATAACGGCCAACATCATGACTGCCAGAAGCAGTGCCGCAAATTTCTTCATAAATTCCTCCATTAAAAAAATCAGAAAAGGCTGTAAATACCACAGCCAACGATTGTCAGGTTCCTCCTTGTATAGAAAAACGAAAATTCAATACATGAAGGACTGATAATAATTTATACCACATTCCTTTTTGCCCTGCAAGATTTTCATTTGGCCGGATCCGAAGGGACATTCACACAGAACGAGGTACAGCATTCATCGGATCCGGTTCCCTAAAATTGTGCATAAATGAAAGAGGATGTGTCGTAACCAATGCCGTAAATTCCGAGCATGATAACACTCCAGAACAGAATCAGAATGATCAGCCAGCGGAGCGGGAGCGGGAGGGCAAAAACCTTCCGAAAAACAGAAACCTTCCTTTCATGCAGCACATCAACCAGAAGCAATACCGCCAGCCCCAGCCCCAGTACCACCAGATTTCCGGGAATGAGCCCGGTATCCAATTCCGAAGGAAAGGCAAAACCGGAAAACATCTGCCGAATGATACGGAAACCGCGGTTCAGCCCGCCGGCATTAAAGAAGATCCAGGCAAAATTGACTTCCGCAAAGGTTATATACCAGATCAGCCAGCCCGGAAGCCTCCTCCCGGTCCGATCCCATAAATCTGCCAGGATCTGATAGAACGCGTGCAGTAAGCCCCAGAAGATAAAATTGAGTGTACTGCCGTGCCATACCCCGGAGACAAGAAAGACGATCACGATATTCACATATTTCCGCAGCAGCCCCCTGCGGCTGCCGCCCAGCGGAATATAGACATAATCCGTCAGCCAGGACGTCAGAGAGATGTGCCAGCGACGCCAGAAGCTTTTGATCCCGATTGCCAGGTAAGGCTGACGGAAATTGCGCATCAATGAGAAACCCATCATCCCCGCGATACCGCGGCTCATATCGGAATATCCGGCAAAATCACAATAGATCTGCAGCGTATAAGCAAGCGAAGCGAGCAGCAGCTCCCAAAAACCGAAAGCCGTATAATCAGAAAAGAAATGAGCGGATATAACAGAGAGACGCTCTGCCAAAACAATTTTTTGGAAAAGGCCCCAGACAAACAAAAGGAAACCCTGCCAAATGAGGCTGAAATTCCACAGGTTCTTCTTTTGAAACGCATCCAGCTCACTGAAAAATCTTGCCGGGCGTTCGATCGGACCGGAGATGATCTGCGGAAAGAAAGAGACATAGAGGATCACGTCAAGCGGATTTTTCACCGGCTGAATGGTCCCGCGCCATACGTCTGCCATATATGAGATGCAGCGCAGGGTATAAAACGAGATCCCAAGCGGTGCGATAACCGCTTCAGCTGAAAACGGGACCCCGGCCCGCCCGAGGACAGATGCGAACGATCCTGTATATTTGAAGAAAATCAGCAGTCCGACATTCCAAACCAGCGGAATTATAAGGAAAAGGCTTTTTCTCCTTTCAGTCTTCTGACTGCTGACCACTGTCTGCTGACCACTGTCTGCTGACCCCCGCAAGCCCAGCCCACACAGCCAGATCATCAAAGACGAAAGCAGCAGAAAGACACAAGCCCGGCGTTCCCAGCTCAGATAAAACAAACAATTACCGGCCAACAGCCAGTATTTCCGTATTTTCTTAGGCAGGATCAGCAAAACTGACAGGAAAATCAGGAAAAAGGAAGCAAAACGGAGAGAATTCAGCACCATTTCAAACCCCGATTTCCGCTGTAATATCTTCAGCCTGAATAAGAAGGGTACCATGCTCTTCCTGTGATATCTCAAAATACGGGTCAGGATCCATGTCCTTCAAAACCTTTGAAATACCATCCGTCCCTTCCAGTGTGACAGAATACATGGCTTTCCCTGAAAAGGTATCCACGATCTTCAGTTTGCGCATTCCATCTCCGGAGTCCAGGTAACTCAAGCCCAGTATCTGCGGTCCGGCCGCAGAGATTTTTTCTTCCATAGAAGCATAAAACAAGTCGTCAGCTGTTATTTTCCCCGTAAAATAAGATGCGAAAACCCGGCTGAAGGTCTCTGCGCCTTTTTCATTCAGATGCCCCGCATCAGAAAAAAGATCAGGCGTCTGGTCAAAGTATTTTTCCCGGCAGAGGTTGAAATCCGCATAATCCGCAGAGGTTCCTTCAGTCAGGCTCCGAACCAGCGCAATATAATCATCATAATTGCCGACCCCGGCTGTCTGAAACAGCGTCATCGGGGCGGAAAAAAGCGTCAGTGACACGCCCTTTTTCCCGCAGTATTCAATGATTTGACGGATGGTCTTCAGCCAGTCAGAGGAGGGAGCTTCCGTATGGATAACATCGAACCCGGCAGTATCCAGCAGCAGCCCGCCCGGGATCTCACCCTGATTGGCGACAAAACCTTTTGTGCGGTAACCGGCAAACGGAGTAAATTTCTTATAAGCCTCTGTCTGTTTTTTCGAAATCAGTTCCCTCATTTCAGACGGATGAAGCAGTCCCTCCCAGTTCCGCCGTGCCGGAAGAAACGAATTAACATAATACTTCGGAGAGGAAGCCTCGAGCAGGAAACGTGCTTTGTTCAGGGAAGGAGACATATAATCGGAAATGATATAGGTACCGGTCAGCTGTTCGCGGTCTTTATATTCATCATTGGACATCATCAGGTAATACATTTCCAGATAGATATGTTTCACATGAAACCGTTCCACAGCTTCACGGATGAGTGCAAAGGAAGCGTCCTGCGCCTGCAGCGAGCTGCCCGCATTGAAGGTATCTGCACAGAAGATCTCATCCGTAATTTCAGGATCCAGAGCCGCATAACAGTGAGACGAACCGACAAATAAATGATCGATATTTTTCTGATGATAAAACTCATGCATCATCAGCCGGGTATAGGACTGCGTATCATCAATGAGCAGATAATGAAAACCCTTTCCGCAAAGCACAAAAAGAGTAAAAAAGAGCAGTATCAACCCGAAATTTTTTAGAATTCTCATTACATTTATATTGAATCAGTTCAATACCCAAATTACGGCACATCTTATCAGCTGCTGCCGGAATGCTTTATTTATCTTTGCTTTCGAAAAGTAACTCAAAAGATAAAAAGCGAGCCCGGACAAATTGACTCAAACTGAATAAATCAACGCTTATTTACGATTATAACAGAGTACAATCGGGCAGAACGACTAATTTACAAAACGCCTCAGAGGCAATAGTATTGCTCCGGGGACGAGTTACCCGCGTGCGAAGCGGCAGAGGGGAACCGCCAACGGGGGAGGACGGTCTGCTTCGAAAAAGGTTTACACACCGTGGATCAAACGCCGTGACCCCGGTTGACGGTTCCACGTGCCGAAAGGTGAATGGGACAACCGGGTTTCGCCCGTGCACGCGTAATCCGTCCCCCGGAGCGGGGACGGGAAAGTTAACACCTGACAACTTAGAGTAGAGATTAGTGACAAAAGTCCAATTTCTCTTTTCAAACTGCATGGTAGAATTGTTAGTGGTATGAAAACGATTCCGATGCAAACCATCCGCCAGGAAAAGCTTGAATCCTTCAATCAGGATTGTCTTGACCTGTTTAAGGATCTTTCTGTGGATTCCCTGATCTCACAGATCCTTTTCATTGCGGCAACCTGGACCAACGCCTGTTACTGCATATGCGGTCTGGCATCCTCCAGACGGGCACGTTTTTCAACCTATCAGCTTTTCGGCTTTACAGCTTCCGAACTGAAGCTTCTGGAAACGGGACAAAAAGACGCCATTCTGTCGATTCCTTCCGACAATATCATCTGCACGGAAAACGAAGCAGACTGCAAAAAATACCGCATATTCAACGTTCATGATGAGAATGATTTTGTCCTGACACCTAAAATACAATCCATTTTATTCGTCCCGATCGTTTATAATGAAGAAAAAATCGGTTCCATCACACTCCTCAACAAGATTGGCGGATCTTCATTTACTGCCGATGACGTACGGCTGATCAATTCACTTTCCGCATATTCCGGTATAGCCATCAATAACGCAAGACTGTACGCCCAGGCCTCGATACGCGAAAGAATACTTACGAAATCCAACGACGACCTGGCACTTTTAAATGAACTCGGACATATGTTTGCGGACAACGACGGAGACGTTGAAAACCTGATCAATCAGATGATGGATATAATCATCAATAACCTCGGGCTGGAAACAGGCGAATTTTTCCTGAATTCCGATGAAAAGCCGGAGGAATATAATCTAATTGTCAGCAAAGGGCATGACAATCACAGCAGTCTTCTCGGCCTGAATACGATTTCCAGCGGCGAAGGTCTTCTCGGGACCTGTGCAGCAAAAAATGAGACCTACCTGATGAAGCCAAACCAGCTGGAATCCATAAATCAGCGGGAAGATATGAAGACCAAACTGAATTATATGATCGTCGTTCCGGTTCCCTCCCACAGTGAAGTTCTGGGACTGATGATCCTCGGAGGACATTTCGCCAAGGGTGAAGAAGAACCGGACAGAAAATTTCTTTACTCCCTTGCTGCCTGGATCGCCCCGCTTATTGAAAACCTGAGGCTGGTTCAGCAAAAACAAAAAATCGCGATCCTGGAAGAACGTGACCGGATCGGCATGGATCTTCATGACGGTGTAATACAATCAATTTACGGCGTTGGCCTTATGCTGGAAAACGCCCGGCTGACCGCGGAAAAAAATCCGGCAAAAACCGCTGAAAGCATTCATGCTGCCACTGAAGCGCTGAATGCCACGATTCGCGACATCCGCTCCTACATCATGAACCTTAAACCGGATAAGCTGACATCGGAAAACCTTGTCCAAAGTATGAGGCGGCTGGCGAATGATTTTCATGCGAATACTTTCGTACCAACATCCTTTAACGATAAGGTTGAGCATATTGAAGCCATGTCCACTGATCAGATCAATACCTTCTACCTGATCTGTAAAGAGGGACTGTCCAATATCGCCAAGCATGCCCACGCCAAATCAGTCTCGATCAATTTTACCGAACTGAAGGACCGTTTTGTTCTGATGGTCATGGATGACGGTGTCGGTTTTGACACAAGCAAGGAAAGAAAAATCACCAGCCATGGAGTGACAAATATGTTTGCCAGAACACGGAGCCTTGGCGGAGATATCGACATATCATCCATACCCGGACATGGTACAACCATCATCGCCTGGCTGCCATTGAATAAAAATAATAATTCAGATTAATGCTCAATCCGTACAGAGGATAAGTCCATATACATACTGCGCATTACATATCACTTGTCCCCATATGTATCGTTTATAATTGAAACAAATAAAAGTAAAGAGGCTGCACAACAAGTGGAAGATATACGAAAAGGACAGGAACATTCCTCCAAAGCCGCAGAACGCGGAGAACCATCCTATGTCTGGCGGGACGGACAAAAGCGCCGTATGGCGCTGATCACGAAATATGCCGAAGACAGGATCAACGGCGACATCCTGGAAGACGGCTGCGGCGTCGGTGCCTACCTGAACCGATTTATGCAAACTGCCCGTCATGCTGTCGGGATCGAAATTGAATTTGAACGGGGAAAATTTGCCAGACAGGTATGCCCGGATGATAACACAGATATCGTCAACTCCTGTGGGGAATATCTGCCTTTCAAAGAAAATTCCTATGACCTGATCCTGAGCCATGAAGTCATCGAACATGTAAATGATGACAGGCTTTGCATCCGTGAGATGGTCCGGGTCCTGAAACCCGGTGGACGGATCATTCTGTTCTGTCCCAACCGCGGTTATCCCTTCGAGACCCATGGCATCTACTGGAAAGGCGAATATCATTTCGGCAACAAGCCCTTTGTCAATTACCTGCCGCGAAATCTGCGCGATAAACTGGCTCCGCACGTCAATATTTATACACGCAAGGACCTGGAAAAGCTCTTTGAAGGTCTGCCTGTTAAATATATTTACCGCAGTACCGTATTCGGAGCTTATGACAATATCATACAGCGCCATCCCCAGGCCGGGAAAGTGCTGCGCAGCACGCTGCAGGACCTTGAGAAAACTCCTTTCCGGTTTTTCGGTCTTTCCCATTTCTGGGTAATAGAGAAAACAGCTGACAGCGGCCGGTAATCAGCTGCCTTATCGTATTTTTATTGAATATTGCAGCTGTTCAGCACCCAGGCGGCACACCGGAAACAGTCCATTCCATCCACTATGCGCAGCATACGGTCTTTTCCGTATACTCCGGCCTGAACAAAAAACTGATTATTTTCATTCCCGTTTTGAACGGGTGAAGTTGGATACGTTATGAAATATCACATTTGGACAGAAGGCTGTCAGATGAATACAGCCGATTCACAGCGCCTTGCCTCAGCACTGGAAGCGATAGGTTATGAAGCAACAGAAAAAGCGGAAAACGCGGATGTTGTTGTACTGAACACCTGCATGGTAAGGCAAAGCGCGGAAGACCGTGCACTTGGCCGGCTTGGTTCGCTTAAACCAGCCAAGAAAAAGAATCCGAATATGATCATCGGGCTGATGGGCTGCATGGTCGGTTATAAAGACCCGAAACCGCTGAAGAAAAAACTGCCCTGGGTGGATGTTTTCGCACCGCCTTCCAATCCGAAACCCATTGTCGATTACATCATCAGCCGGCAGATCGCCAGCGAGACCCGGATGGACAACACTGTTTTTGGATGGCACAGCGGCGAAATCGTCCTGCCGAAAGCACAGCAGGGTAATGCGGTATCCGCATATGTTCCGGTCGTATACGGCTGTTCCCATGCCTGCTCCTACTGCATTATTCCATACAAAAGAGGAGCCGAACGAAGCCGGGATCCGGAAGAGATCCTTTCACACGCCCGTTCCCTTGCGGCTCAGGGGGTGAAGGAAATCACCCTGCTGGGGCAGATCATTGATCGTTACGGCCTCGATAATGAAAACTATCCAAAGCTTCCGGAGCTTCTGCGCCGCCTGAATGACATCGAAGGTTTGGAGCGCATCCGTTTCCTGACATCCCATCCGAACTGGATGACGGATGAACTGCTGAAAACGGTCGCCGAACTGCCCCGCGTGATGAACCATATTGAGGTTCCGGCCCAATCCGGGAGCGACGAGGTACTGAACAGCATGCGGCGGGGTTATACCGATGCACAATACCGTGACCTGATCGCCAGGATACGAGATATCATCCCGAACGTTTCCATCGGTACCGATATCATCGTCGGTTTCTGCGGGGAAACGGAAGAACAGTTTGAGCAGACAGTACAGCAGCTCAGCGACCTGAAGCTCAACGTCGTCCACCTTGCCCGTTACTCACCGCGCACCGGTACGCTCTCCGAACGCACCATGCCGGATGACGTGAGCGATGAGGAAAAATGGCGGCGCTTCCGCGTGATCGAAAAGCTGCAGGAGGATATCGCCGCTGAACATCACGCAAAACTGATGAACCAGACCGTAAACGTTCTCTTCGAAGAAAAGAAACACCGCCGGTGGCTCGGCCGTACCGAAAATATGGACCTTGTATTTGCTGATTCTGATGAAGACCTGACCGGCAAGCTGCTTCCCGTAAAAATCACCTGGACCTCTCCGTGGACGATGGGGGGAATGATCAGATAGTAGTTGGTAGTTGGTAGTTGGTAGTTAGTTGATGGTGGTTAGCGGTTGGTGATAGTTGATTTTTATTAGCTAATAGTTTGCAGATTTATGAGGTGTTATGGCTAGTTACAAAGATTTAATAGTATGGCAAAAGGCAATGGATCTGGTAGTTGAAATTTATAGAATTTGTAAATTTCTTCCAAAAGAAGAAAATTATGGACTATCCGATCAAATGAGACGTTCTGTGGTTTCAATTGCTTCAAATATTGCTGAAGGCCAGGCACGAGATTCTAAAAAAGATTTTATTCGTTTCCTTTCAATAGCCCAAGGATCAAAAGCAGAACTTGAAACACAGATTGAAATATGCCGAAGACTAAAATATGTTCCTGATATAGAATTACAGAAATCTGAAAACCTTGCATCGGAAACCGGAAAAATGTTAAGAAACCTGATTCGAAAATTACAGGAGCCATCATCTTTTCCAACTAACAACTAACAACTAACAACTAACAACTAATAACTAATAACCAATGATAAAAAACTCTTTTGATATCAAATCCCTTACAATGCTTGAGTTTCCGCAGGTGGTGGAAAAACTCGCATCTTATGCTTCGTTCAGTTTATCAGAGAAACTGGCGCGGTCGCTTTCACCTTATACCGACCATTCGGTGATCCGCTATAAACTGGAACTGGTAACGGAAGGACGGCAGCTGCTCAGCGTGAATGACTCGATCCGGCTGGGGGGCTGCATCGATGCCGACCCGCTGCTGAGCATCGCGGAAAAATCCGGGGTACTGGAAGGGGAAGTTATCCACCGCCTGGCTTATATGCTGGCACTGGGACGGGATCTGGGCAATTCATTGAAATACCATGCCGCGGAATACCCGAAACTGGCTGCCATGGCAAACGGTCTCACCCCGCCTTACGGACTGATCCAGACCATCAACAACACAGTGACAGACCGGGGAGAAGTGCTTGATTCCGCCTCTGACAAGCTGGCCAATATCCGCCGCGAGATCCATAATGCATACAACCGTCTGCTGGGACGACTGGAAAAAATGCTGCGCGATCCAAAGATGCAGCCGATGATCCAGGAAGCCATCATCACCCAGCGCGGCGGCCGTTATGTCATCCCGCTTAAAGCTGAATACAAAAATCAGGTAAAGTCCATCATACACGATCAATCCGCTTCCGGAGCAACCATTTTTGCCGAACCGCTGGCGATCGTTGATGCCAACAATGCCTATCAGGAGCTGCAGCTCGCGGAACGGGATGAGGTGCACCGCATCCTGCGGGACCTCTCCGCGCAGATCGCTGATCATGCTCAGGAGATCCGCACGGTCAATCACACACTGGCCGAGATCGACTTTGTGCTGATGTGTGCAAAATATGCCGATGATCTTGGCGCCAATGAGCCTATCCTCGCGGAAAAATTCAACAAAAGCGGTAATCCCGTCATCAAGCTTTATGGTGCGCGCCATCCGCTGCTGCCGCAGGAAAAAGCCGTACCGATCGATGTTGTGCTGGAAGATGACAAATTTGTCGTGATCATCACCGGTCCAAACACCGGCGGCAAGACTGTCTCGCTCAAGACTGTCGGTCTGATGGCCATGATGATGCAGTCGGGTCTGCATATTCCCGCCGAATCCGGTTCAGAGCTTTCGCCTTTCCAGAATGTTTTCGCTGATATCGGTGATGAACAGTCCATCGAGCAATCCCTCTCGACTTTTTCCGGACACATGACAAACCAGATCCGAATCCTTAACCGGGCCAACGGGAAGACCCTGATGCTGCTCGATGAACTGGGCTCCGGTACCGACCCGCAGGAAGGATCCGCTCTTGCCCGCGCTATTATGCAGTATATCGTGGACCATCACATACCCTGTTTTGCGGCGACCCATTTTTCAGAATTGAAGCTTTTTGCCCAATCCACGCCAGGAGTGACCAACGCCTCAATGGAATTCGACCTGAAGACACTGCGCCCGACTTACCATCTCACCATCGGCCTGCCGGGACGCTCCAATGCGCTGCTGATCGCAAAAAAGCTCGGTCTTTCCGAAGAGATTTTGGCAAACGCTCAAAAAACCATCGACCCTACTGAAATGAACGCGGACAACCTGCTGGATGATATTCGCCGGCAATATGACGCTGCTAAAAAAGCCCGCTCCCATGCGGACCGTATGCGCTCACTTGCTGAAAACAATCAGCGTGAGCTTCAGAAACGGCTGGACGAGATCGAGGATGAACGGGAAAAGATCCTTCAGGAATCACAGGAAGCTCTGGAAGAGGAAGTGAGAGAACTGCGCGAAGAGCTTAACCGCATCCGAAGGACAATGAACCGTTCCAGGACACCTGTTGAAGAGGTATCCCGGCTCGACAAAGATTTGAAAGCAGCAGAAAAGACCGTCAAAAAATCCGGTGAAAAAGCAATGAAAAAAGCCGCAAACGTCCCGGAGGACCGTCCGCTGAAAGCCGGTGAAAAGGTTCGTGTCCGCTCGCTCGGCACCGAAAGTCTGGCTGTCATCTCCAATATCGTCGGGGATGAGGCTGAAATCCAGCTTGGAGCTTTGCGTATGCGTGTCCCCCTGCGGGAGCTTTCACGCCGCAATGAAACAGAGGAAACTGAATTACCCCAGGCCGAACCGGATAAGTCCACCCGCGTCAGCGGAGAACTTTTCCACGCCTCTCCGGGCGTTGAGATCGACCTGCGGGGTCTGGACAGCGCCGATATGTCTGACCGTCTCGAGAAATACCTTGATGATGCCGCGCTGGCCGGGCTTCCCTATGTCCGCATCATACACGGAAAAGGAACCGGTGTTCTGCGCAGGATCGCACGAAAGCAGCTGCTGAGCAATCCGCATGTCAAATTCATCGAATCCGGCAGGGATAATGAAGGCGGGGACGGTGTTACCGTCGCTCATCTGAAGAATTAGGTGCTGTGACGCGGCAGCCGCAAGGCCATTTTTTTGGAACTTCCGGTAATGTTTTTTCGTTTCCAAAGCAATAAAGATTATCAAGAGGTTTGATCTGTCCGGTATGCGTAAGACAAAAATATCCATTTTCTTTGTTTTCAGCCTAATCCTGCTGTCGCTCTCGGGATGTGCTGACATACGCATCCAGCCGATCGAAGATACGCCGACACCGGTAACACCTACAGCCACAGAGGTACCTACCTCCACCCCTGTTCCCACCAACACTATCGTCTGGTTCCCGCCGACAGCTACACCGCGTCCCATGCGGACGCCGACAGCCGTTCCCACAGTCAACCAGCTCCCCCCGCTCGGAAAAGTGATCATCAACGAAGATTTTTCAAGCGATGAAAACTGGCAGACATACCGCTCCCCGCTCGGCAACGCCGTGATCGCCAACAACGAAATAACGCTGGCGATCCAAAACGCGGATAGCGGCATTGCTTCCTATGCCTCATTTCCGCAAATGGGCGATTATTACATGAGTCTGGATGTAAGTTTGTCGCTATGCTCATGGAACGGAGACTGGTATGCGGTCGCTTTCCGCGTGGAAGACTCCGAAAACCAATACCGCTGGGTCTTCAACTGTCTGGGACAGAGCCGCGTGGAAAAGGTTTACAGGGGAAGGATATACGTTCTTGAAGACTGGGATATCAACGGCATTATTAAACCTGCAGCACCGCAGAAATTTTCCATCGGGATCGCCGCGCAGGGGTCGGAATTGCGGTTTTATGCCAATGACAGCCTTTTGATCACAGCAGAGGACACTGTTTTCCCGACCGGCGGTTACGGCCTTGTTGCCGCTTCTGATGGTTACAGTCCCCTGACCGTCAGTTTTTCTAATTTTAAACTCTCAGAAATAAACTGAAATATTTCAGGGATTCACCGGCTAATGGTGATCCCGCAGAGGATAAGCCGAAACAGCCTGTTCTGTTGACTCAGTCTGAATTAAACCATGCTTCCTTAGTAATACACATATGATAAAGTCCGGTCAAGAGCGTTAATTTCGGCCATGCCGGGTTCATCCAGTTCAAAATCCGTGATATTGAAGTATTCCTCTAACCTTGCTTCATCAGCCGCTGCAGGGATCGCTGCGCTGCCTGACTGCAGGTGCCAGCGCAGGATGATCTGATCGGAAGTTTTCTGATACCAGGTTGCAAGGACACTAACGGCAGGGTCGGCAAAGAGAACTGCCCGGTCATCCTTCCCTCCCAGAGGGTTTTTTGCCTGAACGATGGTTCCGTACTGTTCGAGATACGATTTCATATCAAGATTCTGACGATAGGGATGGTCTTCAAGCTGAAGGACGGCGGGTATGGTCGATATCTGACCAAGGACCAGATCAAAGTTCCGGCTTTCAGAAAAACCGGATAACCCGATAGAGCGGATCATTCCTTTTTCAACAGCCCGCTCCATGGCGTGATAAGCGGCCAGATCCAGGTCAAAGCGGCTCTGACTCAGAACCATCAGGTCGAGATAATCCAAACCGGTGCTTTCCAGTACCCGCTGTACTGCCTCATCTCCGGCTTTCTCTGGATCCTCTGATTCTTCGATCCATATTCCTGCCGAGACAAAAATTTCCTCACGGGTGACAAGACCTTCTTCAACAGCCCGGCGGATCGCATGTCCGGCAGCCTCCTCATTTCCCTGACTGCCTGCAAAATCGATCAGACGGAAACCCTTTGCGAGTGCCAGATAAACCGCGTTTTCCGTCTGGACCGGAGTAAGAGAAGAAAAATCGATACCGCACAGCGGCATCTCCCATCCGCTGTTCAGCATCACTGATTCAGCCACCGGCTCATCATTCTGCGCCCGAACCGGAACAAAACAAAAGAACGATATCAAAACCAGACAAAATAAACAGATTTTCCTGTAAGACGTCATTATATATTTTCCTCTGCTGCATATTACAGCGAAGCATCAGGCAGCCGGTCTTTTTTCCAGACATTGTTTAAAATTTCTTCAGACATTTTTCTGTGCGGTCATTTACGGCTCCAATAGATGATGTAAAAATATTATATATTAATATTCTGAAACCGGAAAATATAATATTTCTACCATTTTTATTTCCAATTTCGGAATTTATATCTGCTTTTATAATATTGATTTGCGAAAACAGCCGAATTTCGTGTCAGATTCTCTCATTTACTGCTGACTTTCATATAATTGACGGAGATGCACATTATAATAGGATTCAGGAGTATGTTATAAATATTGATATTTAGTTTTGCGGTTTCCTTGTTTATGCATATTTTTTTGGACAGCTTTTGAAACTTGCGTTGTATAATCAATATAAGACAGAAGGGAAAAGATCCCGGCGTCCATGAGAGCTGCTCCGTGACGCAGGATCTGCGTTTTACACAAAGATCATTCCGGAAGGGCGGATTTGAAATCCTTTAGAGAAAGGTTGACGGATTCAAAGGACTTTCTTAGGAACCAATGCGATTAACAAAAGAAAGACTTCTACGGCTCAGTGACAGTTACATGCAGCAGCGGTCAAGAAAAGACCGTTCCATTGTCTGCGCATATCTGACAGGATCGATCCTGAGAGATTATCCGTTTATTAACGGGACCACGGATGTGGATATCATCATGATCCACTCCGATCTGCAGCAGGCTTACCGCGAAGTTACCGGCATCGCGGAGGACGCAACTTTCGACATCTACCACTATCCCCGTTCATATTTCGCCAATCCGCGAAATCTCAGGACAGATCCATGGATCGGTTCTTCATTGTGCTTCGATCCAATCGTACTGTTTGGAAAGGGACACTGGTATGAATTTGTACTTTCCTCAGTGGAAGCTTCATTCTTCCTGCCCGAAAACTGTATGCAGCGGGCTCTGGTCTTCAATCAGGAAGCACATAAGTATTACGCGAAACTCCAGCGCCTGGTCAACACACAATACGAAGTCACCTACGCATTCAATTACATTCTCTGCCTGGAAAACGCTGTCAATTCCCTTGCATGTCTGAGCAAAAGACCGCTGACGATGCGCCATTTTCTGCAGGACTTCATCGAATGCTGCACTGACATCGGCGTGACCGGCCTTGTTTCGGAAGCTATCGGACTGATAACAGAGAATGACAATCTTGAACAGTATTATCAGTATTACACCCAGTATTGGAATTATTATTTCGACTACTTTTCAAACTATGTCCGCGCGGACTTTTTCCCGGAATACGGGAAATTCCGCCTGCCTTATTATCAAAAAGCAGTAGAAGCCTTCTGGGAGGCTCATCTGCCTTCCGCAGTATGGATCATGCTCAACACATGGACACATATTTTCAGCGCTATGAACATGGAACAGAATGAAGGTTATCATTCATTTTTAGGCATGAACGGGCTGACTCCTGCACAGGGAACAAAAAGGCTTGAAGATTTCGACCACTTTCTCGAACAGGTCGATGATACGATAGACAATTGGGGTAAGAGCCACGGAATCGAAGGCGGGACATCTATCTATATAGACCGTCCTGAAGACATGATGTGATCAGCATATCCACAGAAAAATGTGGATAATTAAATCAACCTATATGTTGATAAAAGAGTGGATAAAATTTATCCACTCTTTTCATTCACAAAAACGAATATTTTTTAATCCGGTATGTGAATAATTTTTCTTTAAGAATATGAGTAAAATTTATCAAAAATAAAATCATCCACAATATCAACAGCCTTAATTACGACAATTAAGATATGATAAAAGATTAGAAAGTGAGTATATTTTACTCAACAATGATTTCAACAGAGTTCAGCTTTCCTGCAGGAGAACCGGAAAAACGGGGATCACGCTCAGGAATCGCAAGAACAACATCCATACCATCGACAACCTCACCAAAAACAGTATGATGGCCATCAAGCCAAGGCGTAGGAACATGGGTAATAAAGAACTGCGAACCATTGGTATTTGGACCGGCATTAGCCATTGAAAGGATACCCGGTTTATTATGTTTCAATTCAGGGACAAACTCATCCTTGAATTGATAACCAGGACCGCCCATGCCGGTACCCGTGGGATCACCACCCTGTACCATAAAATCTTTGATAACGCGATGGAAAATCGTATTGTTATAAAATCCTTCATTGGCAAGGAAAACAAAGTTATTGACA
>CACYHU010000063.1 GCA_902774215.1 uncultured Chloroflexota bacterium
TGGGCGCGTTCAAAGTCTCCGCCCTCTGTGTAACGATAACGGGCATAAGCAAGTGCTGTTGCGCCGTCAAGGTCCTGCACACCTGCCATCAGGTGAACCGTATTCCCTTCACCCAACGGGTCAACCGTGATATCATCCCGGACATTGATCGCCAGTTTATCAATGGTATCAATAAATTCAATAAACCCGTAAAAGTCAATAACTGCATAATATTGAATATCAATACCAAGGAAAAGCTCCACTGTACGCATGGCAAGGCCGGCACCTCCGCCCGGTTTTCCGTTCACACCGGGCAGATGCTCGCCCTCACCCATGGAATAAGCCGTATTGATACGCCCATAACCATGGTCGGGGATCGCTACCCAAAGGTCACGCGGTATGGACAGCATACCCGCGTATTTCGTTTGCGGATCATATGTTAGCAGCATCATCGTATCAGACCGCGGCGTTCCGTCATTCTGGACCCAATCGCGGTAATCCAATCCCATAGCAAGACAGGTAATACGGTTTTTGCCATCCCATGCCTCACCTTTCTGCACGGTTTGCTGTGCCAGATCAAGGCTGTCGTTTGATTGAATGACATCAGAGACACCATCGCCGTCTGTATCAACGGAAACAGAATTCGTCGTATTCGCAAGGATCGGAGCACCGGGCAGTTCAACAACCGTGAGCTGCCGGGCATAACGGTTGACCAGAGAAAAAATAAGAATTCCCAACACAAGCCCGATAGCGGTAAAAATTCCGAGCGTGATCCATTTTTTCTTGTTACGGGCCTTTTTTGCTGCCTTTTTAGACTGCTTCGAAGGTTTCTGACCCTGCGGAGGAAGGTTTTGAGGGCCGTTTACCGGCGGCATATTCATGTTCCCATACGGATTATAAGCCCCCTGGCCCTGATAGGGATTTCCCTGAGAAATATTCTGCTGTGAATAGCCCATATTGCCATTTGGCATTTGTCCATTCTGAGGAAACTGCCCGTTCGGGTACGGCATTCCTGACTGGTTTTGATATTGATTCTGTTCCATAGTTTCCTTCATTCTATTTCAGGCGGTATCTGCAGGGATTCAGGTTCAGCAGAGATCCATTTTGAACCTTCATCGATCAGCATGACAGGTATGTCATCCACAACCGGATATTTCCGTCCGCAGTCTTTGCAAATAAGCCAGCTTTCTTTGTAATATGTTAATATACCCTTATTTTCTTTAGCGCATGCAGGACAGCGCAGTATCTCTAATAAATCAGGATGAAGCATTCCTTCCCTCCTATTGTGTTCATATAACCTGTAACACATTTTACCATAGATACAGGTTAGCAAAACAGAAACATATAAACATTATATAAACATCAAATAAAAATTTGAAGTGTATTCCATTTTCAGCTCATAACAAACCGAAACGATCCGGAGACAATGATATAATCAAGCGCATGGAAAACACATGCTTTCTATCCCTGATCATTCCCGCTTATAACGAGGAAAAAAGGCTCCCGGATTGTATCGAAAAACTGAAAAGTTTTATTTCATCACAAAAGGAACCTGTTGAAGTTTTACTGGTAGAAAACGGGAGCAGCGATGCAACGTATCAGATGGCATCGGCATATCAGGAACAGCTTCCGTGGCTGACAGTACTTCACGAAGATAAAGCCGGAAAAGGCGGCGCGATCCGAAGGGGAATGCTTGCTTCACATGGAAAATACAGGATGTTTGCAGACATCGATTTTGCGATGCCTGTCGAAGAAATCAGCAAATTTATTCCTCCGAAGCTTCACAATTTTGACGTTGCGATAGCCTCACGTGCCGCCAAAGGTTCTGTACAAAAAAATAAATCATCCATCCGCAGCCTTTCCAGCAATGTCTTCAACCTGTTTGTCCAATTATTAGCTGTCCGGGGTATCCGGGATACCCAGTGCGGATTCAAATGCTTTACCGCGGCGGCGGCAGAAAAAATATTCAGCGTTCAGACAATTGAAGGGTGGGCTTTCGATGTTGAAGTTTTGTATATTGCCAAACATTTCAATATGAGAATCGCCGAGATCCCGGTCACCGTTTTTTATGATGAAAACTCAAAAGTTAAATTATGGACAGCAGTTCCGAAAATGATGCTGGACATATTTAGAATCAGAAAAAACAGCAAAAACGGCCTGTATAACAGGATACCCGGATAATGTTAGTTTGAATAAAAACCGAACCCTGTTTTGAATTATAATAAGTCCCATGTCTGACAAAAAAAAACATATAACACACTGGCTCCCCCTTGCTGCGGAAGCAATTGTCGTCATCGCACTGGCTGCAGTTTTTCTTTTCAACAACCATCTGCCCTCAAAGGATAATAACCCGGTCATTGTTCCTGCGGATACAGCAGAACCGGATATGCCTTCCGCAGCTCCTGATACTCCCACTCCGGAACCGACAGAAGAGCCCGTTGAAATTCCGACTGCGGCACCTTCTCCGACACCGGCGGTCATGGACCCGATACAATATTTCCTTTCAGACACCAGTCAGGAACGCTATACGCAATGGATCCGTGCGCTTTCCGGCGACATGCCGGTAAATATCGGCGGGCAGGAATACACCATTACCACCCGTTATTCCTATGCGATGTTCCCCGGACAGGATAACGCAAAGGCTCCGGATTATCTGTTGGAACAGCTGTCACAGTGGGTTTCCCCGGATATGATCACTTACGAGCCTTATGAATACCGGGATGCAGTCTCAAGTTACACATGGTACAATATCATCGTCACCTTTCCCGGAACGGTCTCGCCGGAAGAGCAGATACTTTATACAGCCCATTACGACAGCTGTGTTGCGCTGACAGATGTCAACCCGCTGGAACTGGCGCCCGGAGCAAATGATAACGGGACAGGAGTCGCCGCACTTCTGGAAGCGATACCAACCTTCGCGAAAACCAGCTTTGAAAAAACAGTCAAGGTCATCTTTTTCAGCGGTGAGGAAAATTTCATGCAGGGTTCAACTGCTTATGCCGCTGCTCATGCCGGAGATAAGATCACGGGTGTCATCAATATGGATATGTTTGGGAATGATCCCGAAAATGCCCGCTGTTTTGAGATCCACGTCGGGTCAATGCCGGAAAGTGATCCGCTGGGACGGGCTTTCGAGGCTGCCATCCGGGATTACAGCCTGAACCTGACCTATGATTACTTCAATTATGTTGCCTATGAACTTGGCGATCATACACCATTCTGGCGTGCGGGTATCCCGGCCATGACTGCCATGGAAAATTTCACTGAAGACTCTACCCCCGGCGGCTGCGGTCCCAGACCATATCCCAAGAACTGGCACGCTCCGACAGATTTTATTGCAGACGTAAATATCCCTTACGCTTTTGATATCGCCCGTGCCGGCACCATCACAGTCCTGCGGCTGGCCGGAGCCCAACCCATTCCGGTGCAGTGATGCAGTCATCCCAAAGGGAAAAGTTTTACACACTTCTGACAGCCTTTCTGCTGCCGGTAATTATTTTTCTGCTGCTGCTTTTTCGTCATCACATTGTTCCCTTTGGGGAAACGACACTGCTGATCAGCGACCTGGACACACAATACATAGAATTCATGGCAGAATACAGGCGCATACTGCTGGGACAAGGCAGCCTCTTCTGGTCCTGGCACGCGGGGCTGGGAATGAACTTCACAGCGCTCGCCGCCTATTATCTGGCCAGCCCTTTCAATTTTCTTCTGATCCTTTTCCCTCAGAATGAACTCCCGTATGCTGTCACTGTCCTGACTACATTGAAACTGGGATGCGCGGGAGCTGCTTTTGCTTATTTCATCCAAACACATCAAAAAAACCCGGAATACCGGCTGATCCCGGTTTTTTCCGCCTGTTATACGCTGAGTGCCTATGCTCTTGGGTATGCATTTAATATCATGTGGCTGGATGCCATGATCATTCTGCCGCTGCTCTGCGCAGGGATTGACAGGCTGATAAACATAAAACAAAGAGCTATGACTGTGCTGACGCTGCTGCTGGCTCTTTCTTTCCTCAGCCAGTTTTACATGGCATGGATGACGGGGGCTTTCTGTGCGCTTTACTTTGTCTCTCAAATCATGATACGGAAAATCGGCGGCTGTGGATTTCTGCACATTAGCTTTCGATTCTTTCTCTGTGTCGGGATCGCTATGGGACTCTCATCGTTTTTGCTGCTGCCTGCTTTCTTTGTTTTGAAAAATAATATGGGCCTGATCGGGCAGACATTTCCTGCCCCGGAGGGTCAGTTTTCCTTCTTCAGAATTATCCCGAAACTATTTCTCGGAAGCTTTGACGGTGTTAAAGACTGTCTGCCGCATATTTACTGCGGACTCCCTGCCATTTTCGGTGCATTGCTGTATTTCACCCGGAAAGATATCCAAACCCGTGAGAAAATCATTTCCGGACTGGTGACGGGTTTTCTGCTGTTCAGCTTCTGGTTCAAACCGCTCGATTTTCTCTGGCACGCCATGGATCATCCGAGCTGGTTCCCTTTCCGTTATGCTTTTGTTTTCTGCTTCTGGATCCTTTCACTGGCTTATACGGGCTTTTCCGGATATAAAACTGAAACCTTAAAGAAATATTTTCTGATTTTTACCGCAGCGGAGATCCTTGTATTGGCAACGGCATCCGGCTTGCAGCGCCGGGATTTCGCATTTCTGATGCTGAACAGCATCTTTCTTCTTTCCTGCGCGATATTAAACCTTAACAAAAACAAAACGATCCGGATCGTAACCCTGGCTCTGGCTGTTTCTGCTGAATTATTTATTAACGGGAATATGATCATCTCGGATTTCAGCGGAGGGTATACTAAAAAATCTGATTATCAGTCATTTCATGAACATTACAGAAAGCTTACAGAAGCCGTGCTGCCGAAAGGGAATGAGTTTTACCGCATGGAAAAGAATGAATACCGCAATTATAACGACCCTCTCGGGATCGGTTATCCCGGTATTTCCCATTTCAGCTCAACCGCCAGCACCCGTCAGGCGGAATTTCTCAAACGTCTCGGATTCAACTGCTATGCTACCTGGTGCACTTATGAAGGTTCTACCGCCGCGTCAGATGCCCTGCTGGGAGTCCGCTATGAATTTTGGGGAACCGGTAAACAGGACAGTCTTCCGGTTGGAAATGAAACCCGGGAACACCCTTCGCTGCTTCCGCTCTTTTTCTTTGCGGATGACGCATTCGCCCGTTATGACTTTTTTACGGAGAATGATGCAATCACACGCCAGAATGATCTGCTGCGTCTTCTCGCGGCAGATGAAACAGAAGAATTTTTCACCCCTGTCCCTGTAAACATCACAAGACTTGAAAACCTTAAAAATGAAGATGATAAAGATTTCTTTAAGGTTGACTCATCACAGGAAGCTTTTTTCGAAGCTGAAATAGAACCGGTTGAAAACACTTCGCTCTACCTCCTGCTTCCGGGCGCAAGCCTGAGCCACACTGTCACCGTAAACGGGACAGAGCTGATGAACGGGAACCGCGACTATGCCCCGTTTCCGATTTGTCTGGATGCCTTTGCCCCGGATGGAACGATCAGGATCAGGGCGGAGGCAGTCAAAGACCGGCTGGAAGGCGGAATTGAAGCCTATGCGCTGGATACAGCTCGGCTTTCCGCTTTGTGCAAAACCATCCAAACCGCAGCTCCGCAAATGGAAAGAAAAGGAAACACATCATTCATATTGACTGCCGATCCCGCGCCGGAGGATCGGCTGATCGTCTCCTCTATTCCTTTTGATGCCGGCTGGCAAATAAAAATTGATAGTCAGAAACAGACGTTGAAAATGATCCATGAAAGTGTTCTCGGTTTCACCCTGCCCGCCGGATGCAGCAGCGTTGAGATCAGTTACCGGCCTTACGGATTTGAAGCCGGACTGATCCTGAGCGGGATCTCGCTCATTCTTCTGGCCGCAGTTATTTTTTATGAAAAGAAACAGGAAAAACCGCTGAAATGAGTCTGTCTCTCAGTATTATTCTGCTGATCCTTTCGCTTTTGGGATGCATGATCCTGAAAGTCGACCTTGTTTACGGACTGTTGATCGGAATGCTGGCTTTTATGGCAGCAGCGTCTCATGCAGGATTTCATCTAAAGGATATCCTGCGGATGATGTGGAACGGCATCCGGGAATCCTTTATCGTTGTCGGCGTGCTGCTGATCATCGGTGCTATGACCGGTGCATGGCGGGGCAGCGGAACCATCCAGCAGCTGGTCGTTTACGGGACGGAAATGATCCATCCCAGGCTGTTTATTCTGTTTTCATTTCTTCTGCCGATGGCTGTCTCATACCTTATCGGGACCAGCTTCGGAACAGCCGCCTCAATCGGTGTGGTAATGATGACACTCTGCCGTATGAGCGGTGCTGATCCGATATTGACCGCCGGAGCTGTGATGTCCGGGATCTTTTTCGGCGACCGGGCATCACCCGCATCCTCCTGTGCGCATCTGAACGCCTACCTGACGGGAACAGAAATCTATAAAAACGTGAAGTTCATGCTGAAAGATTGCATACCGGCTCTTCTGATCACGATTGGTGCATACGCGGTCCTGTCTGTTCTGAACCCGCTTCAAAGTGTGGATACACACATTCTGGACGGTCTCCGCAATGAATACAGGCTCTCCTTCATTTTGCTGCTTCCGGCACTGATCATCCTGGCTGCCCCTCTGGTCAGAATCAATATTAAAGCAGCTATGGGAATCAGCATATTATGCGCATCGCTCATCGCAATATTTTATCAGAAAATGTCATTTCCGGAACTGCTGAAAACCCTGATCCTGGGATATGAAGCGAAAGGCGAACTTGGGGCTCTCCTGAACGGCGGCGGTGTGCAATCGATGGCGCATGGCTGCCTGATGATCCTGATTTCAGCAACATACTCAGGAATTTTCAACGGGACAAACCTGCTCTCAGGTACAGAAGCTTTCCTCGACAGAATGACAGCACGGCTTTCATTGTTTCAGATCACTGCGCTGACAGGGATCCCGCTCATCATGTTCAGCTGCAACCAGACCCTTGCTTTGATGCTGCATGTACCGCTGATCCGCCCGCTTTATCAGAAGAACGGCATGAGCAAAGAACAAATGATGCTCCATCTCGCCAACACGACCGTACTGTTTTCCGCCCTGGTTCCCTGGTGCCTTGCCTGTTCCATGCCGCTGGAAATGCTCGGTGTCGGTCCGGTCTGCATCCTTTTGGCGTTCTTCCTGTATTTACCCGCAATTGTCACGTTTTTCCGCGATATGAAATAAAATACAATAAGGTCTATTTATGCAGATTACACTTCCGTTTCCCATGAGCATCTGGCAGCTAGCCGGTTTGTGTGCTGTCGCTTTTACAGCGGGATTTATCGATTCCATCGCCGGAGGCGGCGGGCTGATCCAGCTTCCCGGCATTATGGCATTCCTGCCGAATGTTCCGATGGTCACGCTGCTGGCGGTCAATAAAACCTCCTCCATGCTGGGAACAGTCACCGCAGTATTTGAATACACGCGCAAAGGTCTGGTCAATTATAAACGCATGTGGAAAAGCGCTCTGATTGCTCTCTTCACATCCGCTCTGGGTGCCTTTACTGCCAAACGTGTGCCAAACGAGCTGCTGAAACCGCTCATCATAGTCCTTCTGGCGGTTTTGATCCTCTTCACTTTACTGAAGAAAAGCTTCGGACAGGAGGAAACGCCTTCCCGTTTCAGCGAACCGCAGCAGACTGTGCTCGGGCTCCTGCTGGGACTGATGATTGGGTTTTACGATGGCTTCTTCGGACCGGGAACAGGAAATTTTCTGATTATGGGGCTGATCTTCATTTATGGAGTAAATTTCCTTCACGCCTCAGCTGATGCAAAAACCGTCAATGCCATGACAAACCTCTCAGCATTTACAATGTACACCCTGATGGGTGTGGGGAACATCCCGCTCGGTTTGGCAATGGGTCTTTTCAATATGGCAGGCGCACATCTGGGGGTGAAAATGGCCGTTTTGAAAGGCAGCAGATTTATACGGATCCTTTTCATCGTGATGAGCTCTGCCCTGCTTATCAAACAGATCATTGATCTGTTTTAATGAAGCACCGGTCAATGTGTACCGCATATATAATGAGCCGGAGCAGCCTGTTCTGCTGACTCATAATGAATCAGCGAGAACAGGTCACTTTCAGATCGACCTGAATAAAACTGTGCTTTCTTAAGGAAAATGGTTCCGTAAAGGTTCAAACAGCTCATCGACCCTGAAACAACAAATCAAAAACAAACTTACTGCAATCTGAAAAATGATATAATGGATGCAGCAAAGAATAAATAAAAACCGGTCGATCCGGAATTACATCTGGCAAAGGTTTCTGACGAAATAGAATGAAACGAATCAATCTTATCATCTTCTTACTGCTTTTCTTATTCATCCCCGCGCGGGTTTTTGCACAATCTGCCAATGATCTTATCAATGAAGTCAACGCGCTCCGGTCTTCCTATGGTCTGACACCTTATGTGACCGACCCATCACTGATGGCTGCTGCCCAGCAGCATTCGGAATACCAGGCTTCCATTCATCAGACCACACATGAACGTGCCGACGGTTCCGGCATCCCCGCCCGGTCAGAGAATGTTTGCGGAGGTATCGGAGTG
This sequence comes from uncultured Chloroflexota bacterium, assembly GCA_902774215.1. Taxonomy (GTDB): domain Bacteria; phylum Chloroflexota; class Anaerolineae; order Anaerolineales; family Anaerolineaceae; genus Flexilinea. The sequence goes on from CACYHU010000063.1 coordinate 8,601, forward strand.
AATGCATCCTATTGTGTGAACTCAATGTGGACGGATGATCTGCACAGGTACACCATGATCGGCCTGACTGACGGGACCGTCGGAGCCGGTTACGCCGAATCTGAGGGCAATCATTACTATACGCTTCTGGTCAACAGCACCGGCGCCGATACGGGTCTCATAAAACAGGAGACCGTCTCAGAATATCAGGTGCCCATTGACCCGGATTCCGCTCTGCTGCAGCCGGGAGATTTTTATACCTCCACCCCGATGCCTGACGGGTCCATATATCACACTGTCCGTTCCAATGAGACACTGTGGTCTATCGCGCTATCCTACGGTATAACGATCGCGGAAATTCAGGCACTGAACGGCATGGCTGAGGACGATACCTCCGTCTCCATCGGGCAGCGCATCCTCATCGTCTATGTAGGCAACACCGTGGAACCGACTAACACACCCACCATCACACCGCTGCCTGCAACCAACACACCGAAACCGACATCTACAGCCACCAATACACCGATCCCGCTGCCCACACTGACACCAACACCCACCAGCACACCCACACCGGAACCGCTGATACCGCATATCCGCTATTTTGATACGCCAAACGCGAAAAAACTGGGACTCGTTCTGGTGATCGGCTGCGGAGTCGGTCTGCTCGCCACCATTTACTTCGGTTTCATCAGGAAGAAATAAAACAAAGCCAAGCATCTTTCAAGCCCGGAGCCGGAAACATCTGAGATTATGCGTAAATATACACTTTTCATCCTCATCTGCCTTTCTGCTTTCACCGCTTTCACAGCGGTCTTTGCGGATGATGCGGAGGATTTTCGGGAAGTGATTTTTGAAGAGCTGAACGTTCTGCGTAAAAAGTATGGCTGCGGCGAACTTGCTTTTGACAAAGCGCTGAATTCAGCCGCTCAGCATCAGGCAGAATACCTTGCGGAGATTGGTGACCTGGACAGCCACGGCCCATCAGGAGAAAGCGTCCGCGACCGTGCAGCAGATGCCGGTTATGGGGGAGATAAGTCCTTCACCATATGTGAAACCAACGCCATGGTCTGGGTCGACACTGATATTGAATACCTCATCGAAGAGGTATGGCGCAAATCACAGCCTTCGGTCCGGGTGATCTTTGACCAGGCGGTACGGCAAATTGGCATCGGTATCGCGGACGCACCGGACAAACACCGTTTTATCGTCCTTAACCTGGCCGGACTGGATGACGGGACTGATGATTATTCCGTGACCCGGCCGACCTACGATTACCGGACACCGAAACCGACCGTTTCCGCGACACCTTCACCGGAACCGCTAATCACCTCCACCATGAATCCGGACGGCGGCGTTTACCATATCGTGAAAGAGGGAGAGACCTTCTCCGAGATCGCTCTCGCTTACGGACTGGACTGGTATACGCTCTCAGTCCGAAACAACATCAAGCTCAGTGACACCACACCGGTTGTCATCATGGAAGGGCAGAAGCTGGTGATCGAACCGACTTATACCCTGACACCCACGTCCACACCGACAAAAACACCGGTTCCCCCTACCCGGACACCGCGGCCCACTTTTACTGCCGGAGCAGCCGGTCCAGGCATCAGCATCACCCCTGATCCCATTGATCTTCCTGCCCCGGATCTTTCCCGCCTGCTGAATAAAACACTCGCCTGGAAAAGGACAGCAGGCTGGATACTTGTCGGTCTCTGTATTCCCGGTCTCATCCTTTCCTTAAGGAAAAAATGACGCATTGAATATTATGTCAGAAAATGAACCTGGTCCTTCATTTGTACAGGTTTATCCTATCAGGTTTTGGAGTTCATCATGAAAACAAGAACTTTATTATTTGACGCAGACGGTACACTTTGGAATTTTGACGCTTCCGCAGTAATTTCCATCAGAACTGTTTTCAAGAGACGCGGATATATTTATTCCGATGACGTGTTTTCACGCTACGAAAGGATCAACAAAGGGTTGTGGGAACGTTACGAACGCGGTGAGATGTCCCGTGACCGGGTACTGACAGAACGCTTCGACCTTCTTTTTGCGGAGCTTGGTATAAATGCGGATGGCGCAGCGTTCGAAGATGAATTTCGTGAGGAGCTGGAGCAGAATCCGGTCTGGATGGAAGGCGCGCAGGAACTGCTGACAACACTCCGCCCTGATTTTCAAATGTATATCGTCACCAATGGCGTTGCCTCAACCCAGCACAAACGCATCGCGCTGACCGGTCTGGACCGCTATGTGGACGATATTTTTATCTCCGAAGAAATCGGTGCTGTCAAGCCTCAGGAAGCCTTTTTCGATCATGTCTTTGCACATATCCGGCCTTGTCCGAAAAATGATATTCTGCTCATCGGTGATTCCCTTACCGCCGATATCCTCGGCGCCAACCGCTCCGGGATCCGGTCCTGCTGGTTCAACCCGGCTCGTCTTCCCCTCGATGGAGAAGCCTGTCCCGATTTTGAGATCCATGCTCTGTCCGAACTGCCGGATATCATAAAGGAAGAACGATCATGGAACTGAAAAAACTCTCTTATGATCTCTCGGTCTGCAAAATACATTCAGCGGATGATTTTTCATTGAAAGATGATTTTTATTTCATCGGCAAAACCGATGAGGAGATTTCTCTCGTCTGCAGGACAGAATCGGTACCGGGGCAAACCATCGCGCGTGACGATGGATGGAAAGGCTTCCGGATCCAGGGGGTTCTGGATTTTTCTCTGATCGGCATCCTGTCGAAGATCTCAGGCATTCTGGCCGAAAACGGAATCGGCATATTCGCTGTTTCCACCTATAATACGGACTATATTCTCATTAAAGCAGAAAACTTTGAAAAAGCAGTCAAAGCACTGACCGAAGCCGGTTATGATTTTGTATAAGAGGGTTTCAGCCAAACCCAACGGAGACAGGATATTTGCTGAATTTGAGGTATCAGAATAACAGGACAGCATATGAAGCTTGAAACTGAAAGACTGATTTTACGCAGGTGGGAAGAGACAGATGCGGAAGCTCTGTTTGAATACGCACGTGATCCGGAAGTCGGACCAATAGCCGGATGGCCTCCGCATAAAAGCATCGAAGAAAGCCTGGATGTTATCCGGAATGTCTTTTCCGGTCCGGAAGCTTATGCACTGTGCCTGAAGGATGACGGCAAGGCCATCGGTGCGATCGAACTGAAATTGTCCGGAAATCAGCTCAATGACCTGGCCAGCGGGGACGATGAATGCGAACTGGGATACTGGCTGGGAAAACCTTTCTGGGGAAAGGGATATATGCCGGAAGCCGCAGAAGAACTGCTGCGGCATGCCTTTGAAGACCTGGGGATGCAAAAAGTCTGGTGCGGTTATTATGACGGCAACAGTAAGTCTAAACGTGTTCAGGAAAAATGCGGCTTCCGCTATCAATGGACCACGCAGGATGTGGACGTTCCTCTGATGCACGAAAAACGCGTCGGTCATGTAAATCTCCTGACGAAAACGGACTGGCAGGCGCGGAAAAGCCTTTGATCCTTTATACCCCACATCATATGTGGAAGCCGGGATACCGCCGTGCCGTGATCCCTGCGCAGACAACGGCCCGGCCGGCCTGCAAGGTATATTTCAAAAAGCATAAAAGGTCGAAATCCATAGGGCTAAATAAAAATAACAAATCTTATGTAATAATTCTCATTTCCTGTTTTTCCTGTGATATACTAAATGATAAGTTGATGGGATATAGTTCAACGGCAGAGCGACGGACTTTGAATCCGTGTATCTTGGTTCGAATCCAGGTATCCCAGCCATATTTATGAGTAATCCCCGAGAAAAAGCATTTCGGGGATTACTGATTTATTACCATATCCTGCTTTTTTTCTGCCTTTATTCTGCCTGGCTTTCAGGCACTTCTTAAGGGAGACAAATTCATGAAACGCATTTCAAAAGACAAATATTATATCAATATCGCGCAGAGTGTTTCATCCCGCAGCACCTGTCTCAAAAGACAGTATGGCTGTGTAATTGTAAAAGATGATGAGATCATCGCAACAGGATATAACGGCGCTGCCAGAGGAGAACCAAACTGCTGTGATGTTTATGAAATATGCCCAAGGCTGAATGCCGAACATAATTCCGGAAACTATGGGGATTGCTCTGCGGTCCACGCAGAGCAGAATGCCATGCTGTCAGCATCAAGAAACCGCATGCTCGGCGCGACACTTTATCTTGCGGGGAAAGAATATAAAGAAAGCGAAGGATTCGTCGAAATGACCGAATGTATCCCTTGCCCGATTTGTGAGCGAATGATCCGCAACGCAGGTATCGGGCGAGTGGTCGGTCCTCAAAACATAATCGAATAACAATCTTCCGGCGTCCCCGGATCACAACATTCTCATAAATCCTATTTTACAGGATGTGGTGTAATTTTTTGATATATTTATTGAATGGAATGGGTTTGGTATATCATTGCAGCCGCAGGCGCGGGAATCGGTACAGGACTGGCAGGGCTTTCAGCGGCCACAGTCATGGTTCCGATATTGATTGTCCTGTGTCCATCATTCTCCGGTGAAACAGGTACTTATCAGGCTACCGCCATTGCACTGGCATCGGACATCCTTGGTTCCGCTGTGACCGCGTACACCTACGCAAAAAACCGGAATATCGACCTGAAACGCGGCTGGATCATGATGCTCTGCATCCTTGTAATGTGTCCGATCGGAAGCTATGCCGCATTTGTCGCCGGTAATGTCGTACTGGGAAATTTTACACTGTTTCTGACCTTCTTCATCGGCATCCGATTTCTGGTCAGACCGGAAACAAACCGAAAAAATCAGCCTGCGAAGGGGCAGAAACTGGATTGGAAAGGCGCTGCTGTTTCCGTTTTTTTCGGACTGACAATTGGTTTCGGAACGGGATTCGTCGGCACGGGCGGCGGAATGATGATGTTGGTCGTTTTCACTGTTTTCCTTGGCATGGAGCTGAAAACCGCAGTCGGCACCAGCACTTTTATCATGACGTTCACCGCACTGATTGCTTTCGTCAGTCATATTATGATCCATCCGGCGATTATTTTGGACAAATGGCCGGTCCTGCTGCTGTGCGTTACCGTCGCTACAGCTTCAAGCCTGATCTCAGCCCGTTTTGCGAACCGTGTAAATAATCGGACGGTCGGCCTTGTGACAGGCGCGGTGCTTACAGTTCTGGGCGCTTCGATGCTGATCCTAAAGTATTGGGACTTTCTCTCACAATATGATCTGATCAGGCAGATTTTTCACTGCATCGGTGTGTTCACGGCATATATTATTCCCATTGTGATGATCCTCCTTCCGATTCGTTTCCTGACAAGGATCCCTTCATTTATTTTTCGAAAAATCCTTCATGTCGTGGCCTTCACCTGTATTTCACTGATGATCCTCTCAGCAGGAAGCTGGCAGGCCGCCGCACTTACCTCCGTGATTATTGCGGCTGCAATTTATCCGCTCCTGATAGCGTGTGAGAAAAAGACTTGGTATCCAAAATTGTTTGCAGAGAAAAAGCCGGGAGAAATCAGAAAAAGCCTGCTGATGCTGTTTCTCACGTTTGCCGTATTGATCTCGATATCCTGGGGAATTTTCGGTCAGCCTTATATCGCATCCGCATCGATCCTGATGTGGGGAACCGGTGATGCCGCGGCTGCACTGGTCGGTATTCCATTCGGAAAACATAAGGTCAAAACCAGAATATCAGATGGGAAAAAATCCCTGGAAGGAAGCTGCGCCATGCTGGCCGTTTCTTTCCTGAGCGGTTTTCTCGTGCTCTTCTTTACACAGAAATTTTCTGTCCCGAAAACATTGCTGTGTGCTTTCACCGGAGCCTTGTTTGGTACAGCAGCGGAACTGTTCACACCGGGAGAATATGACACGATAACCGTTCCGCTTGTTATCATGGCGGTACTGCTGGCTTTCGTTTAATTCCATATTTGTACAACGGGGGAAAAGATGATAAACAAATTATTCAACCGTTTTTCGGAGGAAAAAGCACGATGAATTCAACTTACTACATAGCAAGCTGTGTTTTTACTTCCCGGTTTCCGGAACTGAGTTCCCGGATACAGGATTATATCCATGAAAGGTGGAATTTTGAAATTGTCCGATGCTGTGTCCCGAAATACAAGCTTCAGGAATTCACCGATAAGATGCCGGAAGGACACTTTCGAAAAGCCTGGTCTGCCCTGCAGGACTCAGGACATTTTGAAAGCAGTGACAGCATATATTCACTGTGCCATAACTGCAATAATATTATTAAGGAAACACACCCGGGCATAACCGTTCATTCGCTTTGGGAGCTGATCGATCAGGACGACCAATTCTGTTTTCCTGATCATTCCGGATCAACCGTAACGCTGCAGGACTGCTGGAGAGCTAAAGACCGTGCTGAGGAGCAAAAAGCAGTCCGGAATCTGCTTGGAAAAATGAATATTCAATTTATCGAGGCTCCGAACAACCACGAAAGGACAGATTTTTGCGGGAACTCCCTTTACAGACCGCAGCCCCCGCGGAACCCTAAGCTGGCTCCGAAACATTATGCTGAGGGTACCGAAGGACTGTTTCTGCCGCACACCGAAGAGGAACAAAATAACATAATGAAGGAATACTGCAGACGATATACAACCGATACAGTCATTTGTTACTGCCATTATTGTCTTGAAGGGCTGAAAAACGGCGGTAAAGACGGAAGACATCTCGCAGATTTATTATTTTCATAATAACTGCTGCAGGAAATGATCTGATATATCCTATAATAAAAGACGATGATCAACTCAGATTTGTAAGAGACAATACAGTGAGGTGCAGGTATGAGAATGGGACACGTTACTATTCGTACGAAATTTTTTCCTGAAGAAATAGCTTTTTATCAGGATATCGTTGGTTTGAAGATCGTAAGAGATCTCCGTGAAAAAGGATCTGATATCGTCTTTCTGGCAGACAATGAAGCCGGGACCAGAATTGAAGTCATTGAAAATAAAGAAGCCGGAAGCAGCGGAAACGATCATCTTTCCATAGGTTTTCATACACAGGATATTGAAAAACTGCGGGATGACCTGCAGAATAAAGGATTGAATGTAAGTCAGATAACCAGTCCCGCTCCTGCAGTCCGTTTTTTCTTTGTGACAGACCCCGCCGGAGTCAGAGTGCAATTTCTTGAAGAAAGAGCATAAAAAATGGCAATGCACAGCAACTGGAATCCGTGGCATGGCTGTATAAAGTGCAGCGAAGGCTGTCAGCACTGTTATGTTTATTACCTTGATCAGATGAGAGGAAAGAGCGGTGCTGATATTTATAAGACAAAAACTGGTTTCAAGTATCCGTTATCGAAAGACCGGAACGGCAGTTACAAGATACAAAGCGGTGAAATGATCAGTGTCTGCATGACTTCCGATTTCTTTCTGGAGGAAGCAGACGAATGGCGCGGTGAGGCATGGGATATGATGCGAAAACGGAGCGACGTCATTTTTTTGCTGCTCACCAAACGGCCTGAAAGGATCCGGAAATGCCTGCCTGCAAATTGGGGCGATGGCTGGGAGAATATCTTCCTGAATGTGACCTGTGAGAACCAGAACCGGGCGGATGAGAGGATCCCGATGCTGCTGGAGCTGCCGTTCAAACATAAAGGGCTGCACTGCGCACCACTCCTGGGTCCGATCACTGTCTCAAAATATCTCGACAGCGGACAGATCGAACAGGTCGCCTGCGGAGGAGAAAACTACGGCGGATCAAGGCCCTGTGATTTTGACTGGGTGAAAGCACTGAGAGAAGAATGTGTTTCACGGGATATTAAGTTTTGCTTTATGGAGACAGGAACTGTATTCATAAAGGATGGTGTTAAATATCGGATCAACAGTAAACAGGCGCAGAATCTGCAGGCTTTTCGATCCGGCATGAGTTATCAGGGCAAAGCGCTGCAATTTGACCTTGTTGACAACGCAGGGGATCCGATCCCTGAAGAAGCGCTGTACAAACCGCATTTCAGAAAGAAATGTGAAGAGTGTTCTTTCCAAATGCTGTGCAACGGATGCAGCGATTGCGGTGCATGTGAAGGCTGATCATTATCAGAGGTGAAGCGATATGAAAAACGGAAAAAGCCCCGACCCGAACACAGTCCATCCGATTGCGGGATATGATAAGGAGATTTATGTAAAGCCCACGATCAAGAATCCAAACATAATCGTCGGGAATTTTACATATATCGCGGATTCAGAGTTCGAAAGCCATGTCACACACTTTTATCCCTGGAGCAGGGATAAACTCATCATCGGGAAGTTCTGCCAAATCGCAGCCGGTGTAGAATTTGTTATGAACGACGCGAATCACCAGATGAATGCCGTTTCGACCTTCCCGTTCTATACGCTTGAAGGCTGGGAGATGGAACCGCCTGATCCCTCGGACATGCCGTTCAAAGGCGATACCGTGATCGGCAATGATGTGTGGATCGGGCAGAATGCTGTTATTCTTCCCGGCATCCATATCGGCGACGGGGCGATTATCGGCGCAAACAGTGTCGTTGGATGTGACGTTGAGCCTTATTCGGTCATCATCGGAAATCCGGCAAAGGTCCTGCGGAAGCGCTTTGACGATGAGATGATCGATCTGCTGCTCAGATTCAAATGGTGGGACAGGACCATTGAAGAGATAAACAGCCTGATTCCGCTCCTGACCTGCAGCGATCCGGAAAAGGTCAGGAAAGAACTGAAGGAAATAATATGATCATATTGATCACAGGAGCGTCTCACACCGGGAAAACACTGCTGGCGCAGAGAATGCTCGAAAAATACAGGTACCCGTATCTTTCCATCGACCATCTGAAAATGGGTCTGATCCGAAGCGGGATCACTGACCTTACACCGGAAGATGATGACGCCCTGACAGATTTTCTATGGCCGGTCATCCGGGAAATCATAAAGACTGCCATTGAAAACAGGCAGAATCTGATCGTGGAAGGCTGTTATATTCCTTTCGATTGGCGGCAGAATCTTGACGAAAGGTATCTGCCGTTTATCCGCTTCCTCTGTCTTGCCATGACGGATAAGTATATTGAGAACCATTTTGATGAGATCACAGGTCACGAATCAGAAATAGAAGCCAGGTTGATCAACGCAGATTGCACAATTTCCGGTCTGAAGGAAGATAATAAACGATATATCAACGGGTTCCGCAATGCCGGAGAGCGGGTCGTGCTGATCGATTCTGACTATGAACGGTCGATCAGGGAACTTCCTGACTGGCAAATACCCATTTCAAATGGCTAAACCGGCATTCGGATCAGGAGGACAGGTTATAAAATGGATAATACAGAACGGGTCATGCCTTTACATATCATCGCTGCGGCGGGGATCGTCATTAATGAGAGAAACGAGATCCTGATGATCAAGAATAACCGCAGGGGATGGGAGTTTCCCGGAGGGCAGGTCGAGGTCGGTGAAAACCTGATAAATGCTGTCAAACGGGAAATTATGGAAGAAACAGGCATTGATGTTGAGGTCGGTGAGGTTTTCTGCATTTCTTCAAATACCTGCAAATATCCCGGCTATAACGGCGTAAAAGAAGTACCGACAAAAATAATGCTTGATTTTATCTGCCATGTAAAAGGCGGGACACCGGAAACTTCTGAAGAAAATTCGGAGACAGCTTTTGTTCCGAAAGACAAGGTTTTGGATTTGATACAGACTCCGGCATATATTGAACGTTATAAGGCTTTTCTGGAGTATTCCGGCAGGCCGGTCTACCTGGAATATGTGTCAAAACCGGAATTTCAATTGAAACTGAAAAGGCTTATATAAATTCAGATTTACAGCCTTTTGCGGGTGAATCAAAAAAAAAGCCCGATAACACAGCGGAGGTATGGGGGCCGCAGACCTCCGGAAATCAGGCGCGGGCTGCGGCTTTCGCAAACACACGAACTTTCGATTCCGCGCCTTGCGAAGCATGCCCTCCGAAATGCTAAGTGAGCTCTTACAGCAGGAATATACCGGTATGACGGATTGAAGACATGGACGTGAAATATCAGCGGCTTCCCTATGAGGAGTATTTCATCAATACAAGCGAGGACTTTACGCGCACCGGCAGAGTCACCTATCCGGTGAAGTATACCGCGGTGAAATACAATACAACAAAGATAGGCAAACTGCTCGGGATCGCTCATGAGGTCAATTACGAGATCCATTACGAGCCGGACCGCAATGTTATCCAGCTGAATTTCCAGCGTACTCAGGGTCAAATCGACTGGATCGCGAACGTTTTCGAATCTGCAAGCCGATATTATGACGCAATTGAATTCGAAGGTGAGCCGCTGCAGATCAGGGTGCATCACGGCTGGGGAACTATGTATCTTGCTGTAAAAAATCAGGTGCGTGAGAAATGGGCAGAGCTGCATGAAGCGCACCCCGATGCGGTTACAGAGATACTCGGATGGTCTTTAGGGTCGGCCGTTGCCTGCCTTTGCTGCCAGGATTTGAATTATAACTTTGGCGTCAAACCATATCTGTATACCTACGGCAGCGTGCGCCCGTTCAAATGCACACGGCGGAACAAAAAACGGATGCTTCAATATTTTTCAACGCTGTATACGGAATGTGCCAATTTTGCCAATATCAACGATCTGATCTCTTATTTACCGCCGTTCAACGGGTTCACAATGATCAGGCGTGTCAACGTAGGCACGAATCTGAAACGCACATTTTTCCGGCTGATCAATCCAATGCGCTACCATATGTAATGAACCGGAAAAACGTGATGATAAACCGCAGACAATATGATAATCTGTCTGCAAAGGATCGGAAGCCGGATTGGTAAGCCTCGTAAATTTCTTTCATAAGCACAGATATTTTGCTTTCATAAAACTGACGCCCGTTGATTTATTATTCCTCGATCCAGAGCGCAGGCCGCACCATCCGGGCTGCCGAAGTTACGTTGCTGCCATAAGCGTAAATCAAGCCATGTGAATAGACGATTGAAGCGCTTTCCCTGCTCCACCCCGGGGACCGCAGCCACCAGTATGAGGTGCCGAATTTCGGATCAATAACCGCACCGTTTTGAAGAACGAAAGGAGATCCCTCGCAAACACGATCTTTCACTGACGGAATATATTGCTTCACCTCTCCGATGCTCAGCAGGAACACCCTGTCAAGAGTATCATCACCGCCTGGTGTCCCGATTTCCGGATTTTCCGGATTGCTGTTCAGCACTTCCGGGATACGTGCCTGTTCTTCAACAGTGAATGCGGTATGGAAAAAGGAATCATTCAGCCATTGGCGGAGGCCGCACTCCGCCCAGGTGACATGCGTAAACTCCGGATGGTACGGCCTGACATCCAGCCCGTAACGGCTGATCAATAAAGCCCGCCCATCTCTTTTTTCCAGTACCTGCCACTCAACGGGCTCCGCTCCGTTGGAAAGATCTCCATCCTGCTCATACCGGCCGAATTCAACCACATCCCCGGCGTTCATCCCGGCAGAAACACCGCACATCATACAAAAAAACAATACTGCTGTCAGCACAAAAATCCGAATATTCATCATGGGGAACCTCGCAAAATGCCCGCTGCTCACTTTGTCCAAAAACCGCGATGGACCGAAACGATCTCATCCGCGACCTCATCAAAGGGGCCCTCAACAGTGATCTCTTTCTGTCCCGCCGCAATAACTTTGGCAGCGCCCATGTTGAAAGTCGGATTCTTTTCATCACTGCCGGTCATCTCGAGCAGCTGGCGTTCGGTGATCCCAAAAACGATGTGTCCGATATTGGTCCAGTAA
>CACYHU010000064.1 GCA_902774215.1 uncultured Chloroflexota bacterium
TTTTCCTGCTCCTCATAAGTTTCACATTTGAGGACCGGATAGCCCTTTTGTATCTTGAAAATGATCTCACCCAGTGACTGCGGTTTGTAATAATAAAACCCCTGTGCATATTCGCAGCCGATTTCTTTCAGGAATTCCATCTGTTCTTCAGTTTCCACCCCTTCAGCGAGACTGGCGATCCCGATTTTCCGGAATACATTGATCATGGCTTTCATGATGTGGCGGTTTGCACCGTTGTTATCATCCAGATGGCGCAGGAATTCAATGTCGAATTTGACAACATTGACATCAAACTGGCTGAAAATGTTCAGCGAGGAGTATCCGCTGCCGAAGTCGTCGATCCAGATGCGCTGGCCTGTTTCCCGGAGATTTTTGAGTTGTTTTTTGAAATGGTCGGTAGCCTTTGCCAGGTCCTGTTCGGTGATCTCGATAATGATGCATTCACGCGGGACTCCGTATTTGTCAAAGAGCAGCTCAAGTTCTTTGGCGACGTCGGTGTGATCGAAATCCTGTGCTGAAAAATTGACAGAGACAGGAATGATGGGCAGTCCGACAGCTTTGCGCTTCGGAATTTCCTTGCAGATTTGCTCCACCATGTAAAGATCCAGCTTGTAAAGCATGTGATATTTTTCCAGCACGGGGATAAAATCACCGGGGCTGATGATCCCCCTCAGCGGGTCGACCCAGCGGGCGAGAGCTTCCAGCGCTGCGGCATCGCCGCTTTGAATGCGCTGGATGGCCTGATAATACACTTTGATCCACTCGTTGTTCAGAGCATCATCAAAGGTTTCCAGAATGTAGCGCTGGTTCCAGTATGCTTCATCTGCTTCATGCGTATAATAAACCTGCGTTATGTTCAGATCGTTGCCGATTTGCTGCAGCGCGTGTTTGGCGTGATCCAGGGCATCCTGAAGATTCATGTTGGTTTCCATGACGCAGAGCCCTGCCTGTACACCGGATGTATTGCCCTCAGCTCCGGCTTTGATCCTGTCGTTCAGTTCTTTGATGGTTTCTTCTTCAGTGTGCGGATCGGTATGGGGCTTTAAGATAATGAAATGGTCATCGGCACCCCGGGCGATGCTGTCACCCGGATAAACTGCCTTAAGCATATCGGCGATCAGCTTCAAAAGTTCATCGCCTTTGGCATATCCGTATTGCAGGTTGTAGGAACGCAGTCCGATCACATCAAAGTAAAGCAGTACAGGCAAGTCTCCGGTTTCCCGGATCTTTTCGACCTTCTCTTCAACAAATTCCAGCAGATAATTGAGGTTGGGCAGTCCGGTGAGGGAGTCCGAGTAAAAACGGTCTTTTTGCAGTATTTCATAATTCTCAGCCAGCTGCCGGCTGGCGCTGCCTCTGTCGGAAACATCGATGTATGTGATCAAAGCCAGGTCTGAGCCGTCGTCTGTCTGCTGGAATTTCCCGATGGAATGGATCGTGTGAAAATCTTTGTCTTTCTCGTATTTAACACGATACACAACATCAAAAGGAGCAAGATGCATGGCAAATTCCCTCGCTGCGCGGTCAAGGTGTTCTTTGTCATCGGGATGGACTAATTCATATCTTTCACCGTTGATCTGATTGATCAGTTCTTCCCGCGTTGTATGACGCATTTCACACAGACCGTCAGAAACCAGTACGAGGGTGATTTTCCCGTCTATGAACTGATAATAGGCCAGCGGGATCGGTATCGCTTCAAGACCTTTCCTTGTTTCATCTGAAAAAAAATGCATGCTGTCAGCTCCCTGAAATTATTATCTTTCATTATAAATTGTATCATAAATGTTGTTTTTATGCAGGATCGCCGGTAGATGAAAATAATTATTCTGCGGACTTCTGGTAAAATTATTGGAAATATAATATCTATTCAGAACGGAGCACACGGGCGTCGGTACGAAGGGTCACTCACCTGTGCTGCGCCGTCCGGTCCTGAAAAGGTATCCGCCGCACTTTGCGGGTGAGTCAAAAAAAGAGCCCGATAACACAGCGGGGGTATGGGGGCCGCAGGCCCCCGGAAATCAGGCGCGGGCTATGGCTTTCGTAAACACACGAACTCTCGGTCCCGCGCCTTGCGAAGCATGCCCTCCGGAATGAAAAGTGACCTCTTATAGTAGAAAAAAAGGAAGGATGTGACTTTATGAAGAAAAAGATGTCTGACATAGTTGAAAAAAACAGCGATATTCTCCTTGCTAAAACGGAACAGGCACTGTTGGAGAAGCTGCCTGTGGATCAGAAAACTCTGAGACGGCTTGGAAAGCTGATCGAACCGAAGAACCTTAGGCTTGCAGCGCTTGGTGCGATCGGCACATCAGTTTTGATCACAGTGGTTACAAACATTGGCCATGACCGGCTTTACCGGGCTGCTGTCGCGCGGGAAATGAAAAAGCAGCTGGAACCGCTGCGGAAAAAACTGGATGCCCTGGAGGCGCAGAATGCCGTGTTATGGCAGCAGAATGAAGAGCTGAAAGCACAGATGATCCTGATCGAAAAACGCGGATAACGGATTTATCCATTTGTAAAGCCGTTTTTGTCCGATGAATCAGCAGGCAAATGTGGTATAAAAATAGTTGATTGTTATCGGGGAAGTTTACCTGAGACAAGTAAATCAGAAATATCCAACAAGAGGTCGTCCGATGAGAATTTTCGATACAAGTGTACAGGAATTGAAATACAGGATCATGCGGGAAATAGCGAAGAAGGCCTGGAATGATGAGCTGCTGGAAGGTGTTCTTGACATACCGAACATCATTATTCCCGGGAAAAAACCCACCATGCGCTGCTGTGTTTATAAAGAACGCGCTATTGTTGCAGAGCGTGTCAGGATCGCTATCAACCCGAACAACATAAACAACTGGGCGATCACATCCCTTGAGATCGCCTGTGATGAATGTCCGTCTGATGGTTACTATGTTTCCGAGTCCTGCCGCGGCTGTCTTTCTCATCACTGTATTGATGTATGCAAACGAGGTGCGATCTCTTTCCAGCATGGCAGGGGTGCTTTTATCGACCGCAGTCTTTGTGTGAACTGCGGCCAGTGTGCGCAGGTCTGTCCTTTCTCTGCTATCGTCAATCACAAGCGGCCCTGTCAGAATGCCTGTAAAACAAACGCGATTTCCTCAGCTCCCGAAGGATATGTAAAAATCAGCCACAGCAAATGTATCGGCTGCGGTGCCTGTGTCTATCAATGCCCGTTCGGTGCCATCGTTGACCGTTCCAGTATGCTGAACGTTATTGAAATGCTCAAAAAGCGGCAGAAGGATGGGACGAAGAAGCTTTGTGCTGTTCTCGCTCCTGCCATCTACAGCCAGTTTACTTACGCTCAGTTCGGACAGGTCGTTGCCGGTCTGCGCCAGATGGGTTTTGATCTGGTTGTGGAAGCTGCTCACGGCGCGGATATGGTCGCAAAGGCAGAAGCGAAGGAACTGGTTGAAAAGGGATTCCTGCTCAGCTCCTGCTGTCCTGCTTTTGTTAAATTCGTCCGGAATGAATATCCGGAGCTTGCCGATAATATTTCATCCAGTCTGTCACCGATGGCGACGATTTCCAAACATATCAAAGAACTGCATCCCGGGATCTCGGTTGTCTTTATCGGCCCATGCACTGCTAAAAAGGAAGAGATCCAGCAGGAGCATGTCCGCCCGTATGTGGATGCCGTGCTGACTTTTGAAGAGCTGCAGGCTTTGTTTGACGGCATCGGAGTTGAGATCCTTTCCCTGGAGGAAAGTCAGACGGATGATATGGCGTCTTATTTCGGCAGGATCTTTGCACGCTGCGGTGGCCTTGCTGAAGCGGTCACGGAATCTCTGAAGGAACAGGGCTTTTCGGACTTCGATTTGAAACCGGTCAGCTGCAGCGGGATGGATGAGGTAAAACTCACCCTCGTGCGTAAGGCTCACGGACGGCTGGATGCGAATTTCATTGAAGGAATGGCCTGTATCGGCGGTTGTGTCGGCGGTGCCGGCTGTCTGACCCATGCTGCCCAGAGCAGGTCACTGGTGGAAAAATACGGTAAAACCGCCGGAGATATGACTATCGTTGAAAGCGCAGACAATCAGGTCAGGTGATCCCGCGCATTGCGAAGCATACTCTCCGGAATGCAAAGTGAGCTCTTATAGCAGAAAGTCCTTTTACAATAAAAAAATCACGCACGGATACCGCACTTCATGAGAATGTGAAGTCAGCAATATCCTGCGTGCCGGCACTCCGGTTCGGGTGCCGTATTTTTTTTTTTTTTTTTTTTCTTGACTGAAACTCTCTTGCTGTATAAAGTGTCTTATGGTAAAATTCGGGAACAAATTGTGAAATTCATAAGCAATTGAAAAAGGAGAATCGTATATGAAGAAAGTTGTTTTTAGTGTTCTTGCGCTTGTGATGGCGCTGACCGTCTGCTGCACGGCGTTTGCAGTCAATGAAGACGTTGAAGGCGAACTGGTGATCTATACATCCATGTATCCCTTCGTGATCGATATGATGAACGAAGCGATCCAGGAAGAATTCCCGAACCTTGTCCCGGGCATCGACGGCAGTTTCTTCTTCTATGGCGGCACATCATCCCTGATCACCAAAATTTATGGCGAAATGGGTGACAAACGCGATCAGCCGCTGGAAACCGATATGTTCATGGTTGCCGAGCCTGCTTTTTCTCTCGAACTTAAGGATTACGGTTATCTGCATTCCTTTGAAGTTCCTGATGCTGCTGAGCGGCTGCGCTTCGCTTATGATGAAGAAGGATACTGGTATCCGGTTCGTGTCTGCAACATGGTCCTGGCTTACAATCCGGAAATGGCGGATTCCTGGGCTGCAAAAGGTGTTACCATCCCGAAGTCCTATAAAGATTTTGCCTATGATCCTTCCCTGAAGGGATATATCTCCATGAGCGATCCGATGACCTCCGGTACGGCTTATGCGGCTGTTGCGGCACTGCTGGGCAAGTATGGTGAAGAATACCTGGACAAGCTGGGAGAGAACCATGTGATGCGCGAATCCGGTTCCACTGCCATCGCCAAGCTCCAGTCCGGTGAATGTGCTGCCATCATGATCCTTGAGGAATCTATCCTCAAGTACATTAATGATGAAGCTGCCAAGGGCAATGAAGTCACAAATCTGGAGATCATCTATCCGGAAGACGGTGTGATCATGGTTCCGTCCACGGTTATGATCGTTGCGGATGAATATTCCAAAAACGTGAATACGGAAGCTGCGGAAGCTGTCGCTGACTGGCTCCTGAGCGAAGATGCACAGCGGCTCATCATGCAGGGGTATATGCATTCTGTTCTCGCTGATATGGAAGATTACCCGGAACACTCCGTTCCCACTGATGAGTTGATCGCAGAGGATATGGGGATCGACTGGGAATATGCTTACAAGAATCGTGAAGAGATCAACAACCTCTGGACAGTGAAAGTAACACAGTAAAATGCTGAATAAGGGACGGGGAAAGCACATATGATCTTTCCCCGTCCTTTTTTTATTATCCGGGCGTATGAGCTGCTCAGCCACTGTCCCGTAAGGGACAGGGGGACGTATGCAATTGACCCGGTGAGGGTCAATTGTGTATGTCCCGTCAATATCCCCCCTGATGCAGCGGGCAATTGCGTACATTCCGGCAATAACGCCGCCGGTGCCGGGGTACAGAAGAAATATAAAGCCTTTTTGTTTTGTTGAGAAAGATTTTGGATATAATTTAAAAAAATTGTGAAAATGGGAGACCGCTCCAATTGAGGAACTTTTCCCGATGCACAGTGGTTTTACAGAATATGGAAGGTGCTGATGGATAAAGAAAAACACGGACAGACAAATCAGCAGAAGGATCCGACAGCATTGATCACAAAGATCGGATTGGCTGCAGTATTTTTACTTGGTGTATTATTGATTTTCCTGGGGATCCGGGCGCAGAGAGATTTTGCTTCTTCCGGCTTCAGCACTGAAAACGCCTATCAGGTGATCTATACGCTTTCCCGTGATGTTGAAAATGCCTGGCAGAAAAGTGTTAAACCTGGATTGAATGATCTTTCCGATTCAGAGAAAGCCTCCCTTGATGAGATCGTGGTCGGGCTGTTGAAGGATGCAGCGGAATCACAGAGTAAAGGAGCCGGTGCAGAAGCGGAAGCTGATGCGCGATCCGCGGATGAGTCGGAGAATTATAAGCTTCTTTATACGACATATCTTGTAAATGGTCCCAAAGTCCCCGCATCCGGACGCAAAGTGATCACAGCTATGTCTGAACAGGAAGCCTCTGATTTTCGTTCAAAACTTCTGCATTGTGTTCTGGATGAAGCGCTTCCTTTGCCGGATGAGGCGGAAAAACTGGCCGGTTCACTGACCGGCAGTGAGCGGCAGGCCATGCTGATGCAGATTTTCTTCGTCAGCGGCGGATCTGCGGATGCGAAGATAACGGAGAATGTCAATAACCTGAAGAAAACAGTCCGCTCAAAAGAATCTCAACTGACTGCTTTTCGGATGATCGCTCAGGGTAATGTTTCCTGGCTCTGGCAGCTTATTATCAGTTCCAGCCGTACCGTGATCCTTTTGGGCATCATCCTGATGTTTGATACAGTCCTGCTGGCCTTGCTCATGAGTGCTGAAAAACTGTGGGTCCTTGACATCAAATGGATCCTGATCCTGCTTATCGTCGATTTCCTGCTTTATTTCCAGCTGCTGCCGTTGCTTTTCATCCTGTTCAGGGCTGTTTTTCCGGATGGAACCTTTACAATGGAAGTGCTCCGGCGCCTGTTTACCTATCCGCTGAATCAGGTCGCCCTTAGAAACACCTTCATTGCCGCTACCGCTACGATGATCCTGGGAACAGCCATCGCATTCCCGCTTGCCTGGCTGGTGGGACGGACGAACCTTTACGGGAAAAAATTCTTCCGCTTCCTTTTTGTGGTCACCTATATGGTTCCCCCCTATGTCGGCGCGATGGCATGGCTGAGGCTGATGAATCCGAACGTCGGATCGATCAACCTGTGGCTGAGGACGCTGTTTCACCTCAGTGATGCTCCCGGTCCGCTGAATGTTTATACAATTCCGGGCATGATCTGGGTGCTGACAACCTTCTATTATCCCTATGCCTTTATCACTATCAGCCGCGCGATGGAGAAAATGGATCCTTCACTGGAGGAGGCCAGCCGTATTTCCGGCGCATCTCCGCTGAAAACAGTTTTTACTGTCACCCTGCCGATGATGACACCCTCCCTGATCTCAGGTGCGCTGCTTGTTTTTGTCAGTGCAATGAGCTGCTACGGTATCCCGTCCATTATCGGTAAACCCGGCAACGTCAATACCGTTACGACCCGTATCGTCGAATATGTTGCCCTTGGACAGCAGGGGCTCAATGATGCCACAGCTCTTTCCGTGGTCCTGATGCTGGTAGCGCTGATCATTCTGTTCATCTCAGATTTTGTTCTGGCTAGACGGCAGTACATCACAGTTTCGGGAAAATCCGTCAGCCCGGCCATTGTTCACCTGCGTTCCTGGCGCATCCCGCTGACAGTGATCGTCTCCCTTTTTGCGGTGATCATGGTGCTGATCCCCTTCATTACCATATTGAACACATCCTTTAAAGTTGACGTCGGTAAAAATGTCTGGGCACCCGGGAATTTCACTCTTGCTAACTGGACTACTGTATTTTCTCGTGCTGAAACGATGGGCTGTTTGAAAAATTCTCTGATTTATGCCTCGATCGCGGCTACCGTCGGTCTGGTCATTGCCTGTGTGATGAGTTATCTGCTTCAGCGTACGCAGCTGAAAGGCAGAAAAATCCCGAGTTTCCTGATTACACTCGGCTCCGGTACGCCTTCTGTGGTCATTGCTTTGGGACTGATCATGACGATGCGCGGAAATTTCGGCTTAAATATCTACGGCACAGCGTACATCATGATCATTGCCTATATGATTAAATACCTCATGATGGGTATGCGGACGGTGGTCAGTGCGATGAGCCAGATACACGTTTCCATGGAGGAATCCAGCCAGATTTCCGGTGCCAGCTGGCTGACAACGATGAGACGCATCACCGGCCCGCTGATTTTACCCTCTATCGCTGCCGGGTGGTTCCTGATTTTCATTCCGTGTTTTTATGAACTTTCGATGACCACCCTGCTTTATTCCAGCACGACCAAAACGATCGGGTTCCAGCTTTATGAATACTGGACCTTTACCAGTCAGCCGATGAGCTGCGCAATGGCGTTCGGGATCCTCATTTTCGTTCTGCTGCTGAACCTGCTGCTGAACCGTCTGACAAAAGGCGAATTTTCTATTTAGGAAAGGATGAACACATGTCAACCGTAACCATTGATCACATTTCCAAAAGCTTTGGCGAATCTTTGGTGCTCAAAGAAATTAATGAAACCTTTCAGGATGGAGAATTCGTCACCCTGTTGGGCCCTTCCGGATGCGGGAAATCTACCATTCTGCGTATTATTGCCGGTTTTGAAAAACCGACCTCCGGCAATCTCTATATCGATGACCAGCTGGTGACCGGAGGAAAGACCTTTGTTCCTCCGGAAAAACGCGGTATCGGTATGGTGTTCCAGAGTTATGCGGTCTGGCCTCATATGAACGTTTTTGACAATGTGGCTTATCCGCTGACGATCAAGAAAGTCTCAAAGAGCGAAATAAAAAAGAGCGTGGAGCAGGTGCTGGAGATCACCCATCTGACGCAATATGCCGATCGTTTTCCCAGCCAGCTTTCCGGTGGACAGCAGCAGCGCATCGCGCTGGCGCGGGCTATGGTTGCCGCGCCGAAGCTGCTGCTGCTGGACGAACCGCTCTCCAACCTGGATGCCAAGCTGCGGGAATCCATGCGTTTTGAGATCAAGGAGATCCAGAAAAAAACCGGTATCTCCGTGGTTTACGTGACACATGACCAGTCAGAGGCAATGACGATGAGCGATCGGATTTTCCTTATTCATCGCGGTGTGGTTCAGCAATCCGGTACGCCGGTGGAGATCTATGACACGCCGAAAAACCAGTTCGTGGCGGATTTCCTCGGGAAGGTCGATTTTTTCAAGGGCGAGGCTGGAAATGGCCGTATTGTGTTCCCTGCCATGGACGGCCAGTCTGTGGCTTATGACGGACCGCTCACCGGAAAGGTGGATGTAGGAATCAGGCCTGAAAATATCTGTTTTTCTCCGGATGGGGAGCTGCAGGGTGTGCTGGAGACACAATATTACCTTGGCGATGTGGATGACTGCCGCGTGCGTGCAGGTGATACGCTGATACGGGTGATCGCCAATGGTTATGAATATCATTCCCTCAAAGAGGGTCAGCAGATCCGTATGGCTGTGCGGAGCTTCATGGTTTTCGAGGATGACGGCTCACTGGATCAGATGCTCAAGATCAGGACCTGAGTTACAGGTATAAATTTCAGATTTGATCTGAACAAACCGAAAAGACAAAAATCAGAATATGAAACGTACACAAAAATTAGGCTTTAAAATAGGTGCGCTTTTTACCGTATTTCTTGTTGTTATTCTGTTATTATGCGGTATAACGACTTATTATGGACAAATGTCAATTTATCGTGCCCAGTGCGAAAATGATATCCGCAGCGTTGGGGAATATCTCGCCTCACTGATGACTGCTGAAGGCGAAGACTTTATTATTTACCAGAATTATTTCCTGAACCATTATGCTGAGGTGGATATCCCGGTCGATGCGGATGAATATCTTACGGCTCAGGATGCTTATAATGACCTGTTTAGCAGAACCTATCCGGGCAGGACGCTCGGGATCGATATCGAATTTGATGAGCTGTCCGATGACGTCAAACATGCTTATCTGGTTTATACACAGCTTTACTGGATCCTGACCTTTGAACAGGCCCGGGAAGATTTCGGCCTTCCTTATTCATATTATCTGGTGGTTGACACGGAAAAGGAAAACGTGATCTACATGATCGATGGCGAACGTTCCTCCCGTGCCGGTCACCTTGAATTTATCGAAAAATATCCGGAGTATAAGCCTTATCATCACGAACAGGGCTCGGAAGCGGAATTCATGTATCTGCATGATGAATATCACAACGATGCCTCCGAATACGCAATTTTGTGGAAGACCTGGAAAACGGGGGAAAGACAGCCGGGATATCAGGTTTTCCGGAACAAATGGGGAAACACGTACGCTTATTACACACCGTTGGTGATCAATGGACAGAAGCTGGGACTGGTTGCCACGGAAGTCGAGATCGCGGCAGTTAATAATGAGATCCTGAAAGACACGCTCCGTCAGCTTGCTGTTATTGCGGTGATCATGACAGCCGGTGTGATCGCGCTTGTTTTTATCATCAACCGCCGTTATGTCCGCAAAATCGTTGAGTTGGAAGCTCAGGTAAAGGATTATACGCTTACAAAGGATCCCGCGGTCGGTGACGAGATCGAACGGAATATCAGGGGACGGGATGAGATTACCTCGCTTGCTGAGGGTGTGGTCTCGATGATCAGGGAAATTGAGCATCATATCAATAATCTAACCAGGACCTATCAGGAACTTGATGAGGCTTACAGTGATGCTGAACGGATGCGTACACTTGCTGTTATCGACGGGCTGACCGGCATCCGCAATATGTCCGCTTACGAGCTTGAGGTAAATAACCTGAATCGCACTCTTTCTGAGAAACCGGTCGATTTTGCCATCGCGATGATCGATATGAATGATTTGAAACGGATCAACGATACTTATGGACATGGAAATGGCAATAAAGCGATCAAAAAACTGAGTGACATTATCTGTCAGGTTTTTAAACATTCCATGGTGTTCCGTATCGGCGGTGATGAATTCGCTGTGATTCTGGAAAACGATGATTATGCAAACCGCAATGCCGCTGTCGGCAAGTTCAAATACCGTCTTGAAACACTTCAGCGTGATCCTTCACTGCCGCCCTGGGAAAAAATCTCTGCCGCTATCGGTTTGGCGGCATTTGACCCTTCTTTGGATACTCAGGTTGAAAGTGTTTTCAAACGGGCTGATGCTGCGATGTATGAAGACAAGAAAGCGATGAAGGCTTCCCGGAAATGACGATCCAGCAGCTGCATTACGTTATTGTCATTTCAGAAATGGGATCCCTTAATAAAGCATCTGAGGTGCTTTATATTTCCCAGCCTTCGCTTACCAGTGCGGTGCAGGAGCTGGAAAAGGAACTGGGCATTACGATTTTCAACCGGACAGCCCGCGGGATGACACTTACCAGCGACGGTGAGGATTTTATCCAGTATGCCCGTCAGGTGGTCCAGCAGTATGAGCGCTTGCTTGAAAAATTCGGAAAAGGGAGTTCCCTGCGGAAAAAGTTCGGGATTTCCACCCAGCATTATTCCTTTGCGATCAAAAGCTTCGTGGAAATGGTCAAACAGTTTGATACCGGTGAATATGAATTTGCCATCCGTGAGACCAGAACGCGTGAAGTCATTGATGACGTCAGCACCGGGAAAAGTGAACTCGGCTTGCTGTATTTCAGTGATTTCAACCGTAAAGTCCTCGAAAAACTGCTCCGGACAAACAGTCTGGAGTTTCATCATCTGATAGACTGTGACGCTTATGTCTACCTGTGGAAAGGTCATCCCCTGGCGGGGAAAAAATCCATACGTTTTCATGAACTGGAGGATTATCCCTGCCTGTCCTTTGAGCAGGGCGCGACCGGATCCTTTTATTTCGCTGAAGAGATCATGACCACATCCGAATATCCCCGTACGATCAAGACCAATGACCGTGCGACTATGCTGAACCTGATGATCGGTCTCAACGGTTATACGCTTTGTTCCGGGATCATCTGTGAGGAGCTCAACGGCACGAACTATATCGCTGTCCCCTTTGATCCCGAGGATCAGTCTGCCGCAAATAAGATGGAGATCGGTTATATCGTCAGGAAAAACATGATCCTGAGCCAGATGGCCGAGCTCTACATCAGCGAACTGAAGAGATATTTGGGGAATATATAGTGGATAGGATATAGGATATGGGCTGTTATAGCAGGAATCTATCCTGTTATCTATAACCTGTAAACCTCTATCCTTCCAGCTGAATGTATCGCCTGATTCTGAAAAATTCCGTTTATGTATCAATAATAATTTGTAAAATTGATACTTGAAAAAATATTCATAAAAAAGTATAATATTCATAGATCGTAAAGCCTGATGACTTTGCCCTTCTGGAAGTTGGGATAGTCGTTTAGCTGAAATGCTGCGGGAGAGATTGAAATCAGAGCTCAGGGTGATCTGATACAGGAGACTTTGACTCCTTTTTAATTTTTCCCCATGGTATATCTGCATAACAGATTTCGCTCTTTTTCATTTTTAGTTATTTGTTTCAGAAATAATTGTCTTGTTCTGAGACTTTGCCTGTATGCTTTAAGCTCCCGATTGTCTTTAGTGAGCGTGCGAATCTTTTTTTCTGCTGTTTTTATACTTCGTTGAATAGGAACAGTATCTTTTGTTACAATAGCGGCTAAAATCAGTGATCTTTTTTTGCTGTTTATATCTGTATTGCCTGATTCATCTATGAAAGCAGAAATATGATTCTCCATATCCGAAATTATATCACAGGACATTATTAAATCGGATTATAGTATCGGTTTTGACATTGAAGAATTCTCATTGAATAAATATTATAGCCTCAGCCTATAGCTAAGTATTTGAGGTAAATATTAGACAGATTTGAATTCAGACTATATAATAGTGAAATCAATATTTTTGGAGGTAAGAAATGAAAAAGAACTGGTTTATCACATCAGTATTAATGGTATTGCTGCTTGCGATGGTCAGCGGTGTTTACGCTGCGGATCTGGACACGGCGAATCCGATCAAGATCGGTTATGTCGGTGCACTTTCCGGTGACACAGCCCTTTGGGGACAGGCAGGACTGAACGGTCTGAACCTGACTGCCGAAATGATCAATGAAGAAGGCGGTATCCTTGGCCGTGAAGTTCAGATCATCGGTCTGGATGGTAAAGGTGCTGCGGATGACTCTGTCGCGGCTTACAAACGCCTGGTGGAACAGGAAGGCGTCGTCGCAGTGGTCGGTACAAACTTCTCTTCCTGCAATATTCCGATCGCTGCGGTTTCCGATGAACTGCATGTCCCGGTAATCGCCACTGCCGCGTCAAACGAACTGGTAACGGTGGATGCGAACGGAAACCTGCATCCTTATTCTTTCCGCCTGTGCTTCATTGATCCGTACATGGGTTATCTCGCCGGTTCCTACGCTTATAATGAACTCGGTCTGCGCAAGGCAGCCATCATTGAAGATATTACCGACCCCTACAGCACCGGTGTCGGCGGCTATATGGTCGAAACTTTCACCGGACTCGGCGGTGAACTGGTCGCCCGTGAAGAAGCCCAGAATGGTGACAACGATTTCCGCGCACAGCTGACAAAAATCGCCATTGCTCAGCCGGATGTGCTGTTTGTCCCCTGGAACTATGTGAACGTTGCCCTGATCGGTGAACAGGCCCGTGAACTGGGTATCACCGCTGTGCTGGTCGGTGCGGATGGTTGGGATACCAATGAGCTGATCGAGCTCTCCCGCGGTGCTCTCGAAGGTTCCTACTATGTCTCCCGCCCGGGCTTCAACCTTCCGGAAGCTGCTGCATACTTCGAAATTTATGACGCAAAATATCATTCCTCAAAGGAAACCGAATGCCTTTACGGTAATGACGGCCTGATGTGGATCAAACAGGCGATCGAAGCCGCCGGTTCTGCTGATCCGACTGCTATCCGCGACCAGCTGGAAGCAACCGAGAGCTTTGACGGGCTGCTGGGTCATATGAGTGTCGATCCGACAAACCACAACCCCAGCCGTGACGCGGCTATCTTCCGTGTGGATGCGGATGAAGTTACTTACGTTGGAATTTACGATCCTGCTAAATAAAGAGCATTGATCGATGGGTAAAGCGTTCATCGGTACTGAACCATTGATCGGCTTTATCACTTTGAATTTCAAAACAGAAGTTCAAAAGAAAAACAAAGGAAAGAATTGTGCTGAAGTTTTGGAACGGAAAGTGCAATTCTTTCTTTTATTGATTTTTGTATATAGTGTTTTATGGAGAGTGCTCAGCGGACAGTAATAAATACTGATTGCTGACCACTGGCCAATGATCACTAAGAAAGAGGCGGACTTATGAAGATACTGGTACAGCAAATGATCACGGGTATCTCTATCGGCAGCGTGTACGCGCTGATCGCTTCGGGATACGCCCTGGTTTACAGCCTTCTGGATTTTTCCAACTGGGCACATGGTGAAGTCTGTATGCTCGGTGCCTATTGTTGTTTTATGGCGACGCTGATCCCGAGAATGCCCTTTGCGCTGTCCTGCGTGATCGGTATTGCCGGGGCTGCTTTGATCAGCCTTTTCAATGAAAGAATTGCTTATCGCCGCATACGCAACAACGGTTCTCCGAATATGTTCCTGATGATCGCGGCGATGGGACTCTCCACCACCTACCAGAATCTGGCAAACGTGATCTGGGGCTCCAAGTTCAAGCAGCTTCCCCGTTTTTTCAAGACTTCAACGCTGAATATAAATGGCATCTTTGTCGGGACGACAGATTTGCTGTGCATCGTTATTTCCATGATCGTCCTGCTGCTCCTTCTGCTGATCATCAATAAAACACGGTTCGGTTTGAATGTCCGTGCGGTTGCCTGTGCCGGCACTACTGCCCGCATCATGGGCATTCGTATCGATCAGGTGATCGCTCTGGTCTTCGTACTGGCCGGTGCGCTGGCCGGTCTCGCCGGCATCACTTACGGGATGAAATACAATGTTTATCCGACCATGGGGAATGTAGGTCTGAAAGCCTTCATCGCCTCCGTTATCGGCGGGTTGGGCTCTGTCCCCGGTGCCATCGTCGGAGCGGTGCTGCTCGGGCTGATTGAGACGGTGGTTTCCGGTTACATCAGCTCCGGCCTGCGTGACCTGATTTCCTTCTCTCTGCTGATCCTGATCCTGCTGGTCCGTCCTGCCGGTTTGTTTGGTGTGGATGTTCAGGAAAAGGCTTAGGAGGAGGCGGACATGATCAATTCATTTTATGAAGGTATTATCGTCACCTGCTGTGTGAATATTATCGCTGTGCTGGGAATGTCGGTTTTGACAGGATTTACAAGATTGTTTTCCTTTGGCAACGCCGGTTTCATGGCGATCGGCGCATATACAGCAGCCATCTGCAGTGTTCAGTTTCATCTGCCCTTTGCGCTGTCCATTCTGATCGGTTCGGCTGCGGCCGGAATTGTTGCCTATCTTTTGGGCAGTTTGACCATCCGGCTCCGGGGTGATTATTTTCTGATCAGCTGTCTGGGCTTTGGTGAGTGTGTCCGTGTACTGTTCCTGTATCTGCGTGATATTACAGGCGGAGCGGTTGGATATACGGGTATCCCGTTCCGGACCACCTGGATCGTTGCACTGGTCTGCGCGATCGCAGCCTTTATTATTGCCTGGAACCTGATCCATTCCCGCTTCGGGCAGGCTTTTTCCGCGATCCGGGAAAATGAAGTTGCTGCTGCCGCAAACGGGATCGATGTCGTGAAATATAAGAAGATGTCTTTTGTTTTCAGTGCGATCTTCGCGGGATGGGCGGGAGGCCTTTATGCTCACTATCTGCAGCATATTACCCCGGTTCTCTTCAATCTGCCGAAGAGCTGCGAGTTGGTCATCACAACGGTTTTGGGCGGGCTCGGTTCCCTGAGCGGCAGTGTATTGGGTACTCTTGTTGTCCAGCTGCTGCCGGAATTCTTCCGCAAGTTTTCCGAATACCGCATGCTGGCCTACGGTATAGCCGTCGTACTCGTTATCCTGCTCCGTCCCTCCGGTTTGATGGGTTATAAGGAATTCCCCGATCTCTTCAAAAAAACCGGTAAGAAAAAATCCACAGGAGGTGCCTGATATGAACAGCAACACCCCTCTGTTGGAAATGAAAGGCGTGGAAAAACACTTTGGCGGTGTCCGCGCTATCGATAACTTTGATCTGCGCGTCATGCCGCGGGATATTTACGGGCTGATCGGTCCGAACGGTGCCGGCAAGACCACGATCTTCAATACCATTACCGGTATATATCAGGCGGATGCAGGACAGATTTTTTTCGAAGGGAAAGATATCACAAAGATCCGGCCGCATGAGGCAGCTGCCATCGGGATAGCCCGTACATTCCAGAATATCCGTCTCTTCGGGAATCTTTCTGTCAAAATGAACGTGATCATCGCCTGCAACATCCGCGGGGGATATACCATGGCGGAAGCACTTCTGCGTCTCCCGCGTTACCGGAAGGTCTCGAAGGAAACCGAGGAAAGGGCAATGAAATTCCTGGATTCTGTCGGCCTGACGGATAAAGCTGATGATATTGCCAGCTCTCTGCCTTACGGTCACCAGCGGAAGCTGGAGATCGCCCGTGCCATGGCCACTGATCCGAAGCTTCTGCTCCTGGATGAACCCGCTGCTGGCATGAATGAGGAAGAATCACTGGATCTTGTGGATTTTGTCAAAAAGCTGCACCGTGATAATCCGATCACGATTTTGATGATCGAGCACCATATGGATGTTGTTTCCAGATTGTGTGAACAGTGTACTGTGCTGGATTTCGGGAAAACCCTGGCACAGGGGACCGTAGAGGAAGTAAAGCAGAATGAGGCTGTGATCGCGGCTTATCTGGGAGGTGAGTTGTAATGGAAAAATCAACTGACGTGATTTTGAAGGTCGATCATCTCTCGGCCGCCTACGGCGGTATCCGTGCTATTGATGATATTTCATTTCTTGTAAACCGGGGCGAGATCGTTGCGATGCTGGGGTCGAACGGTGCCGGGAAATCCACGCTGCTGAAATGTCTCTCCGGGGAGCATAAACGTTCCGCCGGTGAGGTCACTTTTGACGGTCAGCCTTTACCGGGGCAATGTTATAAAATTGTTGAGCGCGGCATTTCGATCGTTCCGGAAGGACGCCAGATTTTTTATAAACTGACCGTTCTGGAAAACCTGCGTGTCGGCTGCTGCCAGCGTAATGATAAAGATGGCATTCAGGAGGATTTGGAAAAGGTTTACAAGCTCTTTCCCCGTCTTGAGGAGCGGAAGTCTCAATTTGGCGGGCTCCTTTCCGGCGGAGAGCAGCAGATGCTTGCTATAGCCCGCGGTCTGATGGCACGGCCGAAGCTGCTGATGCTTGATGAGCCGAGTCTGGGGTTGGCTCCCATCATTGTCAATCAGATCATGGATACGCTGAAGTCTATTGCCGAAAGCGGAACAACGATCCTTTTGGTGGAGCAGAATGCTTTGAAGGCCTTGAATTTGTGTGACAGAGCGTATGTAATGAATGTCGGTCATATTGTAATGGAAGATACAGGTTCGAATTTGCTGAAAAATGAGAATCTGATGAAGGCTTATTTAGGTTGATGTGTGAAAGGTGGGAGATGGAGAAAATGAGAGCTGCCGTTTGGCATGGGCATAAAGACTTGCGTATAGAAGAAGTCCCTGTTCCGGTTCCGGGCGAGGGAAAGGTATTGATCAAAGTGGACTGGGCCGGGATCTGCGGTACAGACCGTCATGAGTATTCCGGACCGGTTTTTATCCCCGTGAATAAGCCGCACAGGCTGACGGGACGGGTAGCCCCGCTGATTATCGGACATGAATTTTCAGGCCGCATCGTGCAGCTTGGTGAAGGTGTGACCGGATGGAAACCGGGTGACCGGGTCACAGCCAACGGCAGCCTGACCTGCGGCAAATGTGAAGCCTGTAAGAGCGGACGTTATAATGTCTGCCAGAAACTGGGTTTTCTGGGCGTCGGTGATGACGGGGCTTTTGCCGATTATGTGGTGGTGGAAGCTGCAAAGCTGTTTGCGATCCCTGATGGTGTTGATCAGCGTGCGGCTGCTGTGGCTGAACCGCTGGCCTGCGGGATCCATGCTACCCATCTGCTGGGAGATATTGCCGGAAAGGATGTGGTCATTATCGGCCCCGGGATTATCGGTATAGGCGCGTTTTTCGGAGCGAAATACGCGGGCGCCGGAAGGATCCTGGTTTCCGGAGTCGGTGAATATCGCCGGGAATTGATAGAAAAATACGGCGGAACGTATATCGATGTATCCAAGGTTGATTTGGAAGAATATGTCGCTGCTTGGACAGACGGGCGTCTCGCGGATGTCGTCTATGAATGTCTTGGCTCTGAAAAGACATTGGACCAGGCGATTCGTATAAGCAAACCCGGCGCAAAGATCATGGTGATGGGCGTTTTCGGCAGGAAACCTGTGGTGGATATGAACACGCTGCAGGAAGCTGAACGTGTCCTGTATACTTCCCAGGCGCATGTCAATGAGATCGCGGAGGCACTTGCCTATCTGAAAGAAGGAAAGATCAATGCGGATGACCTGATAACCCGTGAAGTTACATTGGATACGCTGGTGATGGACGGATTTGAATATCTGATCGATCATGGTCCTGAAGAGATCAAAGTGCTGATCAATATCAGCGGTGAGAATTGAGTATTTTGGGAAAACCACTGGTTTATACGGCTTAACGGGACGGTTTTCCGCACAGCAGTAAACGGTACACAGGATGATTTGAAAAATAATCAGCGTTTCCGTATTTTATGATAGAATAAAAATTGAAAGGATCAAAATTAAAATGCAGAGAATTCCGAGTTTCAGTATTGACCATACAAGATTGGCCAAAGGCCTGTATTTATCCCGTGAGGATGACGATGTGAAAACATGGGATGTTCGTATTTTGGAACCGAACCATGGCCATTATCTCTCTACCGCTGTGAGCCACACGATCGAACACCTGTTTGCTACCTATGCGCGCAACAGTGAGTATAAAGACGGCATCATTTATATTGGCCCTATGGGCTGCCGTACCGGCTGCTATTTCCTGACCCGCGGCCTGACCGATGCCGAGGTTCTGGATTGTGTCGTAAAATCCTTCGAGTTCATGGCTAATTATGACGGTGAGATCCCGGGTGCCAAAGTCGAAGAATGCGGCAACTATCTGGATCATGATCTGAAGGGCTGCAATGAAGAAGCGGCGATCTATTACGAAGTCGTGAAAAACCTGACCCCCGAAGATATGCGCTACACCTATTATCTCGAGTAGTTTATCCGAAAAGTTTATCTGAAAAGGCGCCCGACTATCGCGGCGTCTTTTTTTGTGCCGTGGGACAGATTACGCGTGCACGGGCGAAATCCGGTCGTTTCAAGTGCCCTCCGGCACGCGGAACCGTCACCCGGGGCTGCGGCGCCTGATCCCCGGAGCACTGGACCGCTTGCGGGCCTGTACCTCTTTTCTACGGCTTCCTGCCGCAGTAGACGGGAATCAGCTGTGAGACCGGTAACCCTCCTCGGGTACAAGTGCCAATGTGGAATCCGCACCTGGGAACTGGCAACCGGCCACCGGAAACTGTTTTTACCGCAGTTCCTTGCAGGACAGAATTGATTCTAACAACTACCAACCACCAACTATCAACTAATTTCTAAATTCCCCTTGACATTCTAAAAATTATGTGCTAATATATATTATATAAACGAAATTACAATATTGTAATTTCTAATAATCATAGAAAGGAGAACATAACGGGATGGACGACCGGCTTGTAACCG
>CACYHU010000065.1 GCA_902774215.1 uncultured Chloroflexota bacterium
TGCAAGGATCGGTAATCCGATGATGATCTCCCACATATTGCTTATTCCAATGGCGCTGTATTGGCAGGCGAGAAGTTGGAAACCACCAGAACTGCCTGCAGCGAGTTAAAATCTTCTGCGGGAAGGATAGATGCTGACTGAAAGATTTCATTATTGATCTGGTTGACATTCAGGACCTGTCCAATAATAAAGTCCGCAGGGAATTCACCGCCGAGACCGGATGTCTGTACAATTTGCCCCGGTTCAAGGTTCACGTCCTGTGAAACCATTTCAATCGTGATATCGCCGGTGATCGATCCCTGAACGACGCAGTCAGCTTCCGCCTCTACAACGACAGCATTGATCATAGATGTAGAGTCTGTAATCAGTTTGACCCTTGCAGCGGAAGCAGTTACAGCATCGATCCTGCCCACAAGGCCTTTGTTTGTCACTACCGGCATCCCTGCGCGTACACCGGAATCACTTCCCTGGTCGATCAGAATATATTTGAGAAACGGGCTTGGATCTTTACCGATCACTTTTGCCGGAACGTACTGCTCATCCGGACTGCTGCGTGCAAAGCCGAGAAGCGCATAAAGAATGTCAGCTTCGTTCAGGTTCTGCTGCAGCTGAATAATACGGTTCTGCAGTTCCGCAACCTGATTGCGGAGGTCTTCATTTTCAGCCACCAGTGCTACCTGATCCTGCGAAATCGAAAACAGGTTGATGATAAAATTCAAGCGTTCCATCAGTGTTGACTGAGCCTGAACGACCGGACTCATAACACGATCAATAAATTTTGCCATATATCCGCTGAGGGCAAGGAACGCTATACCCAAAACGAAAAGAACAAGAACTATTTTTTTCCAGTTTTTGAAATTAATACGTTTCCGCATATTTTTGCGAATTCAAAGTGAATGATCAGCGCGGATTACTGAAACGATCCACACTTGCACGGAATTGTTCCAATGCTTCTTCGCTTTCCAGAATGGCACCTGCACCCCGGGCCACGCTAGTCATCGGATCATCAGCCACCCAGACACGAATTCCGAGCTCGTCATTTAAACGGTCAGCCATACCGAGGATCTGGGCACCGCCTCCGGAAAGACAGATTCCTGTTTCGATCAGGTCCGCCACCAGTTCCGGAGGAGCTTCATCGATAGCATCTTTTATCGTATCCACCATTACCTGGATCGAACCGGAAATTGCTTCGCGGATCTCCACAGAGGAAACTTCTACAGCTTCCGGAAGACCTGTCACAAGGTTCCGGCCGCGTATGATCATGGTTTTTTCTGTCGGCAGCGGAAAGGCGGAAGCAATGGAGATTTTTGTCTGCTCAGCCATTCTTTCACCGATAAACAAATTATACCGGTTGCGGACATATGTGATGATATCCTGCTCGAGTTCATCACCGGCTACACGTAGCGAACGGAATACCACAATTTCATTCAGGGAAAGAATCGCAACTTCGGTGGTTCCGCCACCAATATCTACAACCATCGTACCGCGTATTTCATTAATAGGCAATCCGATACCGATTGCGGTAGCTTTCGGTTCTTCGATCAGATAAATTTCCCGTGCGCCTGCGGCCATTGCGGCGTCATAAACCGCTCTGCGTTCCACATCGGTCGCGCCGCAGGGGATCCCGATCACCACACGAGGGCGGGGGAACGGTGCAATTGACTGTTGATGTGCCCTGCCGATGAAATAACCAAGCATGGCCTGTGTGATCTCAAATTCCGAGATCACGCCATCCCGCAGCGGCCGGATCACGGAAAGATTGGCCGGTGTCCGTCCAACCATTTCCTTTGCCTGCATACCGATGGCTACAGGCCTTTTTGTTCTCTTTTCGACAGCAACCCACGACGGCTCATTAATAACGATACCTTTTCCGCGTACATAAACTAATGTATTAGCGGTACCAAGATCAATACCGATATCAAGGGAAAATAATCCTAACAGCCAGTTCAGTGGGTTAAAAGCCAAAACTCAACTCCGAAACATATAATAGTCATATTGCATGCACAATATAAAAATATTATACCAAATGTTTTAAAATTTTAAGGTTTTTTGCCTCTTCCAGTTTTCGATTTTATAAAAGTTTTATATCTGGTCAGGAACGAGTGACGCAGCAAAGGCAGAAGACCCTTCGTGCGGGCTATCCCGCAGCAAAGTCCCTGTCCCTGTGTGTTCCGTGCGGAATAAATTCTTCTAATTTTTCAGTAATATTCGGGGTAAATCATTGACTGTTTCAAGCACCAGGTCCGCCTTATGTTTACGCAGCAGCCATTCAGAGTCAAAACCGCTTTTTACTGCGACTGCATAAGCACCTGCCCGGTGCGCACATAAAATATCAAACATGGTATCCCCGACCAGAACACAGTTTTCCGGTAAAACGCCTGCTTCTTCTGCCATTTTCTGCATAGGGGCCGGATGCGGTTTAATAAATTTGCAGTCTTCAGATGATACAACAAAGCTGATCATTTTTTCAAGCTTAAATTTTCTAATAAACGCATCTGTACTGCCTCTGCCGCCAGAAGTAATGATGCCGAGCATATACTTTTTGCTGAGCGCTTTCAGCGTTTTTCTCATTCCGGCAATTTCTTTATATTTATAATTTTTATTGATAGAAAAATGACTG
Source organism: uncultured Chloroflexota bacterium (assembly GCA_902774215.1). Taxonomy (GTDB): domain Bacteria; phylum Chloroflexota; class Anaerolineae; order Anaerolineales; family Anaerolineaceae; genus Flexilinea. The sequence continues at coordinate 2,621 of CACYHU010000065.1, forward strand.
TGCAATTTGCTGATAAGTTTATCAAGTCCAACAAGATCGAGCAGCCGGTAAAATCCATGCAGGACGGTCTCACCCGCCATAATTACCGGCCGGTTTATTTTTTCCAGCCTTTCAACAGAAACAAACGGCAGCAGTTTATGTCCCAAAGCAGATGTCTTTTCAATATAATAATCGTCAGTGTCAGCAAGTGTACCGTCAACATCAAAAGCGATAAGTTTCAAATTTTCAATATCCATGGATTATTCCGTATACTCCCCCTGTTGTCTATATATATGAAAGAATTCAAATTATTACGGATGTCCTCCCTGTTACGTGTCAGTATAATTTTATACTAAATTACGCATAATTACATTAATTTCTGTACCATGAATTATCTTACGGATGTCAGGCTGGGAAAACCTTTGATACCTGTATGGCATGCGATTTAAATCATACAATATGTAATAAATAAATTATTACATTCGTAATTATTCAGTCAATTTTTTATTACAAGACGGGTATTTCTTTAAGATTTTTCAAAATGATGATATAATGAAGTCACTATACACAACCGAAATGGAGGTTTATTTTATGGCAAGTGTCACTTATGACCATGTAGTAAAACGATTTGGCGACATCAATATTCCGATCAAAGATAAAGAATTTCTGGTATTGGTTGGCCCGTCCGGCTGCGGTAAAACAACAGCGCTGCGCTGCCTGGCCGGTTTGGAAGAAGTTACCGAAGGTGAAATCCGCATCGGTGACCGTGTCGTGAATGATGTCGCCCCAAAAGATCGTGACATTGCCATGGTATTCCAGTCCTATGCTCTTTATCCGCACATGACCGTGTATGATAACATGGCATTCGGTTTGAAGCTCCGCAAGACCCCGAAAGAAGAGATCGACCGCAAGGTGAAAGCCGCTGCCGAATCTCTGGGACTTGAACGTCTGCTTCAGCGCCGCCCGCGCGAGCTTTCCGGCGGTCAGCGTCAGCGTGTTGCTCTGGGACGTGCTATTGTTCGTAACCCGCAGGTATTCCTTTTCGATGAACCGCTCTCCAACCTTGACGCGAAACTGAGAGTTCAGACACGTTCTGAGATTTCCAAACTGCACCAGAAGGTTCAGACAACATTCATCTATGTTACACATGACCAGGTCGAAGCTATGACAATGGCTGACCGTATTGCCGTCATGAACAAGGGCTATGTCCAGCAGTTGGATACACCTCAGACGCTTTATGACTTCCCGGCCAACCTCTTTGTCGCAGGATTCATCGGTTCCCCGTCAATGAACTTCTTCAATGCGAAGATCAAAATCGAAGGCACCAAAGCCTATGTCTTCAACGATGATTTCTGTGTTGAAATCCCGGAACAGCGCAAGAAAGCTTATATGGATATGCATATGAAGGATATCATCTTCGGTATCCGCCCTGAAAATATCCACAATCCGGAATACTGCCCGGCCGGTATCATCAAAGCCCCGATCAAGGCTAAGGTTGATGTAACGGAATTGATGGGTAATGAAATTTTCGTCTACGCCCTTTCCGGCAACACTCAGTTTGTCGCACGTGTTGACCCGCGCAGTCGCTATAAGGTTGGCGATGAAGTAGAACTGACCATGGATATGACCAACTTCCATGTCTTCGATCCTTCACTTGACGCTGATAATCCGGTAGCAGTCCGGTGATGGTGATAGGGAATTAGTCGAATCAATAAAAAGCTGTCGGATATCCGGCAGCTTTTTTAGATAATATAATGTCAGTATAAATATGTAAAGATCAGATATGCTGTTTTATCCGGAAACCGTCGGAATACCATTTCAGATAATCCGGAAGATATTTTTTCCAATACTCAAGATCGTGACCACCGTCACCGATCACCAACTCATGGGGATAAAACAACTTCAGCAGCTGTTCTGAAAATTCAGAACCGATGCGAATCGCGTTATCCTGATTTCCGATATCTATACGAATACGTAAAGTAGGAATATCAGGATGGTCGCGGATGATCCCGTAAATTTTCGGGAGCGAATAGAAAGCATTGGCCGGACTGTGTACGCCTACGCTTCCAAACCTTCCGTAATTTTCAAAAGCAAAATATTGTGCCCATTGCGCCCCCCGCGAAATTCCGCCAACTGCTGTATTATCAGGTGCTGTATCTACAGGGAAGTTTTCCTCTACAAACGGCATAACTTTCAGCAAAAATTCATCATGGAATTTTGATTCGTAAATATCTTCCATATAAGCAACATCATGCGGAAGAACAACGAAAAAGGGAATAATTTCCCCTGTATCATATAAATAATTCAGCGTATCAAGCAGCCCGATCTTTTCCCAGACAATGGGCTGCTGCCATCTCCCATGGATAAGATACAAAACCGGATATACGGCATTTTCTTCAACAGAAACAGGGGAATAAACATAAATATCCGGATCTTCATAATATTCCAACGTAAAAAAATCGGCTTTCGCCGATACAATTTCAGGAATGAGCCAAATTGAACCCAGCAGAAAAAACAAAAATTTCCGGAACATTCAGTATTCAGTATTTTCTAATTAAACAGCACGGATCCCGCGATAATTTCGGGACGTCACTGTTTTCAGGATCGTATTGGCGTTTTTATTCAGAATTTCACCAAGCTCAGCGGCACTCATCGGCTGATTTCCGCGTGACAAAAGGACACGGAAGATACAGTCAGTCAACGGACCATTTTCCTGGATAAATCCATTTTGTTTCGCGCAATGTGAAAAAAGGCAATCGACAAGAATATCTTTCTGCTCTACTTCACCTGTTTCCGGGTCAACGACGTCTATCAAATCAGAGGTGTCATCAGCTTCTTTAAATTGTGTATAATGTTCTTCGCAGAGGTAACCGGCAAGAAGTGTCCGCCAATTCTGCTCTTTTGTTTTCCAGTAATCAAAATCAATAAACAGCGGGGTATCCACTGTGACTTTCATATAAGCAGGTTTCTTTTCGATATCAGGCATTTTCTTCCTCATCCTTATCAATCAGTTTAAAATACATCTCATCGATCTGCTGAATGGATCCTTCATGCAAAAGAATTGCATACAGCAGATGGGGCGGGATCCTGCGCAGCATATTCATGGCTGAATAGATTTCATTGAAATGAATGATTCCCTGCGGATTATCTTTAGATAATTCTCTGAAAACAAGCTCGATCTGCCGGGTGATATTTGCTTCCTTACGGTTGTTCGCTTCCCAAAAGGTATCCAATTGGGGAGAATTCTCAACATAAATCGCCATGCGCTCATCAAACAGGGTCGTTACCTTATGCTGATTCGTTTTAAACGAAAAGTGATTTTTTTCATCCAAATTGAAGGAAAGGATCCAATCCTTGGAAGAACGCGGCGGAATCAGTTCGAGTTCAATGATGCCCGGATCGTCTGTGCGGTTTATCGTGAAGATACTGCCCGGGATCAGCCCGTTTGCACGATACCATGGTTTTAATCCGCAGACATAATTCTTTGATAAAATGACCCATCCTATAAATGTTTCGGAGGTTTTCTTATCTCTGAAGGTAAAAACAACACTGTCTGTTTCATTGGCAGTCGGGAAAATTGACTGAAGCGAACCGATCAGAGGTACTGTACCGGCTTTCCAATGCGGATAGGACAGGGTCAGACGAACGGAGTCGGCTGATTCTGCAGGCTCAATGAGCTGATCTTCCTCCAGCTCATCCTGAATATCTGCGAAGGATATGCTTTTCACAGCTTCATCTGTGTCATAAGAACGAAGTTCCTCATTGAATTTCAGCGTCAGCGGCGTTTTACGGACATCCTCAGGCTGCATTTCTTTCAGCGTCCACAGAACGACGTTTGCCGGACCGACTTCGCCAAACCGGTCGTCATTCTGCATGGCATAATTGAATGAGAAAACCGTCAGTTCCTGATTGCTGTCCATCGGATATTCCAATTGCTCCAATATTTCTTCTGTGTGCATCGGCTGTCCCTCTGCCATTTCAAGAACGGCTTCAGCAAGGTTCAGGTAACCCGGGTTTACATCAGTCAGAAGCGCATGGGGGAACCAAAAGTTTCCAATACGGACCAGATCATCATTTTCAGAAAGAACGGCAGCGATTTTTTTTGCGATCCTGCGTCCAAACTTTCTCACAACATATTTCGGATCCAATAAATTCTGATCCGGATTGTTATAATCATATTGATTCAGCTTATGGGATTCCAGTCCGGAAGCATATTCTTTTGCAGTGCCGTCCGGGAAAACGACTTTGATTACGGAAAATTTTCCAAAAGCGGGATTCACACCTTCCCTGACTGACTCAACAACTCCGTGAGCACTGTTTTGAAGGGGGAATTCGATCTTATCTCCCGGCGCGTAAGTCTTCGACGGACGATAATACTGATCATCCTTTTGTGATTCTTCATTTCCGTTTTTTTTGTAGGATTTAATGCGGTTTTCTATCAATGTCTCTGCTAATTGAAGCGGGGTCATCGGAGTTTCCTCTTCCAAAAGACGGTTGTAAATCAAATCAAGATCATTTTCATCAATATTTGTAGAAGACCAATCAAGCGTGTTCATAATCTGGTTTCCTTTACCGAAAAAATTACGGGAATTGCGTACTCAGCCATGTTACCGGGTTTACATAAGTGGAATTTACGATCACTTCCCAATGCAAATGCGGACCGACTGACCGGCCGGTAGAACCGATCAGACCAATCAAATCTCCGCGCTTCACCTGCTGACCCGCGGAAACCAGCAATTGCGACTGATGTGAATAGGATGTATAAACGCCCCAGCCATGGTCGATCACTGTAAAGTTACCATGGATAGGCAGTAAATCCGCAAAAATAACAGTGCCGTCCGCAGCCGAGTAAATGTTGATGTTGTCAGCTGTCATGACGCCAAAGTCAACACCGGAATGATAATTGTGAAATACTCCGTTATTGTAGGTGCGCCGATTACCAAAACCGGAGACAAAGTACGGTTCGTCCACCGGAAAAGACATCATCGTACCCCAGGATCTGACCGGAGATGTCTGCGTTAGATTTCTCACTGTTTCTGTATCCAACGTCTGGTTTTCTTCTTCAAGCGTTGAAGAATCGACACCTTCAACGACTTCACTGGCAAAAATCCCTGCAGCGATAATGATGGGCTGATGCAGTTCGAAATGTTCCTGTGCCTGATTGCGTCCGGTAATATTCAGCTGGTTTAAACCGACGGTTTCCATCGCGTCTATGCCGAGCATGGCATACCAGTCATCCGTATCTCCATCCCTGAAGAAGCGCAGGTTATAATTCCCGACCGAGCCGCCAAGACTTTCAAGCTTTTCAGCAGCGACATGAACCACATGGGTTTCTCCCTGTGTCAATGGCAATTGTTTGATTTCAATTGTGCTGACAAAGGGTGCCACGGAATGAGCTTCAAATTTTCCTGAAGAGTCATTTGTTTTACCGAAAAGAACCTGTGAATCGGAAAAATCCCAGACGCCATTGGCTCTGTTGACTTTTTGCAGTGCCGCAGGGGAAAGTCCAAGCCTGGCACTCTTGAGCAGGAGGCAGTCGCCTTTATCAAAATTTGAAACTGCTGAAATGGAATTCGCACGGTCATTACTGATCGTGGTGAGAAGGGAACCGATATACAACTCAGTCGGAGAAACCAGAGTGTTGATTTCGCCAAGTTTGGACGGTTCCATTCCGGAAAGAATACTCAGGGTGTCAAGTGTATCACCGATATTTATATAGCGGGTAGCAATAGACCCCTCAACACCGGCTAAGGTAGGGATTTTTATACGTGTGCCAATGGAAATCGCGTTTACATCCGGTATGTGATTGATCGACAGAATGTCATCAACTGTCGTGTTAAACATACCCGCAACGATTGAAAGAAAGTCACCTTCTTCAATCGTGTATTCTGCATATACTTCTTCGTCTTCAGCTTTTACAGGTAAACAAAAAACAGCGAAAAACAGAAAAGAGACCAGTAAAACCGTCAGGCAGCGGCAAAAGAAACTATTCATCATAAAATTTATCAATATTTTATCATGGTTTTTCCGCAATTCACAGGAACGGGAAGGTGAATTATGTCAAATTTTTACATTTCCGGTATATTCTGATGGTCATAAGGCTGTAATTTGCATATAACAGTAACTGATTATTAATTGTTTTTTCCGCACCAGGCGGCAATTTTCGCTATCAGATCAAGCGGAATATCATCATTATACGGGAATCGTATCGTACCTTTACTGACATCACAGTTCTTCAATTCATCAGAAAAAACAGTCACAGCTTCGCTGCCGGGATAGATGCCGATATGGTTTTTTTGAGCAGCAAAATGTATCAGATTCTGGCCGTTCCGAAAGGTTGGCATTCCCCAGGAGATAACTTCTTCTGCATCCGGAAGAGCCTGCCGGATCGTGTCCCGGACTGTCCGCAGATATTTCTGTTCCTTTTCATCCCGAGCAGCAATATATTCATCAACAGTCGCGGGTTCGTCTCCGGATCGCAGGACCTTCCCGAGCGGTTTCCCTTTTGACAATTCATCGACCATCTTATCCACACAGCAGACCAATCTCATTTGTGTGTCCACAACGTTTTCGACACGCACTCCGCAAATCAAACCGGTTACAGAAGTGTATTTCGGGTTTACAGCAGGAGCATTTGTGAAAAGGTCACCGTAAGTGATATCGGTTTCCAGGATCTGTTTGAAGTTTTCAGGGGAATATCCCAGCAGCCAGCAATATACAGCATCTACTTCTTCCCTTGTTCTGTTTTTCCGTTCAGCTTTCCGGACGAGCATTTCATAAACAGAACAGGCATTCATTTCAAAAACAGTCTTTCGTGCCATTATATATTTTCTCTATACATTTGTGAACTGAAAATAAACATATTTTCACATTTATCATGATATTGAGTCCGGGCATCTGTATTTTGAAGTGAGGATTCCATGGAGATGTTTCCGGATCCGCCTAATGCATGCCGGGATCGAAGGACTTCCTTCAGCTGACGGACAACCCCGTCGTTGCCGTCAAACAGTATAACTTTCGGAAATAGCTTTTGCAGCAAAGGACGGAGAAAGACATAATGTGTGCAGCCAAGAACAAGCGATGACATCGTGTTCTGATACGGGGCAAGGATTTCCAGAAGGTAATCTCCCGCGTCTTTTCCCTGCGGGTCTTTCTCAACAAGCTCCATCAGTCCGGGACAGGGCATCGGAACGATATCCCGCCCTGATCCATATTGAGCGAGCAGTTTTTGGAATTTTTCTTCCCGGATCGTCAATGTGGTTGCCATGACAATGATCTGCCCTTCACTTTCGAGGACCGCGGGTTTTAGTGCGGGTTCCATGCCTACGACAGGTATATCCAACTCTTTTCGCAGCACAGCAGCTGCTGCTGATGTAGCAGTATTGCAGGCAAGCAAAATGGCTTTGATCGGCTGATCTGCATATTCCTGCAGGATCCAATGTAAACGTATCCGGATATCCTCCGGTGTTTTATCACCATAAGGGGCGTAAGCGGCATCCGCGAAGAAGCAGAAATTTTCATCGGGAAGCTTTTGATGAGCCAGCGCCAGTACGGAAATACCGCCCACGCCGGAATCGATCATCAAGGTTGTTCCGTCTTTTTTTTGATCCATGCCTTAGCTCCTATTATCTAATCATACAGCTTTTCGATACCATTTGAAAGTTCTTCATTGAATTTTGCCATAAGTTTTTTCGTCAGAGGGCCGGGAACGGATTTTCTTAATAAAATATCGTCGATCGATCGAATCGGCAGAATTGCACGGCTAGTGCTTGAAATAAAAGCTTCATCCAGGTCTGCGACCGCCTCTTTTTTTATCGGTGTAAATTTTACCTTCATTTTTAAATCATTCGCAATATGCAGGATAAAATCGCGAGTGGTCCCGGATAGAACTCCCTCTTCAGCGGTATAAATCGTGTCTCCGATGATGCCAAAGAAATTTGAACTCAATCCTTCGAGCATATCACCGCCGGGATTGTACATCAGAATTTCATCGAATTCATTTTTTTCCTGTTTGCGAATACCTTCTGCACGGGAGAGAAAATTGCTGAGCTTTGCCTTAGGATTCTCCCGATGAGCCTGCGCGGTTTGGCAGATGATACCCTGTTCGTATTTTTCAGGAGCAGGAACTGCAAGCGGTTCCATGGCGATATATATATCCCGTGTCTTCTTCTCCAGGTCGATTGTAACGCGTATTCTTTTTTCCCCTGATTCGGAAAAACAAATCAGCGCAGTGAGCGTGTTTTTCAGTGCTGGTTTATCTAATTTGATATCATGACCGGATAATCTCGCAGTTTCCTCCAAACGGTCCAGATGTTGGGAAAGACGAAGTACACCGAAATTATCATAGGTTCTGAAGGATGTATATGAGCCAAGCGGCGTGAATTCTGATGTCTCTGAAATGGTTTTTGTTCCGTATTCAAGGCATATGATCATGCCGTCTTCAATTTTCCAGAAATTTGTATCCGACTGCCAGAAAGCTGTATTTTTCATATTCTGTTACCTGTCTTTTTATAAGTGCCTGCCATGATGGATGAGTACAGATCTTCAACCGTATCAATATCTCGTAATATTCCCTGATCCCCTACAGAAAATTCATGAAAGCCAACAGCCCGCAAAAGCTGCCTGCCGCCTTCATCACCGATTGTTAATTCAAGAAGCTCATCATAAAACAAAGATGGTACGATGATCGGGTTCCCGCGTTTATTTTGGTAAAACGGAACGATGATCTTTTCCGGATATCTGTCAGATTCTGCAAGCAGTGATCGAATGGTTTCAGGCTGCAGAAACGGCTGATCGCCAAGGAGCAGGCAGGCCCGGTCCGATGAATTCCGAACTGCCTGCACACCTGCGGATAAAGATGTGGATTGTCCAAGTTCCCAATTATTGTTTATAATAATATTCACCGGATAATCCAATAATAACCGCTGCATCTCCTCCGCATGCGAACCGATGACGATTACGATCTCATCAAATCCGCTCAGAAGAACTGTTTCAAGCGTTCGCAGGATCATCGGAACACCGCCGACATCTGCCAACAATTTATATTGATCAGTATGAAATCGGCTGCCTTTCCCCGCAGCCTGTATTACAGCAGCACTTTTCACATTTTCCTTTCAAAAGATGGCATGATAAAAAAACCCGCCATTTCACAAAGAAAAACAGCGGCACTTCAATTATGCCGCTGTTTATTATAATCCGGTATGAAAATCCTGTTACCGGTTACTTACCATTGATTGCTTATGCTTCATAAGCAATGACGACATCCCGCAGTTCTGCAGGCATTTCGTCAAGCTTGCACTCGCAGATCTCACCATTCCAACGGATGGCGTATTTTCCATTGCCGAGATTGACGAACCCCTGATTTGTGCTGTCATCAAGTGAGGCAATATCTGAGAATACAGTAATTTTATCCCGGAAAGGACGCCCATCATAAGGGCAGAATACCGCACAGTTGCCGCATTCATTGCATAAGCAGTCGATATGGATCACCTGTTTCTTCCCGTTGACTTCGAGATATTCATTGCAGCGGTTCGGGCAGGATTCAACGCACATACCGCAGAGTCCGCCGCATTCCAGACATCGTGAAGGATCACAGGGATTATAATTCGGATTGAGGACCGCGCGTTTGCTTAACCCGGTATACTCGAAATTCAATTCAGTATATTTCCAGTAATCCGCTCCGCAGATTTCATATACGGCTTTGGCGGCGGAAGCTATGGCCAGCACAACGGTCTTCGGGCCGGATAACCCATCACCGATGATCTGGATATTATCCTTCTCGATTGGCAAACCTTTTTCATCAAGTTCAAGACCGAGACTCTTGTAAAAATCGCCATCCACCTTTTCACCGAGAGAAGCAATGACAGTATCACAGGGTATTTCACATTTTTCACCGGTAGGTACAGGTTTTCTGCGCCCGGAAGCATCCGGCTCACCCAGCGTCATCACTTCACATACCAGCTTGCCGTTTTCCAATGTGATCGGTGCAAGCAGCGGCCGGAAGATCACACCATCTTCCATGGCTTCTTCCAGTTCACACAGATCTGCCGGCATGTTGGCTATATCGCGGCGGTAAACGATGTAAACATCTTCCACGCCTTCCACCCGTTTGGCCGCCCGTGCCGCATCCATGGCGGTGTTGCCGGCTCCGACAATGGCAACGTGTTTACCGAGGTCAAACTTCTTACCTGCCTTCAACCCGTACATGAATTCAATCGCGTTCAGGCTGTCTCCCTGTTCCAGTTCCAGCTTTGTACTCTTGTTGGCACCGACAGCCAGCAGGACCGCATCCTTTTCAGCACAAAGTGTTTTAATGTCATCCACTTTGGTTTCCAGATGGATATTCACACCCAGCTTGCGGATCAGATCAGCATCTTTTTCAATAGCCGCATCAGAGATGCGGAATGCCGGAATCACATTGCGGACGATACCGCCCAGGGCTTTCTCTTTTTCGTAAAGATCTACATCCCAGCCATTTTTGGCAAGAAAGTATGCTGCAGCCATACCGGCAGGACCACCGCCGATTATAGCGGCAGATTTTCCGACCTTTGGAGCTGCTTTCAGATCCGCAATTGCGGCATCCAGCCCCTGTTCGACAGAAGCAAGTTTGCAGGCACGGATACCGACCGCACCTTCATATTGTTTGCGGTTGCAGGAGTCCATACAGGTATGCGGACAAATCGTGCCGGTGATGTTCGGCAGAGGATTCTTATCAATGATGATTTCCGCAGCTTTTTTCGGATCACCATTAGCCAATGCCCGCAGGTAAGCGGGAATATCCTGATGAATGGGACAGATGAAGTTACAGGGAGGCATGAAACAGTCGAAGAGCGGCGGAGCACCGGTAATCTTCCTGCGCGGGGTTTTCTTGAGCAGGCCTTTATAATGTTTATTGGATTTCGCATCCTCAGCCAAAGCATTCAGACGTTCCACATCGATCTTAGCTGCAGGCATTTCATCGCCGACAATATCGATAAGCTGTGTCATACGCTGGTAACCGCCGGGCTTCAGAATATTGGTTGCCATGGTGATCGGATAAATACCACTGCCATAGATCTCATCGATATTATAAGCATCAGCACCACCCGCAAATGAAAGCGGAAGCTCTCCATTGAATTCGCGGGAAATTTTTGCAGCCAGATTGATGGAAAGCGGGAACAGCGAACGGCCGGACATATAAGCTTCCTGACCGGGCAGGAAACCGCCTGTAATATCGACAGGTTTGGTGTTCGTCAGTTTAAGACCAAAGGCAACGCCGGTTTCTGCGGCGACTTTTTTGAGCCGCTGGAACATCGGTACGGCATCTTCCCACTGCAGGTCTTCCCGGTAATGAAGATCCGGGAACTGGATGCTGTTGAATCCCAGACCATCAAGTGTCTCACGAACAAATTTATAGCCGAGGAGCGTCGGATTGCACTTAACGTAGGTATTCAGCTTCTTTTCTGTGATCAAATGCATTGCTATGCGTTCGATCTCATCCGGCGGGCAGCCATGGAGTGTTGAAATAGTCACATTATTGGAAATATGTGGCGTAATGGATTTGACATAGGCTTCGTCAATCTTTTTGAATTGATCCAGATGAGCCATAGTCCAATCTAAGCACTCTTTCCAGGTATCAGTCCCGGAGGCATCCATTAAAGAGTTGATAAAATTATCGACCTTGGGGAGTTTAATACCAGCAAGGTCATACCCGACACTCATGTTGAAGATGAAGCCATCCGGGTCACCAAGATTCAGTTCTTTTGAAAGCAGCTTGATAGCCCACCAGCCGCGAATGTATTCTGAAGCGGCATCCGTGATCGTCAGTTCCGTTGACCATTCGACATTATACCCTTCGTCATAAGCCAGAATGCAGGGACGCGGGACACAGACAGCCAGTTCTTCTCCGTCCATCTTCTGTACGGTTTTCAATTCGAAGAAACGGGCACCGGCTGCGTAGGCGGCGACCAGATTCCCGGCCAGCTGTGTATTCGGACCGGCGGCAGGACCAAAGGGTGTTTCGATTTTCCCGCCAAAAATCGGAATTGCCTTCCGACCGGCAAGGCTTACGGGATTAACGCCCAGTATCTGACCGGTTTTTGCATATTGCTTACAGATGCGTGTTACTAATTCACCAAAAGACATTGGGTGCATTCTATCGCCCATAAATAACCTCCTTAGCCTTATTTATCACAATATTCGTGGTATTTTGCCCAGACCTTCGGATAAACTTCCATAGAATGGGCGCAGACAGCTGCTTCATCAATGGTGGTCAGGATGCGGTTGCGCATCAGGAATTTCCCGTCGCAGATCGTATCCGTGATCATGGATTCACTCCAGCCGAAAATGATCTGCCAGGGCAGATTTCCTGCTGTAAACTGTGTGAAGGGAGTGAAATCGACCATGATCAGATCTGCCGGAGCATCCACAACGATTTTACCGAATTTATCACCATACCCGAATGCCTGACCGGCCAGCGCAGCGTTATTATACGCAGCCATCTTCATGACATCATAACCATTCATGCGGCGCGGGTCGCGATTGACTACTTTATGGAGATAATACGCAAATTTCCACTCAGTCCACATGTCAAAAGTGAAACCATCATTACCGAGACAGACTTTCATACCGTCATCCAGCATAGATTCCACTGCCGCAGCACCGACAGCATTATTCATATTTGAACGCGGCTGGTGAGAGATCCAGGTGTCGGTCTCTTTCAGATATTCCTGTTCCCGTTTGTTGATGTGAACACAGTGGGCAGCAATTGTGCGATTACCAAGAATTCCGTGTTTATACAGACGTTCCCCACAGCGCATGCCGTATTTATAAAGACTGTCCCATTCATCTTCCTGAGATTCCGCAACATGGATATGGAAGCCGAAGCCCTCCGGTTTGGCAGCCGCACACTGTTCAAGAGTATCTTCATCAACTGTCAGACAGGCGTGAATACCGAAAGCACCGCCGATGCGTCCGCCAAGGTTGTCTTTGGAAATCTTCTTAAGGAAACGAACATTTTCCGCAATCCCGGCTTTGGTTCCGTCTTTTCCGTTTCGGTCCGTCACCTCATAACAAAGGGAAGCACGCAGACCACTTTTGTCCACAACATCTTCGAGAATATCAAGCGATCCATCAATATAATTCGGAGATGCGTGATGATCGAAAAAGCTTGTACAGCCGTTTTTGATCGCATTGATCATGAAAATTTCACCTGAAAGCCGGACACTTTCCTCATCCAATGCACGATCCAGCTTGTACCAGAGATTCGCAAGAATTTCCGGGAAATCTTTTGCCGGTTTCAAATTATTGCTGAGACCTCTGGAATAGGCACCATAGAAATGCGTGTGGGAGCAAATCTGACCGGGCATCAGGATCTTTCCGCCGGCATCGATCTTTTCTTCCTCAGGGTATTTTTTCAGCATTTCGTCTGAGGGTCCCAAATCTTTAATGAGCTTACCCTGGATCACTACTGCGTGATTATCCAGAACCCGATTTTCATCTTCCCAGGTAATAACCCGAGCATTGTAAATGATCATAATTCCTCCTGTTTCTATGAATCCTCATGATTTTCTATAAGGCGTATGCGCGAGCGGTAATTCCGTTCGGAATTTTCCATCGTATTTGTAATACGCCCCTGCAATAGCCGGTGCTGTAGGAATGCAGGTGATCTCCCCGATACCGATAGCACCGTATGCCATATTTGTTCCCTCTTTTTCAACAATGATCGGATGAAGCTCCGGCACTTTGTCGGCCTTCATCAATCCCAGCGTTCCATATTTACTCAAAACGCTGCAATTTTCCACTTTGAAGGTTTCCGTCAGGGCGTAACCCATGCCCATAACGAGACCGCCTTCGATCTGCCCTTCCACACCAAGCGGGTTAACTGCCTTGCCGAGCCCGTGAGCACCGACCAGTTCTTTCACGGTTCCGTCTTCATTCAGAATACAAACCTGTGTGGCATAACCGTACGCAACATGCGACACAGGATTCGGTTTATCACAGCCCATCGGATCTGTTTTGGCAAGATAGGCTCCATAGAATTCTTTCCCTTCAAGTTCTTCCAATGTGTGGGTCCTAAGGTTCTCTACGATCCTTTCCGCAGCCTGCCGTGCAGCTTCGCCGGTGACAAGCGTCTGACGGGAGCCTGAGCTGACACCGGAATCAGGACAGCTCAATGAGTTCGGAAAATGGTAGACAATTTTATCCATACCTATATGGAGCGTTTCTTCAAGGATCTGCAGCATGGTCGTAGCCAGCCCCTGCCCCATACATGTGGCACCTGAATAGAAATGTACCTTGCCGTCCTGAATCACGAGACGGACCCGTCCCCAGTCAGGAAGGCCGACGCCAACACCTGCATTTTTCATTGCGCAGGCAATACCGGCGTATTTGTTATTTTCATAAATATCTTTAACTGCTTCCAGGGTTTCCGCAAGGGACGTGGAATCATCAGCGATCTGCCCGTTCGGTAAAACCTGACCCGGACGGATCGCATTTCGATAACGAATCTCCCACGGAGAAATACCAACCATTTCAGCCAGAAGATCCAGATTCCTTTCGCTTGCGAAACAGGTCTGTGTCACACCAAAACCACGGAATGCTCCGGATGGCGGATTGTTGGTATAAACGGCAGTTCCTTCGATATCGATTGTCTGATAGTTATAAGGCCCGGCTGCATGGGTACAGGCCCGCTGAAGAACCGGACCGCCTAAAGAAGCATATGCCCCGGTATCGGAAATTACCACAGCCTTAATCGCTGTAATGATCCCGTTTTTATCGCAGGCGGTTGTCATATCGATATACATCGGATGACGCTTGGGATGGATCAGCAGACTTTCCTTACGGGTCAGCTTTACCTTTACAGGACGTTTCAGTTTATAGGCGATCAGCGCCGCATGGTGCTGGACCGTCATATCTTCTTTCCCGCCAAAACCACCGCCAACGAATTTATTTTCAACGATGACTTTTTCCGGCGGCAAGCCCAGCATCAGCGCACATTCATGACTGGTCGTATGGGTAGACTGGTCGCTGGAATATATAAATACGCCATCCCCGTCAAAGGGAAATGCGACTGCAGTTTCAGGCTCGAGAAAAGCGTGTTCTGTGAAAGGAGTCTCGTAATGACGGGTCACTTTAAATTCTGATGCAGTGATGGTTTCTTCCGCATTTCCCCGGATAAGGTGTTCATGTGCCTGGATATTCCCGTCACGATGAACCAGAGGCGCGTCTTTCTGAAGCCCTTTGAGAGCAGAGTCAACAAAAGGAAGCTCCTCATATTCCACTTCTACCAGTTGTACAGCCTGATCTGCGATCGCCTGTGTTTCAGCTGCGACCAATGCGACCGCATCACCGAGATAATGAGTGATCATTCCGACAGGGATCATCGTGTCCCAGTCATGTTTGATGTGGCCGATTTTATTTTCTCCGGGAATATCATCTGCTGTAAAAACTGCAAGAACTCCGGGCAAGGCTTTTGCTTTTTCTGTATTGATGGAAAGTACGCGTGCCCGCGGATATGCAGAACGTACAGCTTTTCCGTAAATCATCCCATCGAGATAAATATCATCAGAAAACTGTGCCCTGCCCAGTACTTTATCCTTTGCATCGATCCGTTTGATCCGATCGCCCATTTTTCCTTCCGGATCGTCTTCGGAAACCGGAAGGTTTTCGCGGAGCATTTTTGCACTCAACAGGATCCCGTCAATGATTTTCCGATATCCTGTGCATCTGCAAATGTTGTTGCGAATTGCAAAGGCAGCCTCAGTACGTGTGGGATCCGGATTCTGATCTATCAAAGCTTTTGCGGAGATCACCATTCCGGGTATACAGAATCCACACTGAACTGCGCCGCAAACAGCGAATGCATAAGAGAATACTTCTTTTTCCCTATCAGAAAGTCCTTCGACTGTCAGAATCTCTTTCCCGTCCATCCTTGTGACTTGCTGCACACAGCATTTCGTTGGTTTTCCGTCGATCAATATCGTACAGGTCCCGCAAGCTCCTTCACTGCATCCATCCTTTACCGAAGTCAGATGAAGATCATCACGCAGGAATCGGATAAGCGTTTTTGCCTCGTCACATTGATAAGTTTTTCCGTTTACCTTCAATGTTGCCATGGTCACTCCGGATAATAAAAAAACTCAACAGACCAAATTATGGTTTTATTGAGTTTCAGATTTTTTATATTTGCTGCCATCATTTGAATACCCCCAGACCGGCGGCACTTTTCGATGGATTTTGCCAACGCCAACGATGGATTCGTCGACCTCCGTATTCTTATTTTATCAATTTCTTCCTTGTCTGACAATATTTTTTTGTCTGCAAAAAATCACATTTATGATATGACAGATTCACTATTTATATAATGAAACTTTCAGTTATCATATCTGCCGATATCGGGATTGAGATTATTTATTCCGAAAGTACAGCGGCAGGCACCGTCTTTGTAAAATCCGGTCAGTTCCTCACGTCCTGTTACAAGATTCCAACAAAGGCAAAGGTCGCTGTTTTCATTGATCCCCATACGTTCTTCATTGGAATAACGGCTCACATCCTGCCCGTCAAAAATACCTAAAGCTTTTCTGCCTATACCGCATATCGGATTTGCACTTATGCAATTATAAATGGACCAAAGATCCATTGGATAAACCAGCCGGACATCCTTTATCAGTGTATTTGCATCAATTATCTTTTGAGCCAAAAGAGTCATATGCTCCTTATACAATGCATTATCGTGACTGCAAAGATCATCATCGATAATCATCGGAAGATTTCTGATTTCCCTCATGATCACATCAACCTTCCTCATTTTTGCCTCGGTTTCTTTATCCCAGATATCTTTTTCCGAAAAACAGGAACAGAAACTGATCAATAAGCAAATTATAGAAATTATGAATATATAAATCTTTTTCATCTCAGCTCCAACAAAAAGTATTTTGCATTTTATTTGATATTTTCAGATAAATATTTTTCGAAACCAGATATATTTTTATCAAAAAATCCTGAAAAAATCAAGTCCGTTTTCGGTTGTCTGTTTATCAGACTCCTCAAATGAAATTCCTTTCACTTCAGAAATTTTTGCAAGTGTCAAAGCTGCATATGAAGGTTCGTTGCGTTCCCCGCGATGGGGGATCGGGCTCAGGTAAGGGCAATCTGTTTCCAGCAGAATTGAATCCGGCGGTACAGCCTTCAGAATTTCAATACGCCGCTCATTTTTCTTCTTATAGGTATACGGGCCTCCGATACCAATTTTCATTCCCAGTTCCACAGCAGCTATCGCTTCCGTATAGGTTTCATCAAAGGCATGAAATACACCTGTACGACCATGTCCGTTCTTCAGCCAGGAAGAGAGTATCGGCCACAGGTCATCATAAGCATTGCGGCAATGAATGATAACCGGTAGGCCAAGGTCAGCAGCTATTTCCAGCTGCATGCCAAAGACTTCCCGCTGTTTTTCATGCGGACAGTATTCACGATAGTAATCCATTCCTATTTCGCCAATCGCTTTGCACTTTGTGTGTTTCGTATTTTCGATGACTCCCTCTGCCCAATTTGAAACCAGGTCAGCCGCGTTATTCGGGTGAATGCCTGATGCGAAATAGATTTCATCATTTTGTTCGCATATATCTATAATTTTTGTCATTGAAGATAATTCGATCCCCGGTATCATAAAATACTGGAAGCCCGTGTTTTTCGCTCTCAGGATTATTTCATCGCGGTCCAAGTCAAAATCAGACAAATCTAAATGACAGTGAGTATCAAACATTATGCAGCAGCCTTTATCCAAGAATGATCAATATTTCGAAATATATTTTAACCCGCACAACTGATATTTTTAAAGCATATTACAAAGCGGTATGCGAAAACAAAAAACTGACGAAGTCCGCCAGTTTTTTGTTTTCGTCTATACGAATTATTCTTTATCTGTCTCTTCAATCTGTATTTTATGTTTACAGCTCTCATTCGTACATTGTGCGGTGTTTTTCCCTGTAATCACCATCAGTTTTCCGCAAACCGGACAGGGCTGACTGATGGGACGGTTCCATTCTGCAAAATCACATGCCGGGTAATTTTGGCAGCCATAAAATATTTTTCCACGGTGGGTCCTCTTTACAATAAGGTCACCACCGCATTTCGGACAGGCTACGCCAATTTTTTCAACAGGTTTTTGTAATTTTTCTGTATAGCGGCAGTTCGGATATCCGCTGCAGGAGATAAATTTGCCAAAACGTCCCTGCCGATAAACCAACGGATTTCCGCAATCCGGGCAGTCACGTCCTACCGGTTCCGGCTCGGCCTTCGGTAATTCAGGCATGTTTTCTTTTGCTTTTTCAAGCTCCGGCTGAAATGTATCATAAAACTGGCGGATCACGTCTACCCAGGGTTTTTCACCTTCGGCGATCTGGTCAAGTTCATTTTCCAATTGGGATGTAAAGCCGACATCCATGATCTCATCAAAATGACCGGAAAGCAAATCGTTTACGGTAAATCCGATTTCGGTCGGTACCAGATGACGTTTTTCCACATTTACATAATTACGTCCTTCAATCGTGGAAATAATAGATGCGTACGTCGATGGCCGTCCGATCCCGTTTTCTTCCATAGCACGTACCAGCGCGGCTTCGGTATACCGGCTTGGCGGCTGTGTAAAATGCTGATCTGGAATCAGTTTCTTCAGATTTTGTTTCTGTCCTTCCGAGAGCCCGTTCGGGAAAATCGTATTTTCCTCTTCTTCCCTGCTGTCTTCATCCTTAATGTCAGCATAGATGATCAGAAAACCGGGAAATATCACTTTCTGTCCTGAAGCACGGAACAGATAATGATTTGTTTTAACTGCTTCAACCTCAACAGTTTCGGTTTTATAGCGCGCATCGGCCATTTGTGATGCAATGAAACGCTGCCATATCAACTGATAAAGACGATATTGATCCTTGTCAAGATATTCTTTCACTTTATCAGGTACGCGCAGTACACTGGTAGGTCTGACTGCCTCGTGAGCTTCCTGCGCCCCTTTGGCTTTTTTCGTATAAACGGGCGGTTTTTCCGGAACAAATGCCTGACCATGCACTGCAGAAATATATTTTTTTGCTTCAGCCTGGGCAACGGGTGATATATTCGTCGAGTCGGTTCTCATATAGGTGATCAAACCGACACTCCCCTCATCCCCGACAGGCAAACCTTCATAAAGCTGCTGGGCAATCATCATCGTCTTTTTTGACGAAAAACCAAGCCGGCGGGAAGCTTCCTGCTGCAAGGTTGATGTTGTAAACGGAGGATATGGGCGGCGTTTCTTTTCACCCTCTTTTATTGAAATAATCTTATAAACCGCGGCTTTCAGATTGTCAAGGTGTTCTTTTACCTGCTGCTCATTATTAAGCTCCGGATCCTTTTTATTTATTTTTGCCAACTGGGTAATATAGGATTCTTTCCCGTTTTCAGGAATAAGTTCAGCTTTTATCGTCCAGTACTCACGGGGAACAAAATTCTGTATTTCCCGCTCCCGGTCAACAACAAGTTTTAGCGCAACTGATTGTACTCGGCCGGCAGAGAGATTACGCTGATGAACCTTTTTCATGAGCAGCGGGCTGAGACTGTATCCGACCAGACGATCGAGCACACGCCGTGCCTGCTGGGCATCCACCAAATCCATATTGACTTTTCCCGGATGGCTGAATGCTTCATTAATTGCGGGTTCGGTTATTTCATGAAAAACGACCCGTTCGGATTTTTTCGGATCAATATTGGCAGCTTCCTGTTGCGAGGTACACTTTCTTCGCGCCGGAAGAAAGGTCAGTCAATTCCTGAACAAGTTCCTTTTTCTCTTTCGGTACATAGTATTTCGGGGCAAAATTATGCTCGACATCGATCGACATGGTGTATTTATTTAAATCACGAACATGTCCGACAGATGCACGGACAACATAGTCTTTGCCTAAAAAACGTCCTACAGTCCGGGCTTTTGCCGGTGATTCCACGATCACAAGACTTTGATTTTTACCGATATGAGCACCGGAAAATTTTTTTGCCGGTGCTTTTGATCCGGTTGTTTTTGTTGATTTACCGGTCTTTTTTGCGGAAGATGATGTTTTTTTTGCTGCCGGTTTTGCGGTTTTCTTTTCGACAACCGGTTTTTCAAGACCATCATGCTCCGGTGTTTTACCCATTTTAATAATATTTGTCCCGCATACCGGGCAGACTCCACGGGTCATTGGTGTCCCGGTTGAAGTAAAAGTCGGGAATGGATCCATCATTTCCCGCTTTTCTCTGCATTTCATACAATATGCTTCCAATGAATTGTTCTCCTCTCTTTACAGATACAATTCCAGATCGTGATCTTTCAGATATTGTACAATTTCTTTAACACGCTGTGTGTCTTTTTTCGGACAAACCATCACTGCTTTATCCGTTTCTACGATCACAACATCCTTCATTCCAACTGTGATTATCATTTTATCTTTGTTTTCCGAACAGGATAAAACTCCATTCGAATCTAAGTGGAGTGAACGGCAATTTATATGGATATTGCCATTTTCATCTTCATCCAAAACGTCGTAAATGGATTCCCAGGAACCAATGTCATTCCATCCAAGCCCTTTTGCAGGAAGTACAACAACGTCATTGGCTTTTTCCATTACCCCGTAATCTATCGTCTGAGGATAGATGACCGGCCAAATCTCACTGACCACTGTGTCATATTCAGGTGTTCCTATTGTCGGATAAATGACCATCAATTTTTCATAAAGGTCAGGTAGATTTGTTTTTATTTCTGCTAAAATACGGTCAGCACGCCAGATAAACATACCGGAATTCCACGAATAGTTGCCTGAGGACAGAAAGGCTTCAGCAGTGTCTCTGTCCGGTTTTTCACAGAAACGTATCACCTTATGAACCGGGTTTGCGCCTTTGATTTCAAGTTGTTCACCCTGTTCAATATATCCCATTCCGGTAGAAGGAAAAGTCGGTTCAATTCCTAATGTGACCAAATGGCCTTTGTCAGCTTCCAAAAAAGCAGTTTCCAGCAAGCTTCTGAAATATTCAACATTTCGAATAAAATGATCAGCTGTCAGGATCGCCATAACAGCATCCTTATTTCTCGAAAGCAGCTGAATTGCAGCCATTCCGACAACGGAAGCAGTTCCTCTGGGCATTGGTTCAAGAATATAATTTTCGTGACAGATTTCATTGGCCTGGTTTTCCAGCTTTTCGGCCTGTTCAGCAGTCGTGATCACCAGCATATGATCCGTATTTATCATATCTTTGATCCTGTCAAGCGTAATCTGGAACATGGATCGTTCACCGACAATGCGCAGCATTTGCTTCGTCTGCCCTTTATGGGACCATGGCCAAAGACGCGTTCCGCCGCCTCCTGCCATAATGACTGCATAAAACCGATCCTGATCATGTTTTGTCAGAAATTTTGCGGGCATTTACGACCTCCTAAAACAATTCCTGCGTTTTCTGATAAGTTTGCGGTGCGGTTTCAAGAACCATACTCTTCAGTTCCAATAATACAATGGAAGAAGAAACTTTACTAAGCGGAAGGCCGCTTTTTCGTACAATTTCATCGATATGAAGGGGTTCATCAGTAATCAGACTGAGTATGATCTTTTCTTCAGGAGTGCTGAATGCCTGCTGAAGCGGCTTATTCATTTTTTGCGGTTCCTGCGCCTGCCAGGTTTCAAGAAACTCCAAAAGCTCATTTTTCTCATAAAACGGCCTGGCTCCATCACGGATCAGTCTGTTAGCACCGCGGGACTGTATTGCAGTAACATTCCCCGGCACAACAAATACCTCACGCCCCTGTTCAGCTGCAAAGCGGGCGGTGATCAATGAACCGGATTTCTCACCGGCTTCAACAATTATCGCGCCGCTGCTCATTCCGGATATAATGCGGTTTCGCTGTGGAAAATTCGTACGGTCCGGATGAGTACCGGGCGCGTATTCACTGATCACAGCACCATCACGCACAATCATTTTTGCAAGATTCCGATGTTCAGGCGGATAAATATGGTCAACACCGCATCCCAGGACAGCGTATGTTTTACCTCCGGAAGCGACCACTGCTCCCTGAGCCGCACCATCTATTCCCCGGGCAAGACCGCTTACAACACCGATACCGTTATTTGAAAGAAACCGTCCCAGTTCTTCAGCAACGTTCTGACCGTATGAAGTCATTCTGCGGGTTCCTACGATCGCCATCAGTTTCATTGACTGCTCAGGGAGTTTCCCGACGTAATAAAGAACCGAAGGAGGATTGTCAATTTCTTTCAGTAAATGAGGATATTCCGTTTCTTTGCGAATGCAAATCTTTATATTTCTCGCAAGAATTGATTCAGTAAGCTCCTGAGGGTTGGTTTTACTGCGGAAATAAACGATCTGATCCGCCAGTTTTTCTGATATACCGGCAAATTGAAGATCTGTTTTTGATGATTCCCAGGCATTCTGCAGCGTAGAAAATCGTTTCAAAAGCTGTCCGGTACGGACGGCTCCGATTCCATTTATATGGTTAAAAGCAACCCAATAAGGCTTATCGGAATCTGTTGTCATATCCATTCAGGAAAATCGATCTTGATTATATGATTTTTAATATCGATCCGGCGAATATATTGAGGAACATCCGGTACAAGCTCTTCACTTCCATCATCTTTACGTATCACATAAACATCATTAGCTCCGGTTTCCAGAATTTCAGAAAGGGTGCCGACCCTCTCATCGTTCAAATTTACCGCGTCCAACCCAATCAGCTGATGAAAATAATACTCGCCTTCCGGGAGTTTGGGAAGATCTGATGCTTTTACATATACGAAAGTATTTCGAAATTCAGATGCCTGTGTTTCATCTTCAATTTCTTTGAATCCAACCAGGAGAAGGGGAGGTTTCTGCCGAACTCTTGCCACTGTCAGCGGCAAATGACCGTCGCCTAAATAAACTATTTTTCCCCGCCGAATCCGTTCTGGAAAATCTGTCATCGGGTCCATCACGACATCTCCCTTGATACCATGGGCTCGATGAATTTTTCCGATACAAATAAATTCAGGCCCGCTGGTTTGCAGCGAGCCCTGATTATTATTGTTGTTTGCATTACCTCGTTCTGCACCGGAAGATATTGCCATTTTATGCTTCAGGCTCCATCACATCCAGGGTTACCTGTCTTCCGTCTCTGGCAGAAGTGACACGAAGAAGTGTTCTGATAGAATTTGCAACCCTGCCATTCTTTCCGATAATTCTTCCCATGTCTTCCTTTGCAACATGAAGTTCTAAGCGAACACGTCCACCATTTCTTTCCTGGGAAACTTGCACGCTGCTCGGATCATCCACCAGTGAAAGTGCAATATATTCCACAAGGTCTTTTGCATGATCAACTTTCGCGGAATTATTTCTCTGCACTGGTACTCTCTTTCACTAATTAATTATTTGTGAGCAGCAGCGACGCGGGTTCTTTTTTCGACAGTACGGTTGGCGTAATAAGCTTTGGCTTCTTCAAGAACCTTTTCCTGATCTTCACCAGCCTTAACGCGAGCCCAGCGTTCGTCCAAACCAACAGATTTGAACAGTTTCGCAACGGATTCACTCGGCTGTGCACCGACAGAAAGCCAATAGTAAATGCGGTCTTCATTCACATCAAATGTGAAAGGTTCAGTGCGGGGATTGTAGCTCCCGAGGATCTCAAGAAAACGACCATCCCGCGGGCTTTCTTTGTCAGCGGCAATAAGACGATAAGAAGCTTGCTTTTTCAAGCCTTGACGACGTAAACGAATTTTAACCATTCTAAGGTTTCTCCTATTATAATTTTAATAAGGCTGCCCGAAACGTATATCACCGAGGGTTGGCACTGAAGGGCTGTGCCCGGGTCAAAGTGATATCGCGTGAGGCTCAGTGAAACAGGTTGGAAAGACCCTTTCCTCCTGTCTTTTTTACCATTTTCATCATTTTCTGCGAATCCCGGAACTGTTTCAGCAGTCTGTTAACTGCAGGAACATCTACGCCTGAACCTGCTGCAATCCGGCGTTTGCGGCTGGCATTCAGCACATCCGGATGACGCCGTTCATAAGCTGTCATGGAACTGAGAATCGCTTCAGTCATTTTGATTGATTTTTCAGCTTCTTTTGGATCCACCTGACGTGCTGCCTTGCCTAAATCACCAGGGAGCATGTCAAAGATCTTACTGAGAGGCCCCATTTTCCGCATGCTTTTGAGCTGTTCGGCAAAGTCTTCCAATGTGAACTGTCCGTTCATCATCCGCTTTGCCTGTTGTTCAGTATTTTTGTCAAAAGCCGCTTCCGCTTTTTCAATTAAGCCAATGATATCACCCATTCCCAGAATTCGGGAAGATAAACGTGACGGATCATATGCTTCGATTGCATCAATACCTTCGCCCGTACCGATAAATTTGATCGGAACTCCAGTCACACTGCGGATAGATATCGCAGCACCGCCGCGTGAGTCGCCATCCATTTTAGAAAGTACAAGACCGGTGATATTCACATTATCCCTGAAGCCTTCTGCAACATGCAGCGCTTCCTGACCGATCATTGAGTCGACGACAAGCAAAATTTCATTAATGGGAATATTGCGTTGGATCGCCTGTAATTCGTCCATCAGCGCCTGATCCAACTGAGACCGGCCTGCAGTATCAATGATCATTACAGAAAAACCGGCACGTCTGGCATATTCATAAGCCTGTTTTACCAGATCAGGCGGTTTTACGCCTTCTTTATAATAGACTTCAACGCCGATGCGTTCACCTAATGTCTGCAGTTGTTTGACTGCGGCAGGACGATAGGGATCGGCGGCTACCAAAAGAACACGCTCGCCCTGATGACGAAGTTTATTGGCTACTTTAGCGGAATGAGTTGTTTTACCGGAACCCTGTAAACCGACGAACATGATCACACGGGGTTTTTCACCGCTGAGATTAAGTCTTTCCGGTTCTCCAAGCGTTTTTTTAAGTTCTTCATTGACGATTTTTATGACCTGCTGACCGGGATTCAGTGCTTCTGAGACTTCCGCACCGATCGCACGCTCACGTACATCAGCTATGAATTTCTTGACAACAGAATAATGTACATCCGCTTCCAAAAGTGCGATGCGAACTTCACGCATAGCGTTATCCACATCCTGAGCAGAAAGCTTTCCCTTTCGTTTCAGCGAGGCAAATATTTTATCAAATCGTTCTGACAAACTCTCAAACATAAGCGTTCCTTTTTTGTCCGGTTTAAAAACCTTAAGAATTATACGCTCTTTTATAATTTCTGTAAAGAAACAGTTACATGATAATTTTTTGGAATAAATTCAGCAAGCATGAAAAATTCTACGCGCAGCTTTATGTTATGCGGAACATTCTATGATATGAATTTAATTTTCGGAAACGAAATTTTCATTTCAATCTGTTTTTTCTAAGATGTTTATCCTGGTAAAGCTTTCTGTCGGCACGCTGAATACAGCTCTGGAAGGAATCTTCTTTGCCGGTTAATTCATCATACCCTGCACTGATTGACAAAGGGTAATCCATATCTTTGACACGAACATCAATTTCGTTTCGTATTTCATTGATCAGCTGATCTGTTTCTCCGCGTGTTACCGGATAGATGATAATGATGAATTCATCACCTCCATATCTTCCGATAAAAGACGGCATGTTATGTTTGTTGACCGATTTCTTTATCGACTCCGAAACAATTATCAGTGCATTGTCACCCTCTGCGTGCCCATATGTATCATTGATTTCCTTGAAATTATCGATATCTATCATTATTACAATTGTCAGATGTCCATCCTGATGAAGGCTGGAGGATTGGGAAATATAACGGTTAAGCTGTCCGCGATTATTGAGATTTGTCAAAGGATCTAAAGAAATTCGAAGTTCAATTGACTGAATGTAAAAAATCAGCATCAAAATCAGGCAGGTAAAGCAGAAAATCGGTATATAGGGGAAAAACAGCATCTGAATTATCCCGCCTACGATCACTATCAGCGGGAAAAAACCGATAAAGATATGCTTTCTCTTTTCAGCCGGGTTTTCTTCACCTATTGCCTTACGGATCGTGTAAAAGAGAATGGCTGCCATGTAAATATAAGGAACTGTGACGAGATAGATGTTATAAAAAGGCAATGTATCCAGATTTTTGTCTATAAGCATATCAGGAGCAATCAGGTAATTCAGTATCAAGGCTGCTGTTGATAAAATAAAAGGAAACAGCACAGCAAATTTGAATTTAGGTTTGCCGCGGTTTGGAACCTGTTCATATGCGAGCACATATTGAAGCCAAAAATAAGTAATTGCCGCCATCAATACATAAATCAAAAATACATTTGTAACAACCGTAAACCTGTTTTTCGGGATTATCTCTGCAACAATTGCTGCCCAGAAGCAATCGACAAGAAAATAAAGCATAAATGCGATCAGTACATGATCAAATTTTATTTGCTTTTCCTGCCTGTCAATATTAAAATAATTATGTATCAGCAAAATTCCGAATACAAGCATACATACGATATTTGATTCAATATAATAAACAGCGAAGCTATGCATATGCCTGCAATTCCTTAATTGACAATTCCTGTAATTATCACAAAAATCATAATAATATTAACACTTATTTTGATTTTCGCGGTCATTTGATTAACCGGCGACTCGCTGAAGATTATACATTCTGGCATAGTTACTGCATTATTGTAAAATATGAGACATAATTTTTTTCTGATTTTTTCAATGATGGTGTTCTTTATTACAGCTTCTGCTTTTGGACAGACGGAAAATGATCCGATATCGGGACTTTTGATCTGGATCGACCCCGCTGAGAAAACAATTGAATTTTCGATTGATAATTACGGCCTTTCGGATGAGCCCGGAATAATTCACGCGGTTCTGATGACCACTGCTGTTCAGGAAAAAGGAAGTTTTCCCGAAAAATATGATGCAAGAGAACATAAACTGATAACACCGGTCAAAGATCAAAAACCTTATGATCTCTGCTGGGCAGAGTCTGTTATGAGTATGGCAGAATCCAACCTGATCAAAAAGGGCTTTGCAGACAGTTCCATTGACTTGTCAGAAATTTTTGCTCATTACTTTCAATGGTTCAGAGTCCCGGATCCTCTCGGACTGACCTTAAATGATAAAAACAAATGGTACACATATGAAAGCTATGAAGGTAACTTCCGGGAATGGATCAACTCATGGGGGTCAGGATATCGTGCTGTTCTGCTTCTCAGCGGATGGCCAGGCATCACAAATGAAATAACCGCACCCTACCCTAAAGCAGATGCAGATATTACAAATTATCATTTGGATCCGTCACTTGCATGGAATTCGTCTATAGCAAAATTGAATGATGCATGGTGGATTTCCATGAACGATACCCAAGCGATTAAACGACTGATCATGAAATACGGTTCGGCAGTCATTGCTTTCAATCAAGACAGGACCAAGTATCTGAATCCGGATACCGGAGCTTATTACTGTCCCGATTCACTTTATACCAATCATCTGGTAAATGTGATCGGTTGGGATGACAGTTATCCGTCATATAATTTTCTTTCCAATCCCGGTATAGATGGCGCCTGGCTCGTGAAAAACAGTTTTGGTACCGAATGGGGAAATGATGGATATTTTTGGCTTTCTTATGCTGACAAGACACTTTCTGAAGATGCATTTATTTATGATTTTGGACCGATCGTTCCCGGAATTAAATCTTATCAATATGATGGCACTGTTTCCTACAACTAT
The DNA here is from genome assembly GCA_902774215.1 of uncultured Chloroflexota bacterium. Classification (GTDB taxonomy): domain Bacteria; phylum Chloroflexota; class Anaerolineae; order Anaerolineales; family Anaerolineaceae; genus Flexilinea. The sequence continues at coordinate 30,306 of CACYHU010000065.1, forward strand.
ATCAATGATCCTGATTCTAATATGATCGCAGCTGCTAATGTTTTTACAGCAATTGATAATGAAAAACTGTTTTCAGTAGGATTTCTCTCGCCATCTTCATATTTCTCATACAAGATAGAAGTTTATCGCGGTGTGAAAAATACCCCGGACAGCGGAATCCTTTATTCATCACAAAGCGGAAGTGAACTTTACGCAGGATATCATACAATTGAACTTGAAACACCGGTAGATCTTTACGCTGGAGACCGGTTCTCGGTCATTGTTGAAATCACGACCGAGGAAAAAGGCAAAGCTTATATTATGACAGATCGTTCCGAGGCTTATAAAGTAACAGATGCCAAAGGAAATAATCTGGTTTTTCAGGAGTTTATAAGCGCATCCAATCCCGGTGAAAGCTTTTACCGGCGAAGTAATGGTTCCTGGACAGATTGCTGGAATGATGATCCTTCAAAATCTTTGGGAAATGTGCGGATCAAAGCTTTTACAAAATTTTCATCATATTCCGGTATGAAAAGCATCGGAGTGACTGAATCGGTAAAAACACAATATGATCAGGTCACGCCATATGATTTGTATCGATTGGATGATCCGGGTAAGCCTTCTGCAATTCCAAATTTCATCAACAGATAAATATATATATAAAATAGTATTCCGGTTTCATGTTTGTTTATTTTATTATTGACAAACATGAAACCAATGTTATAATTTCCAAAAATAGAAACATTCGAGCGCTTTCGGTTTTGTGATTGAGAAACCGAAAGAGAATAGATAATCCGGTGCAAATCCGGAACGGAACCGCCACTGTAAGCGCGGAGGCAGTGTACAAAGGCGAAAGCCGGTCATTGGAGAATTCTGAGAAGGCCGTATAGCTGCTGAAGATGCGCAAAGTCAGGAGACCTACTCGGATGCGTTGTGCTATGTTGATCCCGGTACAGGAGAGACAGGCGGATTATTTGCAGAAAAACGGCTGCGGTAATTATTTGATGATTACCGCAGTTTTATGTTAAGAATTTTCACTGCATTTTTCCATTTCCAGCTCCGGGTATTTAAGGATCAGCCATTGTTAGGAAACTCCGGAATGATCCGGAAAAAAATAAAGGGGAAAAATGAAAAAGATTTGTTTATTTACTGTCGTTTTTTGTCTGATTCTCACCAGTATCTGCTTTGCCTCAACCGGGGAAGATCAGGCTGCTGCCGATCATGTCGCTGAATTGATCGATGCCATCTATGTTCAGGAACGAACTGACGAGACCGATGCACTGTGTGCTGAAGCAAAAGCTGCCTGGAACACACTCACCGATGAACAGAAGGAACTGGTAGAAGGTGAAAATGCGGACTCCGATTATTTTGGGCGAGACACAGGAGATGCCTCTCTGGACGATCCCCGCAATCAGGACGGGATCGGTGAAAATGAAATTCTCGTTGTCTCATTCGGAACATCCTTCAATGACAGCCGTGCAAAAGATATCAAGGGTATCGAAGACGCTGTTCAGGAGGCTTTTCCGGATTGGTCTGTCCGCCGTGCGTTCACCGCACAGATCATCATAAACCATATCCAGGCCCGTGACGGTGAATTCATCGATAATATGGAACAGGCACTGGAACGCGCCGCTTCCAACGGCGTCAAAAACCTCATCGTTCAGCCGACACTCCTGATGCACGGCGCGGAATATGATGAAATGCTCGAAACGCTCGAATCCTATCAGGATAAATTTGAAAGCGTTGCTATCGCCGAACCGCTGCTCGGGCCTGTCGGCGCAGATGCTACCGTCATAAATGCGGATAAGACAGCCGTTGCTCTTTCCGTCGTCTTCCAGGCAGTCAGCGATTCCGGTTACGATTCACTCGAAGCTGCGTCAAAAGACGGTGCCGCTTTCGTTTTTCTGGGACATGGAACCGCACATGTTGCCAAGGTCAGCTACAGTCAGATGGCTGCCCAGATGAAAGACCTGGAATTCGACAACGTCTTCATCGGAACTGTCGAAGGTGAACCGGAATCCACTTCAGCGGAATCCATCATTGAAGCAGTGAAAGAAGCCGGATATACCAAAGTGATCCTGCGCCCGCTGATGGTCGTTGCAGGCGACCATGCCAACAATGATATGGCCGGTGATGATGAAGATTCATGGAAATCCATGTTTGAA
>CACYHU010000066.1 GCA_902774215.1 uncultured Chloroflexota bacterium
CTGGGAAAGCTGGACAGACTGCCGAATGTGGTGAACGCATATCATATATTCCGTGAAAACGGAACGGCATATATCGTTATGGGATATGTGGGAGGACAGTCGCTGAGGGCGCTGATCAATGAGCGGGGCAGGATCCCGGAGTGTGAACTGCTGCCGCTTTTGGATCCGGTGCTGACGGCACTGGAACGGGTGCATGAAGCGGGGATCCTGCACCGGGATATCGCGCCGGACAATATCATGATCGAAAACGGCGAACCGATCCTGCTGGATTTCGGTGCGGCACGGGTGGAAGAAAGCCACCACAGCTCGCTGGTGATCGGGAAAAGAGGCTATTCCGCTCCGGAACAGATGGCAGGGAGTGATGTGGACCGGCGGTCGGATATATATTCGATGGGAGCGACCTATTATAAAGCGCTGAGCGGGATCACACCGCAGGATGCATCGATGCGGGCACTGGGCGATAAAGTGGTGCCGCTGAAGGATCTTGGTTTCGGGATCAGTCCCGCGGTCAGTGACGCGGTGATGAAAGCCATGGCGGTCAAACCGGAAGAACGCTGGACAAGTGCGGCTGAATTTCAGCAGACGCTGAACGGACAGACAGAAACGAAAAAAACCGCAGTCCGGCCTACTGCTCCTATGGTAACTGCAAAAAAGTCTCCGAAAACGATCACTGTACAGAAAGAAAACTCTTCCCTGGGAGACAAGAAAAAGACGGGCATCATTATTGCGGCGGTTCTGGCTCTCCTCGCGGGCGGATTTTTCCTGATCCGGGGAATGCTGATGCCGAAGACGAGTACAAAGACCGCTCCTGCCACGCAGACACAGCCGGTTTTAGATATCGAGATGATAAAAATTGCCGAAGTACATGAAGCGGCAACGGCAGAACAAACTGCATCTGCTCAAAAAAGTGCACAGGATACTACCATAATGGAGTGGGTGGAAAAAACGGAGGAAGCAATGCAGGCTGCCCGGACAGAAGCAGCCCGTCAGACAGCAGCATCCGTTCCAGCCAATACAATGCGCCTGACAAATACGCCGAGACCTGCAGCAACACAAAAACCGACTGCGACCAAAACACCCGTCCCGACCAACACACCGCAGCCGACAGGTACGCCTAAGCTGATGCTCCAACCGACTGAAGTGCTGAGCGTGGAAGAAATGTACACAAAGGCGAATGCATTTTATGAAAAGCGCGACTATAAAAACGCGCTGCTGTATTATGAGAAAGCTGCCGAGGCCGGGCACAGGGAATCGCAGTATTTCCTGGGCTATATGTATCAAAAGGGTTTGGGCGTGAAGCAGTCCGAAGAAAAAGCCATCGAATGGTACCAGAGATCTGCCGATCAGGGAAATGTTTACGCAAAAGAGATGCTGAAAAGGATCAAAGAGAAAAACACTCCGCAGCCGACAGGGACGCCGAAACCGGCGCCGACTGAAGCGATGAGCCCGGAAGAATTGTTCGAGATAGCGAATTCATTTTATGTAAAGCTCGACTATAAAAATGCGGCGCCGTATTATGAAAAAGCTGCCGAGGCCGGGCATAGAAAAGCTGCCGAGGCCGGGCATAGTAAATCACAGTATTTTCTGGGCTATATGTATGACAAGGGTCTGGGCGTGGAGCAGTCCGAAGAAAAAGCGATGGAATGGTATCAGAAATCTGCCGATCAGGGATATGTTTACGCAAAAAAGATGCTGGAAAGGATCAGAAAGAAAAACGCTCCGCAGCCGACAGGGACGCCGAAACCGGCGCCGACTGAAGCGATGAACCCGGAAGAATTGTTCGAGATAGCGAATTCATTTTATGTAAAGCTCGACTATAAAAATGCGGCGCCGTATTATGAAAAAGCTGCCGAGGCCGGGCATAGCTGGGCTATATGTATGACAAGGGTCTGGGTGTGGAGCAGTCCGAAGAAAAAGCGATGGAATGGTATCAGAAATCTGCCGATCAGGGAAATGTTTACGCAAAAGAGATGCTGAAAAGGATCAAAGAGAAAAACGCTCCGCAGCCGACAGCCACAGCAAAACCGGCACTCCAACCGACTGAAACGCTGAGCGCGGAAGAAATGTATGCAAAGGCGAATTCATTTTATGAAAAGCGCGACTATAAAAACGCGCTGCCGTATTATGAGAAAGCTGCCGAGGCCGGGCACAGGGAATCGCAGTATTTCCTGGGCTATATGTATCAAAAGGGTTTAGGCGTGAAGCAGTCCGAAGAAAAAGCCATCGAATGGTACCAGAAATCTGCCGATCAGGGAAATGTTTACGCAAAAGAAATGCTGAAAAGGATCAAAGAGAAAAACGCTCCGCAGCCGACAGCCACGCTGCCGGTATGACTGACTGCCATGCCTGCTCCGGGGAATAACATAATTTCAGAAAATACGGGGCTGCTCAGATTCAGTATTCAATTATTTTTCTGTATGTCTCCTCGTATTCCTTTCTGATCTGCGAATATTCCTCGGGGGTTTCACAGGGCAGGATCTGGCTGCCGTTCTGGATCTTGAAGACAATCGAGCCCAGTGATTCGGGACGGAAATAATAATAGCCCTGGGCGAAATCGCAGCCGATGCTTTTCAGAAATTCCATCTGTTCTTCGGATTCGACGCCTTCCGCAAGGCTGCGGATGCCAAGTTTTTTCGTGACTTCAACCATAGCCTTCATGATGTGACGGTTGGCCCCTTCGTTCTCGTCCAGATTACGCAGGAAGTCGATATCGAATTTGGTGAGGTCCACTTTATATTGGCTGAAGATGTTCAGGGAGGAGTAACCGCTGCCGAAGTCATCGATCCATACCATAAAGCCGCTGCTGCGCAGATCCCGGAGCTGTTGTTTAAAAACGTCTGTGGCTTTGGCAATGTCCTGTTCGGTGATCTCGATGATGATGTTTCTCTTCCCGACCGGGTAGCGTTCAAAAATCTCATTGAGCGATCCGACAATATCTGCATGGTCGAAATCCTGTGCGGAAAAGTTGACGGAAACCGGAATGATCGGCAGACCGACTTTTTCCCGCAGGGGGATTTCCCTGCAGATCTGCTCCACCATGTAAAGATCCAGTTTATATAACAGGTGGTATTTTTCAAGCACGGGAATAAAGACGGCGGGCATAATTGTGCCGCGGAGAGGATCCACCCAACGGGCGAGCGCTTCCATAGCGGCGGCTTTCCCTGTTTTCAGACGAATAATGGCCTGGTAGTAGACCTTGATCCATCCCTCTTTCAGGGCGGTGTCGAAGGATTCCAGAATGTAGCGCTGTTCCCAGTATTTATCATCAAGTTCCTGTGTATAGAATAAATGTGTGCAGTTGATATCGCTGCCGATTTTTTTGAGGGCGTGTTTGGCATAATCCAGGGCATCAGTCAGCTTGATGCCGCTGTCCAGCAGGCAGATACCGGTGCGGATGCCGGGTGTGTTGCCAATGGCACCGGCTTTGATTTTTTCATTGACGGAATTAAGTTTTAACGTGAAATGATCGTCATCCGTGAAGTTGGTGATCATGATGAAATGGTCATCGGCGCCGCGGCCGATAAAGGCCCCGGCAAATTCACTCTTCAGAATGTCTGTGATAAGACGCATCAGATCGTCGCCTTTTGCCACACCGTATTGGCTGTTGTAGAAGCGCAGACCGTTCACGTCAAAATAAAAGAGAGCCGGGGTTTTGTTCGAATTGAGTGCTTTGTTGTAGATGTCGTCTTTGAATTCGATCAGGAAGTTCATGTTAGGCAGACCGGTGACAGGGTCGGAATAAAAATGATCGTTCTGGAACATTTTATAGCTTTCGATGAGCATCCGGCTTTGACTTTCGCTCTCTGAAACATCACTGTAGACGAACAGTGCGATCGGCGTCCCGTCAGGAGTATTGAAGATCTTAGCGGTGGAATGCACATAGTGATAGTCCCCGTCAGGATCATATTTACTTCGGTAGATCACATCGTAACCGCATAGACGCCGGGAAAATTCGCTGACGATGCGGGTTATTCTGCCGACGTCATCCGGATGGACGCGTTCAAACAGGCGGTTGTTGAGTATATCGATGAGCTGTCCACGTTCTGTCTTCATCATCCCGCATAAACCGTCCGAGACAAGTATGCAGGCAATTTTTCCGTCGATTTTCTGGTACAGTGCCAGAGGCAGGGGGAGAGACTCAAAGAAACGTATATTTTCATCTGAAAATGATGTCATGCGGCACCTTCCATCTTCCATCTGGCTCTTCCGTTTTTCTTAACATGATACAGCGATTTGTCAGCGGCTTTGAACAGTTCATCGAAGGTCCTCCCGTTGTCCGGACAGAGAGCAATACCGATGGAGAAGGTGATACGTCCGGCAAAGACATCTTCGGCGAAAGCATTTGAAACTTCATTTTGGATACGTTCCGCAAGCGCGGAGGCATTTTCCGGTGCGGTAATATTCTTCATGTATATCATAAATTCGTCACCGCCGATCCGGCCGGCTATGTCCTGATTCCGGCAGCTGTTGTTGATGATGCGTCCGATCTCTGCCAGGACCCGGTCGCCCTCGGCATGGCCGTAGGTATCATTGACCTGCTTGAAAAGGTCGATATCGAGGATCAGCAGCGCACCGCGGGTGTTTTCCTTGAGTGTCCCGGAAATCATTATGCGGGTCAGGTCTTCCGCCGCGCTTTTGTTCAGCAGCCCGGTGAGAGAATCGGTTATGGCCCGTTTTTCCAGCTCAATTTTCAGCTGCTGGGTTTCGGTGACATTGTTGATGAGGGCGATGATGCCGGTTATACGGCCGTTTTCATCAAAAACAGGACGTTTGATGAGCTGCAGATATTCCTGGATGCCGTCAACATTTTCTTCAATGATGTAGTCAGTTCCCTTACCGGATTCGAGGATTTTTTTATCTGCTTCCATGGCTTTGATGGCGTTATTCTTATCCTTGCGGATCTCCAGATCTGTCTTGCCGCGGATCGTCCAGTCAGGGTCGTTTTGTGTGTTCAGATGTTTCCAGTATTGTGTGGAAAAGACGTATTTGCCTTCGTCGTCCTTCAGAAAGATGCAGGCAGGGAGTGCTTTAAGCATTTTTTCAAGTTCGGTGAGTGAGAGTGAATCCTTGGCATGGATCGCGTTGCCGATGCGTTTATAGACCAGCTGCCGGGGGGCGTACGCGGTGATGAGATCAAAAAAGCCGTGATCCATACAGTCCATATCTTCCGGTACGGGCAGTTCGTCGGAGATGGCGATCATCGGGATCTCCGAGAAACGTGTGCTTTTCTGCATGTGGTCCGCAAAGGTGAAGTGGCTTTTTCGGGCCTGCCGCAGTTCGATAAGGACTGCGGCGATATTCCGGTAATGTTCATCGAGCGCTATAAGCCCTTCTTCTTCGGATCTGGTGCAGTAAACCTGATAAACATCCGAAAGCATATTGTAAAATGTTTTTTCGATATTTGGATTGGATGCGATGAGAAGAATTCCCTGCATGTTCAGCACCTCGTGTCTGCTAACAAGATGATATAATCACTCCAACATAATTCTACCATATTATTTCAGAATGCAGCGGAAGCCAATAAAGTAACTTTTTTCCAGTTCTGTTTCCGCGTGGTTCGCGGCGCGCAGCAGAATGCGGTGTTCCCATGATTCGGCAGGGTCGCAGGAGCCGCCGCGGAGGGAGGTGTTGTACATCCATTCCCATGCATTGCCGGCCATATCCATCAGGCCGTAAGGACTTTGTCCGTTCGGGAATGTTCCAGTGGGGAAGAGATCCCGTCCACGGCCGGCGGGATTGACGTACAGCGGAATATTCGCGAGATTGTTGGTGACGGTCGGCCAGGCATCGCCCCATGGGTAGATACGGCCGTCCACACCGCGGGCTGCTTTTTCCCATTCATATTCATTCGGAAGTCTGCCGCCGAGCCAGGTGCAGAAACGTTCTGCCTGGTCATTGGTGATATTGGTCACCGGGTAGTTGTCCCGTCCTGCCGGAAGGTCCCGGAGCGGTTCCCATTCACAGATTCCTGCGTTGACGCATTCCCTGTACTGGGCGTTGGTGACTTCATTTTTGCAGATCCAGAAAGAATCAAGGTACATTTCTTTCATCGGGGTATCTTTCCCCATGTCAGCGTAAAGATCAACTGCCGGGTCTGTACCAAGCAGGAAGTTCCCGGCCTGAATATAAATCATTTCAACACCTCTAACTGTTTCCGAGGCGGTGACCGGGATCACGGCTGATTCGGGGATCCAGCCTTCATAACCATCGTCCGTCCGCACCTTGATCCAGGTAATGTTATCCATGACCGTGCTTTCCCCGAGAAGATCGAGTGTGCTGCCATTGGCAGCGGAGATCACAACGGATCCGTTTCTGCCGGCTTTTCCCCGTATCAGGACAAAAGCGTCATTCTTTACCCGGACAAGCACCCGGTTGGACTCTTCAGCCTGTTTTGCCGCGTACTGCAGCGGTTGGAGGGTTGGTGTGGCTGAAGGGGTCAGTGTGGCTGTTGGCGTGACCGTCGGGGTAAAGGTCTGCGTTGCCGTCGGGGTGATGGTAGCGGTCGGTGTGTTTGATGCTGTCGGAGTTACCGTCGGTGTGTTGGTGACGGTGGGCGTCATCGTGTCCGTTGGTGTAGCACTGGGCGTGAAGGTCATGGTAGCTGTCGGCGTATTTGTGGTGGTAGGTGTTATTGTCGGTGTGTCGGTCGCTGTCGGTGTCGGCGTATCAGTCGCGGTTGCGGTCGGCGTCGGTGTATCGGTAGCGGTCGCTGTCGGGGTCAGTGTAGGTGTGTCTGTCGGCGTCGGTGTATCAGTCGCGGTTGCGGTCGGCGTCGGTGTATCGGTAGCGGTCGCTGTCGGGGTCAGCGTAGGTGTGTCTGTCGGTGTCGGCGTATCAGTCGCGGTTGCTGTTGGCGTTGCGGTGTCCGTTGCGGTGGGTGTAGGCGTATCGGTCGGGGTCTCTGTCGGCGTATTGGTGGCGGTCGGAGTAAGTGTGGGTGTGTTGGTGACAGTTGGCGTGAGCGTAGACGTAAAAGTCATTGTCGGCGTCAGTGTATCCGTCGGGGTGGGGGTGATGGTAGGCGTAAAGGTCTCCGTCGCGGTGGGTGTGGCGGTAGGTGTTTCGGTGTTGGTCGGTGTCAGTGTCGGGGTCGGCGTATCGGTGTCTGTCGGCGTGAGTGTCGGCGTAAAGGTCTCCGTCGGCGTGAGTGTCGGCGTGGGTGTATCGGTGGCTGTCGGTGTAAGTGAGGGCGTCGGGGTATCAGTAGGCCAGTGGGAGGTGATCCAGATCTGTGTTTCAGTGGCTGCCTGACTGCGGAGCGCTGCCGGGATGCGGACTGAAGTGTAGAAACGGAGAACGAACAGGACGATGATCATCAGGATACCAAGCACTATGGCAGGGATGCGCAGCTTCCGGATCAGAGCTTCCCGGTTCTCCTTTCCCCGGACAGAGGCTTCCTTTCCCAGCGGAGGCAGTTCACCCGGCAGTATATCATCCTCTGTCTGAGGGACAGACATTCCCGCTATCGCGCGCAGTTCATTTGCAAAGATCTGTACATTCGGGTAACGGTCTTCCGGGCTTTTTGCCAGCGCTGTACGCAGCAGCCTGTCAACCTGTTCCGGAACACCGGCAACCGACTCCGCGACGGAGGGAACCGGACTGGACGCGTGCTGCATCATCACTGCCAGTGCGGAGTGCCCCTGGAACAGCTTGCGTCCGGTGAGCATCTCGTAATAGATCACCGCGAGGGAGTATTCATCCGCCCGTCCGTCAACAGTTCCGCCGAAGGAAAGCTCCGGTGCCATATATTCCGGATTTCCGGTTTCGTGTATGCTGCTTGTGAGGGAGGCGGCTGAGGCTGTTTCCAGTGCCGTACGGGTGATCCCGGGATCGGTGAGGATAGAACTGCCGTCCGGACGGATCATGATGATCGATGGTTTGATGTCACGGTGGAAAAGCCCTGCGATGTTCAGATGTGCCGCGGCTTCTGCGATGGGCACCAGGGCTGAGGCAGCCGCCCTGTAATTCATCCGGCTGCCGAGGGCCTCCTGCAGGCTTTTCCCTTCAACCCATTCAGCGGCGAGCCAGGGCATGCCGTTGTATTCGCCAAATCCGATGATGCTGACGATATTCGGGTGCCGCAGCGTCATTACCCCCTGTGCGGAGAGTTTGAAGCTTTCGCAGAAACGGGAACGGTCCGTATAGGAGAAATCTTCGGTGCTGATAATCTTCAGTGCGGCATCCTGTCCGGTGAGTGTATCGACGGCACGGTAAACCCAGCCTGTCCCCCGGTCGTTGACAAGGGCGGTGAGTTTAAATTGTTCGATCTGTCTCCCGGTCAGGTTTTCCATACACATTTCCTATTTTACAATTATACTCAGGACTTTGTCCTTTTGCCTGCAGACGGGGATTATTTGAATGTTCGCTGTTTAAATGAAATGATTTATAATCATATTACAAAGGTATAGGAGGAAAATATGAAAAAAGGGATATTATGTATAACTGTTCTTTTGTTGGTCCTTGTTTCATTCTCGACAGTGTTGGCTCAGATGTCTGTGGGACAGCGATACTATTTCGGAAATTATGATCAGGGCAGCGGAATGGAACAGATACCATGGCTTGTTATTAAGACGGAAGGAAATAAAGCGCTGTTACTCAGTGAAAAAATCCTTGACGAACAGCCGTATCACAATACATATACAGATGCGGTGACGTGGGAAACCTGCAGCCTGCGCAGCTGGCTGAATAATAATTTCTACAATACTGCGTTCACTTCCACTGAAAAATCCCGGATCATTGAAGTCACCAATACCAATCCGGGTGTTTCCGGAACTGTACAGGGATATTATTTTTATACAGATGGAGGAAAGAATACAAAAGATAAGGTTTTCCTCCTCAGTGTTGATGAGGCTGAAGCATTTTATGGAAAATTCGGATCCTGGAAATGCTATTTTTCAGGAAAAGTCGGCAAAATGGGCGGATATGGCGCTGATGTAAATATTGGTCCCATTTGGTGGCTGCGTTCTCCCGGTATGGAGAATAATTGTGCTTCCATGGTGGCAGCTGAAGGTATTATAAAGAACTGTTTTGAAGCGGCATGGGTACAATCGATCGGTGTCCGGCCTGCTATATGGATAGCTTTCTGATCCTGTTATGTGGAAATGAAAAAAGACGGTGACCCCGCCTTTTTTCATCTCCTAACCTTTGTCAGCCTGAATCAGATTTTCGGATTTTCAACCACGACTTTGTCGACTTCCTGAAAAGGAGCGAGGGTCGAGACCATTTTGACCGGTTTGTCGTAGCTGTTGAGGCAGTAATGGGTTTCACCGGGTTCGATGTGGATCATCTGCCCCTCGGTAAGGTGATGTTTGACGCCGTCTACATAGATATCGATGTCGCCTTCGAGAATGTAGAAATTCTCCTCCATGATATTATGGTAATGGGCGTCGAAATCTTCACCCGGTTTGAAACGGACCAATGCGAAATTCATGCGCGGACCCTTCATCAGATATTTCGGGCCGCTGTCGCCGAAGCGATACTCAAAATCATTTTCATTTACAATAAACATATTTCTCCTTGGTAGATACCGGTTCCCTGTTCCCAGTTTCCAGAGATTTATTTCTGCTTTAGCTCATATTGCTGCCGGTTGTCAGTGGTATTGTTCATTGCCTGTTTTCCATAAAACACTGGGAACCGGCAACCGGCAGCAGACTGCTCTTATACGCCCGGGGCTTTCCACATGAAACCGGTGAGCCCCTGATTGCTGAGCTCCAGCTGTGCAGCGTAGACTTTACGCCAGACCTTGTATTCTTCCATGTAGATCCTGTGGTTTTCCATGTTTGGTTCGAAAGTTTTTTCGATGCGTGCAATGCGGCGGGCAGTTTCAGGAATTGATTTATAAATTCCCACACCGTAACCGGCAATGATCGCAGCACCCAGGGCAGTGGCTTCCTTGACGACCGGAACCTTCACCGGCAGCCCCATAACATCCGCAAGGATCTGGCTCCACAGCGCACTTTTTGAAGCTCCTCCTGCGAAGATGATCTCCTTCGGTTTGTTCCCCGTAGCTTCTTCCACCAGGTCCATATGTCCCTTTGCCAGCAGGGCAGTATTTTCGAGGATCGCACGGTAGAAGGTGAAGCGGTTGAATTTTTCCGGATCCAGTTCGAAATTTGTAAAAGTCGGAGAGGCGTGTTTCCAAGAGATAAAGTTCATCACATCGGAGAAGCAGCACATCATGCCGTAGGATCCGGCCGGGATCTTTTCCGCCTCTTTGTTCATCAGGTCATAAGGGTCGCAGCCCTGTTCTTCCGCGAGTTTCTTTTCCAATTGGCAGAAGCCGTCACGGTACCAGCGCATCACCAGGCCGGGTTTGAAAGCCAGGGCTTCATACTGCCAGACACCCGGCACCGCATGACAGTTCACACGGACGCGGCAGCCGGGATCGGTGCTGCCGTCAGCGGTGTTGAATTCATACTGCCAGAAGCTGCCGCCGAGGACAGCCGCTTCGCCGACAGAGGTCGCGCCGACGCCGATGGTACCGAGCTGGCAGTCACCGCCGCCGACAACCACCGGTGTGCCTTCAGCCAGACCTGTATCCGCAGCACCTTTGGCGTTGATCTCACCGATCACGGAGCCGCATTCGATGACCTCCGGGAAGATATCGGTCCGCAGTCCGCATTTGGCAGCGATTTCCGGATCCCAGGTGCGTTTGCGCAGGTCAAAGATACCGGTGGTGGAGCCGTTGGATGGTTCCACAGCCAGTTTCCCTGTCATTTTGTAAATCAGCCAGTCGTTGAACATGCCGACTGCCGCGATTTTTTCATATACTTCCGGCATCTTGTTTTTGATCCAGAAGAGGCGGGGAAGGGCGCCCAGGGCGTAGGTCTGCCCGGACTGAAGATAGATCTCCTTCTCCATTTCGGGGTTCATGGCAATCAGTTCAGCAACCTCGTCGTTGCTGCGGGCATCCACATTGGCGCAGGCCCAGATTTCCCTGCCTTCAGCATCGTAAAGGACAATGCCTTCGCGCATGCATGTTGTGGAAACAGCGGCGATATCTTTCGGGTCGATCCCGGTCTCCGCAATCACTCCTTTGATACATTGGCATGCCAGCTGCCAGTTGAAGACCCAATCAAAGTCCATGCTGCCGGGAAAACGGGGATCTTCCTTGTGATCCCATTCATGCTGTACACAGCCGACCTGATTGCCGTCCAGATCGAACAGTACCGCGCGTACGCTTCCGGTACCGGCATCGACTGCCATCAGATATTGATTTGCCATAGTAAAACCTCCGGTTTTTAGTGGTCAGTGGTCAGTGACCGGTGATCGGGGTTCGTTCGGTATATGAATCGGATTTTGAATAAATCCAGCGTAATTCAACGTGTCAAAACCTGATCACTGATCACTGACCACTTCTCTTAATAATCAATTCTGCGGTATCCTGATCGGTGATCAGAATATCGAGTATTTTTGCGTTCAAAGCGCCGATGATGGCATTGACCTTTTTTTCTCCTCCGGCAATCCCGATAACATTATTCTGGTTTGCCAGGGTTTCGAGCGGGGTTGAGATCAGCCGCTCATAAATCGGACTTTCCACCTGTTTGCCGTTGATATCCAGATAATAGCACAGGATGTCCCCCACCGCGCCCTGCATGGCAAGATAGCGCAGGTCTTTCGGGGACATGATACCGCTGCTGACGACCGTGGCATTGTCATCAACGCCGCCTATGCCGACGATGGTCATGGTGGAAAGCGGTACCATTTCCGCAATTTCCCGCACTGCCGGCTCATTGCAAATGGCTTCGACCATCTCTTTATTGGACATTACAAAAGGCGCCGGCGTCAGATAGAGACGGGCATTGAACACACTGGAGAAGGTGTTTGGCAGGTAATAATTCACCCCGCCGGTCAGGGAGACAACGGAGATCCCTGCCCCGTTGTTGTTCGCCAGGTGATTCAGCACACGGCAGGTGGTATCACCGTACCCTATATTAATGAAAGCATGGTCCGGCAGACGGTTGGAAATGTAGATGGCAGCGGCCTGTGCCAGAGCTTCATTACGGTTTTCCATCCCGGCGGCAGAAGGCACGATGAAAACATCCTTCAGTCCGAAATGCTTGGCGATGGTGTTTTCCATCGATGTGTGGGCATTATTTTCGTTGATCCTGAACTGAACGATGCCATACTGCCGGGCTTTTTCGAGCAGTTTAATGACGCGAAGACGCGGTATCCCGAGGTGATCCGCGATTTGCTGCTGGGTCAGGTTGTCGATATAGTAATACCAGGCAATCTTTGCCATCAGATCTTCTTCATATGAGGTGCGTCTGCTGTCGATATCCATATCAGCCTTCCGCTTTATCGTAATGTATCCGCAGACCGGCTTTTGCCGGAGAAGGAATGCATTGAAAAAACCTTATGTAAATCGAATCGATCAAATGATGAAAATCTGCCGAATGATTTTTCAAAAACAGAGGATCATCAAAAAAATTTTTATACTTTTGTAAATTTTCGCCACAAAAGTATAAAACATTATAATCTTCTGATTATTCTCTGTCAATAGGGAAAAATTCCTGTTTTTGTAAACATGACATTTTTCATGCTTTAATAACGAAAAACGGATTAAATTTATTACAAATGGCAGGGACCGAATATATTGACAAATACGAAAGACACTGGTAATCTTAATGACAAATTTATAGCTTTGCTTACAAAAGTATGTTTTTGTGAGCTTCCGGCCGCAGGAAACCAGTTGTAAAAGGGCGGCCGGTCACTGAGCAGAAAATCAGGAGCTCCGATTTATGCAGACTGAGGGAAAACAAAAATTACTCGTCGTAAAAGGTACCACCAAGGCATTCGGTCAGAACCGTGTTCTGAAAGGTGTTGATATTGCAGTGGACCGCGGTGAGGTTCTCGCCCTGATCGGCGGGAACGGTGCCGGGAAGAGCACCCTGATGAAGATCATCATGGGAATTTACCAGCCTGACGGCGGTCAGATCTTTATCGATGGGACAGAGACCCAGATGGTAAATCCCACCGCGGCGCTGACTGCCGGTGTTTACATGGTCCCGCAGGAGCCGATGCTTTTCCCGAACATGAACGTATTGGAAAATATCACGATGGGGTTCAGGGAATCTACTGTTTCCCTTCGGAACAGGCTGACAAAGATCATGTCTGAAATCGGCTGGGAGATGGATCTTTCCCGCAAGGCAAGCACGCTTTCCATCGCGGAACAGACACTGGTGGAGATCCTGCGCGGGCTTTTGCGTGATTCAAAGATCCTGATTTTGGATGAACCGACTTCCGCCCTGACGTTTGATGAGGTAGAGTCTTTCTTTAAGGTTGTCAAGGACCTGAAAGCCCGCGGTATCGGTATCATATATATTACGCACCGCCTGGCTGAAGTTTTTGACATTGCCACACATGTTGCCATCATGCGCGACGGGCAGATCACCCTTGAGGGTCCGGTGGAAAACTTCACCCGGGAAATGCTGGTACAGGGACTGCTGCCGCCGGATGCCACCAATGAAAAAGAGCTCAAATCCAATACCGGAAAAATTGACTATACACATCTGAAACCGGTTTTCGAACTGCAGAACCTGAGCGGATACGGGTTTCAGGATATTTCGCTGAAGGTTTATCCCGGTGAGATCCTTGGGATCGCGGGTGTGGTCGGAGCTGGACGGACGGAGCTGGTTTCCACAATATATGGACGCGATAAAGTTCTGGGCGGGAAGGTCATTCTTGACGGTAAGGATGTGACCGGTAAACGGACGAAAGATATCCTCACCGCCGGCATCAATTTTGTGCCGGAAGACCGCCACCTGCACGGGCTGTTCAAAATCAGTACAATTGCCGCAAACACGACTTCAGCACTTTTGAAAGACAGTATTATGGGAAGGTTCCTGCTGAATAAAAAGCAGGAAAATCAGATCAGTGACAGATATATCGCTGATTTCCGAATCAAAACCATGGGCCGTGAGGAATTGGCGGGCAGTCTTTCCGGAGGGAACCAGCAGAAGGTGGTGATCAGCCGCGCGCTTTCCACCAAACCAAAGCTGGTGATCATGGACGAACCGACCCGCGGCATTGACGCGGCGGCCCGCGGTGATGTTTACAGCATTATCCATCATCTGCGCGAAGAGGGTGTGGCCGTGCTGCTGGTCTCCTCGGATATGGAAGAGATCATGGAGCTCTGCGACCGGACTGTCACGGTGTTCCAGGGACATATTAATGGAGAATTCTGCGGTGATGAAATCAATCAGGACAATCTGACCGCCGCTTCCTTCGGATTGGAGACGAAAGCATGAAAGAAATCTTAAAGAAAATTGGCAATGCCCGCTGGGTCTCCAGTCTGTTATTCCTGATCGCGCTGTTCGTGATCACGGGACTTGTTAATCCGGCGTTTTTCTCCTATTCCAACATCATGGCCTGTTTCAACAACTCATGTGTGTTTATGCTGCTGGCAATCGGCATTTCCTTCACCATCATGACCGGAGAAATTGATGTTTCGATCGGTGCGGTGATGGGTCTTACCGCTGCCATCTCCGGTGTGATCGCACAGCGGAACGGCAGCTGGCTGTCAATGTTGGGCTGGGCAGTTTTAGTCGGCGCGGTGACCGGTTGTCTCAACGGTGTCGGCGTGGCTGTTCTGAAGGTGCCGTCTTTGATCTTCACTCTCGGAACCTGCGGTGTGGTGCGCGGTATCGTTTATAT
This sequence comes from uncultured Chloroflexota bacterium, assembly GCA_902774215.1. Lineage (GTDB taxonomy): Bacteria > Chloroflexota > Anaerolineae > Anaerolineales > Anaerolineaceae > Flexilinea. Next base: position 14,656 of record CACYHU010000066.1, read on the forward strand.
TTATTCCGGCGGCCGGACAATCGAGAACTTCTCCGGCAGCTTCACCCGTTTTGGCAACTCTACTGTGGGGAATACCGGGATCGGTGTATTCTTCCTGATGATGATCATCATCGTTGCGGTTCTGGCGGTTCTGCTAAACACGCGCAGCGGGAAATATTTCCTGGCAGTCGGCGATAACATCGGCGGGGCGACCCTGGTCGGGATCCCTGCGACTCGCGTCAAATTCCTGGCTTATGTTTTGAGCGGAATTTTTGCGGGAATATCCGGTATCGTCTTTGCCTCCAAATACGGACAAATCACCATCATTGCCGGAAACGGATATGAAATGTCAGCAGTCGCTGCCTGCGTGCTGGGCGGGATCTCCCTTTCCGGCGGTTTGGGAAATGTGATCGGTGCGGCGATCGGCGGAGTGATCATGAGCTCCATCAGCCGTCTGCTGGTCTTTCTTGGATTTTCTTCTGACTATGATAACACTATCACCGGCATCATGCTGATCGCCATTGTCGTGATCGACGCGCTCACGCATCAGCGTGCCGTTGAAAACGCGAGACGTGAGCGTTTGCTTGCACGTGCATCGGTGAGCGGACATTAGGTGTTAGGTATTAGGTGTTAGGTGTTAGGAGTCAGGTAAATGGCAGTGTCGTATTTTACCGAGTTGCTTGTATGGCAGAAATCAATGGATCTGTCAGAAGAAATATACAAAGCGGTCAAATTACTGCCAAGAGAGGAATTATATGGGCTGTCAGATCAAATGCGGCGGGCGGCTATATCAATTCCGTCGAATATTGCAGAGGGAAACCAAAGAGCATCCATAAGAGAATATACACGGTTTCTTTACATCGCGAAAGGTTCGTTAGGAGAACTAATAACACAAATTATGTTATGTGAGCGAATGGGATACATGAAGAAAGATAAAATGGAAAATCTGGTTGAAAGATGTTTTGAAATCGGAAGAATGCTAAGTGGTCTTATCAACAAACTGAACAGTCAGTTGAATAGGATTGGATCAAAAGAACAGATAGAAACAATAAATTAAATTGATATAAAAAGTTAGGAAAACAGGTGGGAAAAAAAATAACTAATACCTAACACCTAATACCTAACAGCTATAATAAGGATTATTTTATGAAAAACAAGATGCTGAAAATCGTAAAAAGCTGGGAATTTGTTTTACTCCTGATTCTGGTTTTGGAGTTTGTGGTTTTCGGTTCGATCAACAATAAGTTTTTGCAGCCGGTGCGTATTTTTTCGAATATCACCAACTATATCAGCATCTGTATTATCTCCCTGTTTGTGACTATGGTTATGATCACCGGCGGTATTGATATTCAGGCCAGTTCCATTGTCGGTTTGACCTCGATCACCATCGGTGTGCTTTGGAATGACTTTGGATTCAATATCTGGGCTGCGGTTGGTGCGGCGATCCTGCTGGCGGCGCTCTGCGGGGCACTTTCCGGTTTCTTTGTCGCGTACTGCGGTGTGCAGCCGATGGTCGTGACGCTGGGCGGCTCCTTCCTTTATACAGGCCTTGGTCTGGTGATCTCCAGAATGTCCGCCATCCCGGCGTACCAGGGGATCAGCGGTTTTCCTGCGAAGAATGACGATGGAACCTTCTCTTCCTTCCGCTGGCTGGGAAACGCCAAGATTTTTGGCGAGATGAAGCTCCCGGTGCAGATACTGATTTATGTGATCCTCGTTATTCTGATGTATATCCTGCTCCACAAGACAAAGTATGGACGCAGCATATTCCTTGTCGGTGTCAATACACAGGCAGCCGAATATTCAGGCATCAACACCCGCCTTGTCAAGATGAGCACCTATATGCTCACAGGTGTCGGGGCTGCCATCGCCGGTATTCTGCTGACCTCTCAGCTGAATTCATCCAAGTATGACCTTGGATCGACCTATACCCTCTCCATCATCACCGCGGTGGTGCTTGGTGGAACTCTCTCGACCGGCGGGAAAGGTTCCATCATCGGGACCGCTCTTGCCTCCCTCGTGATCTGCATGCTCCGGTTTGGGCTTACACTCTGCTTTAAAATGAGCTCGCAGAACCTCGACCTCCCTGTCGGGATCATGCTGCTCGTGGTTGTTTCCGGCCGGCAGCTTATCCGGATCGTGAGGCATTTGGATAGTTAGCGGGTTAGGTGGTCAGTGGCCGGTGGTCAGTGGTTGGTGAGAAGGTGGGTTCTTGAATGTCGGTTTTGTATTATACAGATTTGGATGTTTGGAAGAAGTCAATGGATTTAGCTGTAGCTGTGTATGAAAAAGTTAAATTGTTGCCGAAAGAAGAATTATACGCTCTTTCAGACCAAATGCGCAGGGCTGTTGTTTCTATACCTTCAAACATTGCTGAAGGTCAACAAAGAAATTCAACAAAAGATTTTATACGTTTTTTGTTTGTAGCGAAAGGATCTCTTAGTGAACTTGAAACACAAGTCATGCTTTGTGAAAGACTTAATTATTTCAAAAAAACTGATACTGAGGATTTATTATCGAAATGTTCTGAAATTGGAAGGATGCTGAACGGGTTAATTTATAGATTAAATTGCAAACAGAATGAAAATAATGGTTAATGGTCTTGCCGGTGATCAATTCTGACCACCGACCACCGACCACTGACCACAAAAATGTAAAATAGTGGCGAGTGCCATTATAAAAAAAGGAGAAATAAAATGAAAAAAGTATTGTTTGTCGTTCTTGCTCTGGCAATGCTGCTGAGCGCTGTCTCCGTCTTCGCTGAGAACAGCATCGAAGGAAAAGTCGTTGCTTTCATCCCGAAGCTCACCGGTAACTCCTTCTTTGAAGCTGCCAACGACGGCGCACAGAAATATGCTGCCGACTGGGGTATCGAAGTCCGCTATATGGGCTCCGCTGTCGCTTCCGTGACCGATCAGCTCGAAGTCATCCAGCAGGCGATCGATGCCGGCGTTGATGCCATCGCCATCTCCTCTGTGGATGCAACCGCTCTGGATGAGAAACTCCAGGAAGCCCGCGATATGGGTATCGTTGTCACCACCTGGGACTCCGATGTCTCTTCTGACTCCCGCACCCTGATGGTTTCCCAGGGTATGCCTTCCACCCTTGGCCCAATGCTTGTCGACATGGGTGTTGAATCCCTGAAGGAACGCGGCGTGGATGTTGACGGCGCTGTCAAGTATGTCTGGCACTATTCCCAGGCTGCCGTTGCTGACCAGAACTCCTGGTACGTTGCCGGTGAAGAATACATCAAAGAAAAGTACCCGAACTGGGTTGCTGTTGCCGATCCGTATTATTCCGAACAGGATCCTCAGAAGTCCGTCACCATCGGTGAAGCCATCCTCGAAGCCCATCCGGATGTTGACCTCATCATCTGCAACGACTCCACTGCTCTTCCGGGTCAGTGCACCGCTGCTGAAAACAAGGGTCTGGGCGCAAATGACATCACCATCACCGGTTTCTGCACTCCGTCCGGTATGACTGCCCACCTCGAAGCCGGCACCCTCACCCGCTGGGGTCTGTGGGACTGCGGTATCCAGGGCGCTCTGGGCTGCTACTTCGGCGCATATCTTGCTGCCGGTAACGAAGTCAAAGCTGGCGAAACCATCAACGTCCCCGGCATCGGCGACTGCGAAATCGTTGCCAACGAAGCCCTCGTCCCCGGTGACACCACCGCTGAAGTCAACAACGGTGTCGTGCTGCTTCCGGAACGTGTCGTCTTCACCGCTGAGAACGTTGCCAACTACAACTTCTAATCGGATTTGAGTAAAGGAGTACGGGATATTCCCGTACTCCTTTTCAGCTGTTAGTTATTAGTTGGTAGTTTGCAGTTGAAATGATGCAGGAGCTTTGTTCCTTCAATATGATAATGGCTGCAAACCGCTAACTGCCGACTACCAACTACCAACTACCAACCGGAGGAAAAAAATGGCAGATCTTGAAGGCGTAAAAATCGCCAAAAATTATCATACCGAAGAACCCTTTGCCAACAATAAAGGGTTTTATATCAAGGGCGCCAATCATCTTGATTGGGGCATGAAAAAGCATTTATCGAATATCTTCAATCCCGTCAGCGGCAACACCGTGATGTTTGCCTTTGACCATGGCTACTTTATGGGTTCAACAGCCGGGCTTGAGCGTCTGGACCTGCTGATCCCGACGCTGATCCCTTATATCGATGTGCTGATGGGTACCCGCGGTGCGCTGCGTGCCTGTGTACCGCCGGAAAACCGCAAGGGCGTGGCGCTGCGTGTGACCTCCGGGTCATCCATGCTCAACGATGACCTCTCTCACGAGGTGCTGGCAGTGGATATCAAAGACGCCATCCGCATGAACGCTGACTGCATGGCTGTCCAGACATTCATCGGTGCGGATGGACAGCTTTCCAGCCTGGATAACCTTTCCCGCTGCATCAACGCCGGAATTGAATATTCCGTCCCGACCATGGGCGTTGTCGCTGTCGGAAAGCAGATGGAACGCACGGACCGATTCTTCAAGCTTGCCACCCGTATTCTCGGGGAACTGGGCGTCAACATCATTAAGACCTACTACTGCGAGAACTTCGAAGAGATCGTGGCAGCCAGCCCGGTTCCGATCGTTGTAGCCGGCGGCAAAAAGCTGCCGGAGCAGGAAGCGCTGAAGCTGGCATATGACTCCATCAGCCACGGTGCCAACGGTGTGGACATGGGCCGCAACATCTTCCAGTCAACTCATGCCACAGTCATGGCACAGGCGGTCGGCAAGATCGTCCATGAAAAATATACCGATAAGGAAGCTTACGAGTTCTATCTTGATATGATTCATTAGGTTATAGGTATTAGGTATTAGGTATTAGGATTTCTGAGCCTGATACGTAATTTATAACAGGGATCAAAGGACGGCTGCCTGTCTTGCGGGCAACCGTTCTTTATATACGACAGTTGCTTCGCTGCCTTCCTATAACCTAATCCCTATAACCATAACACCTGATACCTAATACCTGACACCTGAAAAAAATAAACTATAATTAATCAAAAATCATTTGAGGAGCGGATTTATGCGCACGAAAGTACAAATGGAAGATTCCCGGCAGCACATGCTGGATGCAGGATGGGATTATTTTTCGAAAGATCCCATAGAGAGCGTTACCATGCCGGAGATCGCTAAAGCAGCCGGAGTGGCGCGGGCAACCCTTTACCGCTATTACAATTCAAAAGCGGCTTTGGCTATTGCTATTGCAAACTGGAAAATGGCGGATCTTTTCGATGAGATCGTAATCCGCTACCCTGATGATATGATCAGGGACCGGACTGCCGCAGAGCGGTTCGGATTTTATCTTGATGCCTTCATTGATCTCTATCGCGATCATAAAGATCTTCTGCGGTTCATACAGTTTTTGAATATTTATATCCGGGGGCAGGATGACGCTCCGGAACAGATAGATGCCTATCTGAAGGTTTATACTGAGGTAGCCGCGCGTTTCCATAACAACGTTTATCTGCTTGCGCAGAAGGATGGCACTGTGCGGACAGACATCCCGGAGGAAGAAATGTTCACCGTGATGACCCATCTGATGCTGGCAGCCGCCACCCGGTATGCCATGGGTACCGTGTATCATCCCGAGCAAAGCCTTTCTCCTGAAGACGAGCTGATCCTTCTCAAGCAAATGATCCTCCGGCAATATTGTAAATAAGCACGAGTCGGTGAGACGAAAGCGCACATTGGGGACGTTCCTGCTGTACCGCCGGGCGGCAGCAGCATGAGCGTCCCCAATGTGTTGCGGGCAGCGCTTGATACAGTGCAGACTTCGTCGAAATTTGACTTTTTTCAATAATTATGATATAATATCTCATTACATGAGACGATAAGTCTCTCAGACGAAAAAATACAGCTCACGGGGACAGGCTGTGCTTCGGAAAGCAGGACAGGGAAACAGAACCGCACAAAAGCTGCCGGAAAAAAGTCCGATACCATCGGATTCAGCAGGGCTTTTGATGAGAAAAATGGATCGAAGATGGTGAAATCTGTATCGTCAAGGCTGAATGATCAATCGTTTATCCCGGCATACATACTCCAGTTTCCGGATAAGGAACAACTGAGGGAGTTTCTCCTGAGTCAGATAGAAGAAACGGGACAGGGAAAATGATGACGCTGAAAAAATCAGTAAACGTATTATTTTTATTGATAATCCTTAT
>CACYHU010000067.1 GCA_902774215.1 uncultured Chloroflexota bacterium
AGGAACTTGTTCATCTGAAACTCTATCAGGATTTCTTCAATGATGTAAAACGGTAAAATTGCTTCATTCCCTTGACATGGGGCACTTCATAACAGGTGTTAGGTTGTAGGTGTTAGCCGGAGGTTAGCGTTCAGATAAGATGACGGTTTGTGTTTTTTATGGTCAATTGCTGACTGTCAACTCACAACTTCCGGCAGCCGCAACAGGCAACTGATCACCGACCACCAGCCACCGACCACCGGCCACCGACCACCGGCCACCGACCACCGGCCACCGACCACCGAAAACTGACCACTGAGAAAGGAGTTTTATTATGAAAAAACATACCATTATTATCACCATTTTTGTACTTTTGGCTGCAGTGATGCAGGCCGCGGCGGATTCCGTATGGATGCCGATGGATGATTATTTCATGGACGCCTGGAAGCCCGAAAGCGACAACACCTGTGAACATCTGGAGCGTCCGTTCTACCTTGCGGCCGGGGAAAAGGGCTATGTCACTGCCGTGAAGACACCCCTGGACCTGACGCCGGTAAATACCTACCCCAACGGGACTGAATTCAAGATCACCTTCGTCTGCGGCAAAGGTGACAGCCTCTGGGGCGCGGTTGAAGCCGTCCGCATGAACGGGGAAACGACCTTCAGGGAAGACTGGAAAGGGGAAAGCGGATATATCTTCTTCAGTGATCTGGTCCGGTCTTATGATTCTGAAGCCTTCAAAGAGGACCACGTGAAAGAGCTTGTTTCCTCCGGCGAAGATGACTTTGATATCTGTGCCGGCAATGAATTCGTGCTCTGGCAGGCACCGAATTCCGGAGTCCAGCTCGAGTATGTATATGAAGGTTACTTAACTTATATCTGCATGGATTATGATGAATCCATTCCGCCCGAACACCGGATGTTCCATTTTGGAGCCTTCTACCGTGATCCCGACGGAAAACGCTGGGCAGAGCTCTCACTGCGCAGAGACTGGGAAACAGGCTGGGTTAACCTGGATGACCTGACCGGAGGCGGGGTCAAAGAGTAATCTCACAGCCGGGTTATTCGTATCAAAATCTGTATGGATAAATCAAAAAGGCCGCGTTACTCAAAGCGGCCTTTTTCCAGCGGAGAGAGAGGGATTCGAACCCACGTTGAGTTGCCCCAAACCTGTTTTCAAGACTTATCAGAAAAACTGTTTTGTGCCATTCTTTTTTTTACTCGTAACCTACGAGTAAAATGAACTTCTTGTTATTTCTTTTGTTTTGGCACATCGTTTTGTAACCGGTCCCTAACAAAAAAAGAGTCAAAAACTATATCAGAAAATTGATTAGTGCCAAAATCTGATGGCAGTTGAAAAAAGTTTTTCTGCCCGCTGCTTCATTCTACAGTCACTTATTATATCTGGAAGGGATAACAAAAACGCCACGGGGTGTGGCGCCTTGTCATTTCTGTCAATATCTTTATTCAGATTTTCAATTCTATTTTTTCCTCAGCCTATAATTTTTCATTTCATTTCACTCCGCAATCGGCTCAGCTGCAGCTCCACAGTCTGCAGCAGCAGCCCTCTGCGGAGTGATCCGACCATTATGTCAAAAGCATCACCTTTTGGTTCTCCGAACAGCAGATTATCTGGATCTGCTGTGAGGATCCATTTACGGGCTTCCTCCAATCCTACAACAGTATCGGTATCAAACCCCTTCTCTTCCCTCAGGAAAAACAGGTTTTGTGAAAGCATCACTTCGGGATCAAGAAGATCCTCAAAATCGATTGTCTGTGTTTTTTTATTCATTGTCTTCATTCTCTTATTTATTCTTTCGCGATGATCGGCAGCAGAGTGTAACATCTGTGGTTCATGCCGCATAAGTCTGAACATTGTACCTTCCGCAGCTGTTCCAGAATTCAATTTCTGCTGCGTCGGGTGGAGATCGCATCGATATAATCAAGAATTGATCTTCGTACCATGTCGGATTGCTGTGCATCATACAGCGCGGAAGATACTCTGTCCGGCGAAAGTACACCCTGCGTCATGAGATAACCTATAAAATTAGACCGTTCGATCCTGATCCCTGCATCGTAGCCGTCAAGCCATTCGTCGGAATGTCCGAAAACATCGTCCTTCATATCACCTCCACTTTTCTTTAAGGATTATGATTTTACACGGAAAATTTGAAATTTAATACCTGAATAATGTCACTGGGTGATGGTGTCATTCAATATTAATTTATTGAGTATCTGATCAGATTGATTTCATACAATAAACTATTGAAAAAAACTGATTGATCAGAATATGGCCCGATGGGATCTGATTGAATTTGCCGGAGTTACCAGTAATGTGGCGTTGCTATTCTGAAACAGGAACGATACCGATGAGCGCAGTAATCAAAATATGTACTGCGTTCAAATGCAGTTTTGGAGATGAATATTCCGGGCGCGTTGAACAATGAAAACGGCGAGATTGAACACTCAAACCGCTGCTGTTGAACACCTCTGCCGCTAAGATTGGACACACTTTCCGCAAAGATTGTACATTGACAAATGACGTATAAAGCTGGTATTATGAAATCACTTTTCCTGATACCGGAGGATAGGGCTACGATGGGGATCGACCTGAGCGCCGGTGTTGGGTTTACGGAGGAGAGTGGTACCAATGCGTATCACTCTTTTATGACAACATCATCTCCACTCTCCTTTGGAAAAAATAAAGCGGTAAACCCCGGGTCTGGGCAGAGCCCAGTGAGTCGAAGGCTCCTTTAGGCTTTGACTCCATTGCGTTTTCGCATTGACTCAGTACTTTCAATAAGGATGCGATATGAATCATGTGCAATTCGATCGCAAATCGCATCCGCTATGAGTGGGCTGGAAAATTTATCATGCCAACCTGGTACGTCAAACTGTGAGCAAAAAATAGTTGAAGAGCGCTGATATCTGGCTTCAATGATTTCCAGAAGATCTCTGGTTTCAGTCTCTTTCAATGGATAGAGTAACCATTCGTCAATGATCAGGAGCGTGACCTTTTGATATTGCTGGATTACTTTCGGGAACGCATTACTTGCTCTTGCGATTGCTAATTCCGTAAGCAATTCCGGCAGGCGTACATACTTTACTTTCATAAAGTTTCTTACAGCAGAAACGCCCAGCGCACAACCGATATACGTTTTCCCAGAACCGGTGGGGCCAAGTAAAATCACATTATGATGTTCACGAATGTAATTACATGTAGACAAAGTTGTGATGAGATTCTTGTCTAATTTAATATTTGCTCAGGAAAAGGTACAGTGTCACCAGGTGGCATCTGCAGCATGGCTATGGTTCTGAACTGTTATTTTATAAAACCGGTTTGGCGAAAACCGCACGGCGGTTGAGATAGCCGCCGTCGAGGCTTTCATTTTCGCAGGTCAGCAGGATCAGCGAACCCGCTTCCCGCTCCCCAATCATCTTTATCGTCTCAAAATCATCCGGTGCGATCAGTTCACTCGCATAGACCCGGAAGGGGATCAGTTTCCCGTCCGCAGTCCGCACCTGAATCAGATCATTCCCGTCCAGCTGTGCAAGCAGCGCAAACGGACCGTATTCCGTGTTATTCAGCGTATTATGAGCTGCAATAATGCTGTACCCCTCACCGGGCAGCGCACTGCCTTCCAGGACTCCTGCCCGCTCACCCAGCCATTCCGCCGGCCAGCTGCCATCTGTCAGCGGAAGCCGGACAAGCTCTGTATCCACGCCGAGACGCGGGATTTGCAAACTGATCCTCAGCCCGTGATAGGCAAGTCCCTGCGGACGCGCAGGCAGCTCCTCTGCAAATCGGGAAGAGAACCCGGTGTTCGGCAGATGATCCACATCCATGAAGAGCGGGAAAAGCTCGATCCCGTCATCAGGATGGGGCACCTGTGCTTCCCATTGCGCGAAAAGCGTCAGGTCGTCGGAAATGGTGACGGATTGCTCATCCTCGTATGCCGTACCGGATCCGTCTTCTTCCGTATTCCAGCCGGTGAATTGATAATGATCACGGGTGAAGGCGTTCGGCGTCAGCGTAAGGGTGGTTCCGAAGGGGAACTTCTCTGCCGGCATATCACCTTTACCTCCATTGGGGATAAAGGTGACGGTATGGACGTTTGCTTCCCACTGTGCGTAAAGCTTGGTGTTTTCGCTGATGGTGATGACCTTTCCGTCATTATAAGATGTACCGCTTCCATCGGCAGCCGTGTTCCATTTCACGAAGCCATGCCCCTCCCGTTTAAAATTATGCGGCGTCAGCGCCTGTTCCTCACCGTAGGTGAAGGTCTGGTCCGCCATGCTTCCTTTCCCGCCGTTGGGATCAAAGGAAAGCGTATAGGTATCGGGTTTCCACTGCGCGAAAAGCGTCAGGTCGTCGGAAATGGTGACGGATTGTCTGTCTGTATAAGCCATGCCGGAACCGTTCTTTTCCGTATTCCAGCCGGTGAAATGAAAATGATCACGGGTGAAGGCGTTCGGCGTCAGCGCTTTTGATTCGCCTGCGAGGAAGGGCTGGGAATCCATGTTTCCCGTCCCGCCGTTTGGCTCGAAGCTCACGCTGAGCGGCTTGCCCAGGATGGCTTCCCCTTCGGCGGTGAGACCGACACCGTACGCGGGGTCGTCGCTGCTGAAATTTTCCGCTGTTCCGCGGTCTTTCAGCTCTTTGGTGAAGACGCCGGGATCATTCATCGAGATACCTAACTTTACGGATTCGGATAAAGCATCGGCGATGTGGATGATGTTATCGTTCGTATTGACATTAATGTTGTTACCTGTGACCACCGGGCTGCCGTAACCCTGTGCGGGGGCATCAGAGAGATTGAAAGAAGCGCCGTCCGCGTAATAAATACCTGTTTGATTGCCGCTGATGTTCCCGCCGCTGAGGTTGAAGATGCCCTGGTCCATTACTCCGTAATCATTGCCACTGATGCTCCCGCCGCTCATGCTGACGATTTGGGTATCCAACACAAAAATGCCGGTCAGATTGTCGGTAATCTCTCCTCCATTGATATTGGTATAGGCCTTATGTTTCTCTATAGTTCTTACACCATACATACAGCCGGAAATTTTACCGCCGTTCATTTCAAATAAACCGCTGTAAATTCTTACGCCTTCGGCATAAAGATCACCACCGATTTCCAGGCCGAGGATCTCACCCCCGTTCAGCGTAAATGATCCCAAAAGAACTTTCACGCCGGAATAATTATCTGTTTCGATCTTTCCTCCGCTCATGGTGAAGGTTCCCATTTCCATGAGAACGCCGTCACCGCCATTGGCTGAAATGCTGCCGCCGCTCATGGTAAAGTCTCCGTTTACGACAATAGCAGCTGCCTCTCCTTTGCTGCGGATCATCCCGCTGCTGCTGTTGTCAGTAAGCGTCAGCTCCCCTTTTGAGGGAATGATGAGAGATGATGAATCTCCGTCGGTCTCGATCGTCTGTCCATTGAGGTCGAGCGTGACGGTGGCGTCTTCTGGAGCGGTCAGCGGGAAGCGGTCCACCGTGCTGTCGATGGTCTTCAGGGGCCTGACTGTCTGCCCCGTCTGTGCGGCGTCCAGCGCCTCCTGCAGGGAGTGGTAATAGGTCGTGATGCCGTCCGCGGTGATCGCCGCCGCGGCATCCAGCAGGATGGCTTCCTTTTCATAGTTGAGATCCACGCCGTAATTTCTGTTGTCGCTGCTGAAGTTCCAGCTTTTCCCGTTATTTTCCAGTCCTTCGGTGAAACCAAGGGGCGTGGGCGAATACACACCGACTTTTGTGGATGCGGACAGAGGACCGGTGATGTGGATCTTATTGTTATTGAGGACAACGTTTCGCGGATCGTCTTTGGAACCGTTCCCGGTGACCGTCGGGCTGCCATATCCTTTAGCCGGCGCATCGGAGAGATTGAGGCTCCCGCCCTGATAGTCAATGCCTATACCATTCTCTTCGATGCTGCCGCCACTGAAGTTAAATGTGCTATTGTTTTCAATAATTACGCCTGTGTCGTTCTTGGTGATGCTGCCGCCGCTGAAGTTAAATGTATTTGAAATATTTACGCCTCTTGAGTTCCCGGTGATCTCACCACCGGAAATGCTGACCACGTCTCCCCCGGTAACGCCTGTTCTCAAACTGCCGGTGATCGTTCCCCCTCTCATTTCAAAGGAGGTTCCGAAATTCATATTCACACCATACGCGTTTGTCTGCATCGCGTTGAGGTTCCCGCCGCTCATGAGAAAGCTTCCTGCCTGCAAGTGCACACATTGCGACCAGCAGCTGCCATATTGGATTTCCATGTCGCCGCCGCTCATGCTGAAGGTGGGGTTGCCTCCTTCTCCATCATACAGGTTTACCCCTCCCGAGTTGTGTTTATAACCGTCACCGGGACAATTATCATTAAAGTATCCGCTCTCAAATTTGAGCAGGCCGCCATTCATCTCAAATCTGCCGTTCCCGCTTACAAGGACACCATAGAAAGCATATTCGGAGATCCTGCCGCTTTCCATGATGAAAGTCCCGCCGGGGACATAGATCAGTCCCCCTCCGATGGGATCTGCCTCAATGCATCTTTCTCCGGTGATTTTCCCGCCGCCGACACTGTCGATGAGCGTCAGATGCGCGCCGGTGGGGATCGTGAAGGTATTGTTTTTGATCTCGCGGCCGTTCAGGTCCAGCGTGATGGGCTTGTTATTCGCGGGCACCTGGATCGTCTGGGCTTCCCAGCCAATACTTTTCAGCATTTTGACCGTCTGCCCGGCTTCCGCGGCGTTCAGCGCCGCCTGCAGGGTAGAATAGGGTGTTCCATCGATCTCCGCAACGGCTTCCTGCGCCTGTGCTTGTCCGCTGAGTGCGCCCAGGCCTCCCAGGGTGATGAGGGTGATCAGGAAAAGGATGAAAATGTTTTTGCTGTAGGTTTTCATGGCTGCTCTCTTTTTCGTGCTTCTGCTTTTGCGTACCGGTAATGCGCGGGACCGTCACGGATAGACGCGCCGGATCGAAAAATTTATCTTCTTAAATACCAATTACACTTCATTACAAGAACCGTGCCAAAATAAAGATGGGAATAGACCCAACAAGCGGGATCTCTCACTTTTCTTTGACATATCATCCTAGCACAAATTTTGTATTTAATATATATGTAAATATTATGGCAGCTTTTCAGGAGTCAGTCGGAGTCAGTCATAAAAAGCTCCTGCTTCAAACCCGGCCAGGCACAGCCTGTTCCTTAGCCTTCTGAATCCTTACAAATTTTGAATACTTTCACACATCAGGGGAACTGTTTATGAACAAACCGTCATCACAACATCACATTAAGGCCTTTTTGCGGACAAATGTAATTTTCGTTCTCTGTCTCCTTCTTGCGGGACTTTTCGCAGCAAAGCCTGTCTGTGCACAAAGAATCACCACCTGGGCCGGACTGCAAGCCGCTCTGGATGAAAACAATGACGGTGGAACCGTCAAATTAACCAGGAACATCACAGCCAGTGCTAATGACGGCCCGCTGAAGATAAGAGGAACAGTCACCCTTGATTTAAACAGTTATACGATCAGCCGCAATCTAAGCCAGGCCGCAAGCGCAGCCAAAGTGGATGGAAATGTTATCACAGTTTACGGCAATCTGACAATTGTAGATACCAGTATGAGGAAACCGGGAAAAATCACCGGCGGCAATAACAAAGGGAACGGCGGCGGTGTGTTGGTAAGCGCAGGGAAACTGACGATAAACAGAGGAACGATCAGCGGTAATTCAGCAAATATAGGCGGCGGTGTTTATCTTGAAAAAAATAATGAATTAAAGAGTGAATTCACAATGAATGGCGGCAAAATCTATAACAACAAAGCAGAAAGGGGCGGTGGTGTTTATCTTTTCGGTGCTTATAAAGAGGATACCAAAGATTACACAAGTGAATTCACAATGAATGGCGGCACGATCGATAATAACGCAGCAAATGATTATGGCGGCGGTGTTTATGTTAACACATAAAACAACAGCAGCAGCACGATTATCAATAATTCTACCAGATTAAACGGCGGCGCCGTTAATATTTCTTCCAGCGGCGGAAAATTCACCATGAATAACGGTGTTATCGAAAACAATACCGCAGGACAAAATGGAGGCGGTATTTCATGTACCGGTCCTAAATGCATTTTTACTGTTCCTTCAACAAAGGCTTTGTCCTTAGGAGCCCTGACTCTGGCCGGAATAATGGCTGTATTGTAATGTTCTGCCAACTCCTGATAAGCACGGTTGAGTTCAATCTCATCTTTTCCGTGCTTCACAACTCCGGTTTTCAGGTTGTCACACTGGATAATTTTCGGAGCCCCGCCAAAATATTTGAGGGCGTTCACATGAGCTGATACCCAGCATTCCTGATTCATGGAGAAGAAACCTTCTACATAACTATAGCCACTGTAAGGCAATGTTGCCACGAAAATGTACACTTTGATGGATTCACCGGTATCGGTATCAAGGATCTGCGCTGTGTCACCGGCCCAGTCCACCTGCATGATCTCACCGGGCTTGTGATCCAGATGCATTGTAGCATTCTTTTTGTGAAGGTAATCATTGTAAAGTTTGTTGAACTGAGTTGATTGGTATGGCAGTTCTCCGTTTCGGTGACATTCTTCTACATATACCCGCCACAGCAGATCCCGTGTGACGCCATCCCGCTTCAATTCGTTGTAAACGTAGTCATAGTCCGGCATCTTATATGTTTGTTTGCTGGAAACTGCCGGATACAATATCTCGAACAAAGCTTTATCTGATACTTGCTCGGACAGCGGATACTGCAGCCCATTTTCTTCCGCAAGGTGGATGACATTTACAACTGTTGTTCTTGAACAATTCACAGATTGGGCTATCTGTGTATTATTGAACCCAAGATATTTCAGCCTCAGGATTTCACGGTAATTGGTCATTGTTATGACCCTCCTTATGATGATGTCACGCTATTCGCATGCTCAGTCATATTACCGTATTTTTGGGTGTTCAATTGTTGCGGTCTAAGTGTTCGTTCTTTGCGGTGAAGGTGTTCAATCTGTGCGGTCTTACTGTTCAATCTTATGCGGAATATTCAGGAGACATGATGGATTTTTCTTTTGAAGATGAACTGCCGTCATATTGTGGCTTGACACTTCCTGGATGAATGTCAGATTATATGATTGATCATGATTATATGTCTGGGCTTGCACGGATATACAAGAAGATTACGAACCCTAATAATCCTGAAGGAGGTCCGCTTCTGGCACTCGTAACGATAGTTGACATGACTCCGGAAATATTTCCGGATGATTCCACTGTGAACCCTATACACGAAGAAGCAAAATAACAAAAACTCCCTTCAAGTTAGAAGGGAGGACTTTTGTACATCAGCATCATTCAATGAATTAAACTTACAATTGTTGAAAAAATTACAATTCTTTTGTTTCTTTTGGAAACAATTCGTTATATATATTATGTAATAGATAAGCTGCGTGATGAAAAAAGAATATTGTCACAAACTATTCAGAACATATCATCACATGTGCTTGATTGCGCGATTTTGACCGAGCAAATACAAGGGCTATATACCGACATAGAGAACTTGACAGCAGCTAATTCCACTCTAAATTCCCTTATAACACAACTTGAAGCAGAAAAAAATAGACTAATAAAAAATGCATGGAGCTTGAAACTAAAGGAAAGCTCTAAACACAAAAAGTCCGCTTCAACATTTTAGAAGCGGACTTTTCAGGTGCGGAGAGGGTGGGTTTCGAACCCACGTTACCGTATTAGGGTAAACACATTTTCAAGACGTGCGCAATCAACCACTCTGCCACCTCTCCAAAAAAGTTTGTGCCTTTTTTCAACGATCAAGAGAGTTGTTATCATCAAGAAATTGGCACAAAAGATAAATTTCTGATAACAAGACAGGCGCCTTAAACCACTCGGCCATCTCTCCGAACAGACTCTATTTTAGCATAAGATTCGCTCCCTTGCAAGACGGTGCTGTTAATTCAAGTGACAAATTTCAGCATATCTTTCGAAGCGCAAGGAACATTTCAGTGCTGAAAAGCATTATTATTCTATAATGATAATTACGGCAGGGGGGGAATGAACAGCTGATCCGGAAAGCGGAAGCCTCCCCTGCCTTTTACGGCTCAAATCAAAGGATAAAGCACTATGCGCAATATTTTCTGTCTTTTTGTTATTTTCCTCATCACCGCCGGACTGATCCTTTCGGGTGCGGAAGCGGCTTCGGCAGATGCTGCCCCGCGGATCATCCTTTACACCTGCTACGGGCTGATCGGGGAAGGGGATGAGATACAGATCGGGTCCATAGATGAGCGTGGCGTCATCCGGACGTACAGCGGCAGTTACTCCGGTTCACACTGGCCGTATGAGGCGAAAGAACGGCTCAAATATCTCTCCGATGCCGAAAACTTCAGCACGGCAGGTGAATTAAAACATGATGAGCGCTTCGCCATCCAAAGCCTTATTTACAGCGTGGAAAACCGGGGAGACAGATCCGTTTCCTGCGCGGAAGATGCCGGAACGGAAGAAAGCTATGCGGTACGGTATTCGGAGGAGGGAGAGCCTGAAGTCATCCTGCTCGGAAAGTCCGGAGAAAGCTGCTTTGAAAATACCGATCCAAACGCACAGGCGCTCTATCTGATATTACGGCAGCAGTTCCCGGAAATCACCAACTATTATAATGAGCCGTTTATGGGGCCGAAGGGATTTGAACCCGCACCACTGGCTGAATTCACCGGACTCGATATTGACGCTGTCATAAGCGCGGAAATCAGGGGGACTTATATCGACTGTGAAGAAGGCCCCATCCCGCTGGAGATGACGGCGGGAGAAAAAGCGGATCTGCTTTCCCTTATCCGCAGCGGAAAAGTGACCGGAAAGGCCGACTGTCTGGAGTCAACAGGCGATATTTACGCGTATGATTTCCATGATCCGGACGGAAAAGCGCTGGGAACGCTCATGTTTGAAAACGGACTGCTGGTCACGAATGACGGACGGTATTACTGTAAATAACGGCCCCTCCGATCAAAAGGAGCTGCCAATTGTGAAAAGCCATCAGGAGGGAATGCTTCGTAGGGACGCGGAATAAGCATCAGCTGCCTGCGAAAGTGATCCCGCGTCACGGTTAATTCAGTCGGGGGACACGCGTGAGCTTGCTCAGCGCGTGTCCCCCGACAGTTTTTTTCATCAGAACTGAATTACGGCTGTTTGCCGATGTAGGCGAGGATGCCGCCGTCAACGTAGAGAATGTGCCCGTTGACAAAATTGGAGGCATCGGATGCCAGGAAGATGGCGGGACCCATCAGGTCTTCCGCGGTACCCCAGCGGGCCTGCGGCGTCTTGGCAACGATGAACTGGTCGAACGGATGGCGGCTGCCATCGGGCTGGCGTTCACGCAGCGGAGCGGTCTGCGGCGTGGCAATATAGCCGGGGCCGATACCGTTGCACTGGATGTTGTATTCGCCGAATTCGGAGCAGATATTCTTGGTGAGCATCTTCAGGCCGCCCTTGGCTGCCGCATAAGCGGAGACCGTCTCACGGCCCAGTTCGCTCATCATGGAGCAGATATTGATGATCTTGCCATGCCCCTTCCTGATCATACCGGGCAGCACTGCCTTGGCAACGATGAAGGGAGCATTCAGGTCGATATCGATCAGCTGCCGGAAATCTTCGGTGCTCATTTCCAGCATCGGGATACGTTTGATGATGCCGGCATTGTTGACGAGAATGTCAATGACACCGACTTCTTCTTCGATCTGCGCGACCATCGCCTTGACCTGTTCTTCATCCGTCACGTCACAGATATAGCCGTGGGCTTCGATTCCCTTCGCGGCGTAATCGGCAAGCGCCTGGTCCAGGTGATGCTGAGACCGGCAGTTGAAGCAGATCTTTGCGCCGGCAGCCGCATAGGCTTCAGCCATCGCAAAACCGATCCCGTAAGCCGCTCCGGTAACCAGAGCAACCTTACCCTCAAGTGAAAACATGTTCATGATATCCATGTTTGTATTCTCCTAAAACTTTGATATACTGACGGGAGGTCCCGGGTAGATCACAGCTGACCAGTGGCCGCCGGCCACCGGCCGCTTATTGATCAGCGCTGCACGCGGCCGGTTCCGTCACCGCCCATCAGCTTTTCAACTTCGTCGACAGAAACACGGTTGAAGTCACCGAGGATGCTGTGCTTCAGGCAGGAAGCCGCGACAGCGAATTCCAGCGCCTGCTGCTTGTCGTCATAGTGGGTCAGGCCGTAAAGCAGACCGCCGCCAAAGCTGTCGCCGCCGCCGACACGGTCGACGATGTCGCGGATCTCATAACGTTTGGAAACATAGAAATTCTCGCGGTCATTCAGACAGGCAGCCCAGCCGTTCCAGTCAGCGGATTTGGATTCGCGCAGGGTAATGGCGATCATCTTCATGTTCGGGTAGGTGGCAAGGACCTTATCGCCCAGAGCCTTATATTTTTCGCGGTCCAGTTCACCGGATTCAACGACCACATCGGTGGTGATTTCCAGGGACTTCTGGACATCTTCTTCATTGGCGATGGCAACATCCACATAGTTTGCCATTTCGCGCATAACTTCCGAGGCCTTCATGCCGTATTTCCACAGGTTCTTGCGGAAGTTCAGGTCGCAGGAGACGGTGATGCCGCGCTTCTTGGCTTCCCTGACGGATTCCAGGGAAAGATCCTTGGCACTTTCGGAAATGGCGGGGGTGATGCCGGTGATATGGAACCATTCCACGCCTTCAAAAGCCTTGTCCCAGTCGATATCGCCGGGTTTTGCCAGGCAGATGGAAGACCAGTCACGGTCATAGACGACCTTGGAGGGGCGCTGGTTGGCACCGGTCTCGAGGTAGTAAATACCGACACGGCCTTTATCGGAGCGGACGATGCGGGTGGTATCCACACCGAAACCGCGCAGGTCGCGGATACATTCGTCCGCAATAGCGTTCTTCGGCAGGACTGTCAGGAAAGCGGCGTCCTGTCCGTAATTGGCAAGGGAAACAGCGACATTGGCTTCGCCGCCGCCAAAGGTGGCTTCAAAGGCCGGGCTCTGGAAAAAGCGTTCCAGGCCGGGGGACTTCAAACGGAGCATGATTTCGCCAAAAGTTAAGAATTTCATGGAATTTCTCCTTATTTATTCGCTCGTGTTTCATCAACGATCCGGCGGGCTTCCGCGCAGAGTTCGGTGATCTTGTCAAAATTGCCGGCATTGATCTCCTTCAAAGGAACGGTCCAGCTGCCGCCGGCCGCCAGAAGCAGCGGGGAGGCGATGAATTCAGCCAGGTTTTCATTGCTGACGCCGCCGGTGGGGATGAATTTGGTACCGGGGAAAGGACCGGCAAGTGCTTTCAAAGCCTTCAAACCGCCAAAAACGTTGGCAGGGAAGAATTTGATCACATTCAGGCCGTGCTTCTTCGCCATCATGATCTCGGTAGGAGTGATGCAGCCGGGGGTAATGGCAATATCGTTTTCACAGCACCAGGCAACGGTTTCTTCATCATAACCCGGGGAAACGATGAATTTCGCGCCGCATTCAACAGCCAGCTTGCACTGTTCGAGGTTGACAACAGTACCGGCACCCACCAGCATATCGGGAACTTCCTGCGCAACGGCACGGATAGAATCCGGGGCGGCAGCAGTGCGGAAGGTAATTTCCATGGCGTCAATTCCGCCGGCCAGCATTGCCTTTGCGGTCGGGACCGCGTCTTCAGCCTTATCCAATACGACCACCGGGACAACACCCGTCGCAGCCATTCTGCTCAATACATCCATTAGATCAACTCCTTTATTTTCGAGGCCGGGATGCGTGATCCCGGCGTTTGTTATTCGCGGACTGATGTCTTCAGGAACGGTTCCATCGACATTTTTTTATAAGTAGAAGGCGCACAGCGCCTTCCATAATTCACTCTGAAAGCCTCACACTGAACACTGGTTTACCGAAGGTCCATTGTGTCAATGTTATCCATATCATCAAAGGCCTGGTTTTCACCGCCCATTGCCCAGATGAAGGTATAAGCCGCTGTACCGACACCCGGATGGATCGACCAGGAGGGTGAGATCACCGCTTCGTAATTATGCATTACGATGTGGCGGGTCTCCTGCGGCTGTCCCATGAAGTGGAACACTACATTTCCTTCCGGGATATTGAAATAGGTATAGATCTCCATACGGCGTTCATGCGTATGTGTAGGCATCGTATTCCAGGTGCTGCCTTCTTCCAGCTGGGTGAGCCCCATGGAAAGCTGGCAGGTCGGCAGGACATCGGGATGGATGAACTGGTTGATGACGCGCTTGTTGGCGGTGGCGACTGAACCCAGCGGGCGTTTGTTTGCATCCGCGAAGGAAAGGAAGGTGGTTTTATAAGCCCGGTGAGCCGGAGCGGAAACCAGATAGAAACGCGCGGGATCATCCGCGTTCACGCTGCCGAAACAGACCTTTTTGGTGCCCTGAGTAATGTACAGGCAGTCTTCGAAACCGAGTTCAAAGCGTTCATCATCCGCCTGAATATAGCCCTTGCCGCCGAGGTTGAAGACACCGGCTTCGCGGCGTTCAAGGAAATAGGATGTGCCGAAATTGCCCCAGACGTCAATTCCCTTGTCAATGGGGAGCTCTTCATTTACCGGCATGATACCCAGAACGACCATGCGGTCAACATGGGAATAAACAGCCTGCACCGTATCGGCCTGATAAAGATTCTGGATCAAAAATTCTTTGCGCAGTTCTTCAGTCGTATAGCGTTTCACATCATTCGGATTGGTTGAATATCGAATATCCATTTAGGAATCTCCTGTTTTTTCGTTTCGTGCACAGCGTATCAGGGGCTCTGCCCGCTGACTGCCGGACACTATTTTATAACTTTCTCTGTTACGCCGTCGAAGAGGTAAACACCTTCATAGGGCAGGTAGAAATCAAATTCCGTGTCGAGCTCCGGTGTGTCATGCGGGTCGACCTTCAGAATTGCCTTTTCATCGCCGATATTGATGTAAATGTTGGTATTGTCGCCCAGCATTTCCGTCAGTTCAACGGTGCTCTTCATCAGGTATGAATTTTCCGTCTTGTTCAGGACGATAGCTTCCGGGCGGAACCCGAAAACGATCTCTTTCCCTTCATATGCGGAGAGCTTGCTGCCGAGACGCGGCTTCAGGTCCAGATCATTGCCGCCGACATTCACATGGCCGTTCTTCACCGTGACACGGATGAAGTTCATCGGCGGTTCACCGATAAAGCCCGCGACAAACACGTTGACCGGCTCGAAATACAGTTCCTTCGGCGTACCGATCTGCTGTACATAACCGTCCTTCATGCAGACAATGCGGTCAGCCATGGTCATGGCTTCCGTCTGGTCATGGGTAACATAAATCGTCGTCGCACCGGTTTCGCGGTGGATCTGGGTGATCTCCGAGCGCATGGTGACACGCTGCTTGGCGTCCAGGTTGGAAAGCGGTTCATCCATCAGGAAAATGCCCACCTTGCGGATGATGGCACGGCCGACCGCGACACGCTGCCGCTGGCCGCCGGAAAGCGCACGGGGAAGACGGTCCAGATAGTCCGTAAGCCCGAGAATTTTCGCGACTTTCAGGACCTTTTCCTCGATCACGTCTTCGTCGACGCCTTCGAGCGTAAGGCCAAAACCCAGGTTGTCAAAAACAGTCATCTGCGGGTAAAGCGCATAGCTCTGGAAAACCATGGCGATTCCGCGTTCCCGCGGACCCATCTCATTGGCCCGCTTTCCATTGATGAGAAAATCACCTTTACTGATGTCTTCCAGACCGGCGATCATTCGCAGCGTCGTTGATTTTCCGCAGCCGGAAGGGCCTACAAACACAACGAATTCACCCTGTTCAATTTCCAGGTTAAAATTATGCACCGCATGAAAGCCGTTTGGATAGATTTTGTTGATATCTTTCAGCGTAATATATGCCATGGCGCACTACCTCCAGTTAAAAGTTGTGAGAAGTTTAAACACGCATCCCATCATCAAGTATAAAATATGCGCGGAGATTATCCTATATCAAAAATAAAACACTTTATGTCTAAAACGGATTTTACATGATTTCCCGCCTCTGACCCGGACAGAGGGACAAACCGGCCGGGACAAGTGCCGCAGCAGCCGCGATACGGTGAAGAAGAAAAAGATTTGGCCCGGCAACCGTCATATGATTTCCGGCCTTTTCTATCTTCATAAGGAAGTTCACCAAATCGGGGGCGAAGCTCCCGCTCCGCACCTGAATCAGGCGAAGCCTGTACCTTTCGGAGCGGGGTTCGGTGCAGGCACACATTCGGGGGCGAAGCTCCCGCTCCGCATCTGAATCAGGCGAAGCCTGTACCTTTCGGAGCGGGGTTCGGGCCGTCAACGAGGGAGGACCGTCTAAATCAGGGGAAGTTCACCAAATCGGGGGACGGTTACTGAGGAACGAAGGAACTGTCCTCCTGATATCGCAGAAAGATCGCCTAGCCGGGCGCCTGATTCCCCGTTGATCAGAAAACAGAATGAACCTCCTTTACCCGGAAAGACTTCACAGCTCCCTGCTGTGACCGCAGACCCGGCCAAGCCACCTGATATCATCCTTCCTGTAAGTTTCCCTCGAATAATCCATGTTCACCGGAACCAGTTCAATCATTTCTCCCTGAATGTTTATCCTTCGGATCAGAATTTTGTCATTGACCATTACCGCAAAATCCCTGCCATCCTGCAGCGGTTCCCGGTAGGCAATATATAATTCATCCCCCTGGAAATAATCCGGATACATACTGTTGTCATCCAAAATGAAACTGACAAGATCTTCAGGCTTGAACCCGCATACCCTGACATCTTCAGGCGGAACCGGCTGATAGTATTTATTCTTTTCTTCCTCTGGAAGTTTCACAAAATTTGCAAAATCTCCGGCACTTTCCAAGCAGGGAACATAAGTCCAGTCTTCATTGGAAATTATATCAGCCCCGGCCTTCAGTAATATATCTTTTTTTTTCGGTATCAGTCAGTTCCATCTTATGCTCCTCTTGATATTATGTTCTATTATTTGTGATTAAAAGTATAAGCCGATATTTTCCGGGAGTCAATGAATTTCAAATATTTGTGATAATTATGTTCTGAATAAATATTTATGAACAAATATTATCCAAAACTGTTTCATTCTTATTTACAATGATCGGGAATACAGCAAATTACCCAGCCCGCGAACTGAAAAGGAACTTGTTCACAATGTGCGATCGCACATGAAATCGGTTCAGCTGAGGCCTGATAAGGTGAAGGGCTTCTTTCAGGTGGCAACTACAAAATATGCTGCCTGATAAATTTACGCAATATTTGAGGGATTCCCATAAACTGTGTAAACCTGAAATTAGCATGAATCTTGAACCAATAAGCTAATAACAGGAGAAAGAAAATGGGAAGAACAAAAACCGATCCAAGGAAGAGGGAACTCTTCCAGGAAATGCTGTCGTTATATCATCCGACGAACATGAAAGAATTCTCTGAAATGTTCAAGGATATGTTCGCAGAAGGGATGCAGCAAGCATTGGAAGGCGAGTTGGAAGAAGAACTCGGGTATTCAAAATACGATTATAAAAATAAAGAAACCAACAACAGCCGAAATGGGTACGGAAAGAAAAAGCTTGCCACAAGTATGGGCTCGGTAGAGATCAATGTTCCGAGAGATCGAAATGGAGAATTTGAGCCCCAAATAATCAAAAAACGAGAAACAAAAACAACAAACGAACTCGAAGAAAAAATTCTTAGCATGTATGCTAAGGGAATGACCACCGAGGATATCTCAAGGCATCTCAACGATATATACGGTGTAGATGTATCAGATAGTATGATCAGCCGAATCACGGACAAAATCATGCCGGTAGTACGTGAGTGGCAATCGCGGCCTTTGGAAGAAATCTATGTAGTGGTATATCTGGATGCGATCCATTTTCATGTCAGAGAAGATTCGATCATTGTAAAAAAGGCAATATATGTAGCAATCGGAATAAGCATGGAAGGAAAAAAGGACGTACTCGGAATGTGGGTCGGCGAAAATGAAAGTTCCAAATTCTGGCTTACCGTACTAAATGAACTCAAGAACCGAGGAGTTCAAGATATCCTGATTGTCTGCGTAGATGGTCTGACAGGTTTTGACAAAGCGATTGAGGCTGCGTATCCGCAGGCAGAAATCCAGCAATGCATTATCCACCAAATCCGGAATTCGACCAAATATGTCTCATATAAAGATTTGAAATTGCTGATGGCAGATCTCAAAAATGTCTATCAGGCAGTCGATGAAAAAACAGCTCTCTCGGCGCTTGATGTTTTCAACGAAAAGTGGGGAAAGAAATATCCCAAAATCGGCAAATCCTGGAAGGATAACTGGGCTAAACTGTCAACCTATTTCAAATATCCGGAAGAGGTTCGGAAATTGATTTATACGACAAATGCCATTGAAGGTTTTAATCGTCAGCTGCGGAAAGTCACAAAATCCAAATCCGTCTTCCCGACTGACGAAAGTCTTCTGAAAATGCTCTGACCAAGAACGAAGCCATCCAATACTTCACATCGATCGATATATTCTGTCTGGGGCCTGTGATCTGATCTGTTTTCCTGACGGACAGATCAGGGCCTTCAGCCCGGAGCAGATATAGCTAAACATAAGAGGGTGTCTCAAAATACAACGAGACACCCCCTTTTTCCCAAAAAACAAGAATAAAGAGTCTTCTAGAATCACCCATTTTTCTCTTCCAGTAAACGCCATCGAGGGCCATCCCCGGCGTATCATCCGGCGTGCCAACCGGATCCTGTTATCTGAGCATTGAATTCACCGCGTCAATATAGACTTCGCTGTGTTTGGTATGGATAATATGATCGTTTGTATCCGTTTCAATCAGACGGCAGGTCGCGGCCGCCATATTGATACCGTTGTGATCCAAAACTTCCATGGCATGAATATAAACACAGGGAATATGGATCGAGGAGAGGATGTCTTCATGTTTCAGTCCGTGATTCCAACTCAGATCATAAAAATGCTCACCGTAGGCAAAATCATACTCCATTTCATACTGGAAAATATACCATATATCCGAAGGAAGCATCGCAATCTTTACGGGCTCCCCGGGATGCTCGTCGTGATACTTCTGGGCATCGTCCGCAATCAGTGGTATCAGATCCTTTATATAAAGCTGTCCCCAGTAGCAGTGTCTGAGGTACCAGGCTTCCCAGCATTCTCTTTTATCCGATTCGTCGTATTCATGCAGGGGTTTGAATGTATCCAGATAGGAAAAATGCTTTTCCCAGTTTTCCCCTTCCGTCGAGAATACGGGCGGATCTTCCAGGACTGCGCCGATAACGTTTGCGCCGCCGTAAGCCGCGACATACGCCGCTGTGATTGCGCCGTTGGAATGGCCCGCCACGACAGTGGCTTCCCCGATCACATGATCGATAAACCAGATCAGGTCATCACCGTTGACGTCAAGATAATACAGGCTTTCATCATGAGTTGATTTACCGTGACCATATACGTCAACCGCATAGATATGCCAGTTTTCACTGAGTGCGGGAAGCACCAGCGCGTAATCCTGCCATATGCTCATCTGGCCATGGATCAGCATCAGCGCGGGCTTGTCGTTCTTCACCTCACCGTAGTTGATGATCCTTCCTGAAGGAAGCGCCGCCTGTTTTTCCTCGGCATGCACTTCCCTGATCGCCGCCTCATATTTATCATACCAGTTCATGTTGTCCGGCGGCAGACTGGGCATAGCCCCGGCAGAGATCTGTGGAGTTTCGGCGGATACTGTCAGCGGACACAAGACAGCAAAGGTGAGAAAAGCAACGAGAAATAAGAAGTTTTTCATTCAATAACCTCCTGACTGTTTCATCATCGTTATTCCTGAGTAAATGGAAGACATTCCGAAAGCCTGATTCGTCTGCATCTTAATAATCGCCAAAGTCGAAAAAAACCTGCCTCCGAATAAGCAAAGTTTCATCCTCTCACAGTAACCTTCAGCCTTCAACTATTCATATTTCCCGGTGAAGGAATCGGAGACATATTTTAGGAAGATCAGTCCCAGCACAACGTGCTTGTATTCCGCAGCATCCATATTGGTACGTAGCTTGTCCGCTGCGTCCCAGAGTTTCTGTTCGAAGCATACGGTCGTGGTCCCTGTTGCCATGATCTTGTCCTCCGTGGATTGTCAATGATTGTCGTTCTCATACTACTTACAGAATAATTTATTATACCCCAAATTTGCGGTTTTTCAAGAATTTCAAATTTCGTCGATATGAATAAAAAAAAATAATGTAACCGAAAAGGAATCGATGAATCAAAAGTAATTGTTACCATAAATGGAAAACAGGATAATTGAACATATGATGTAACGCACATTCACCCCATGTGGTTATATACCGAGAAAATAAATGATTTGGGTAATCGGGCTAATCAATATTTTGGAAAATTATATAATACAGCATAAACAAGAAGATAAATTTAGTTCTTGGGCCGCTCTAAATTGAGCAAATCCGTTTTTATGAAGGATATACTTTGATGATTTTTTAA
The DNA here is from genome assembly GCA_902774215.1 of uncultured Chloroflexota bacterium. Lineage (GTDB taxonomy): Bacteria > Chloroflexota > Anaerolineae > Anaerolineales > Anaerolineaceae > Flexilinea. The sequence continues at coordinate 20,501 of CACYHU010000067.1, forward strand.
CAACTTCAAGAGGATTTAGAAAATCACCGTTATTATAATATTCTTCAATCTTAGCCTGAATAGTTGAATTATCTATATCAATCATGAAATAATTACTCGGAAGAGAAATGCTGTTGAGGGATAATATTTTCTCATTATTTTTCGCTTATGCTGCCTGATAAATTTACGCAATATTTATATGTCCGATCAATAATCGCGCAGCAGGCCGCTGCGCGGGGGAGAGTTTTGATTACCTGATAGCACTGCAAATGGCGGTATAATTATTGGAGAATATGGGCGTCAAAGTCGGAATAAACCCGCAATTGACAAACCGACAGATGGATGGGCGTGCTTTTAGTGTATCGAAATCGATTTGTATT